>NC_014551.1:562500-920000 GCF_000196735.1 Bacillus amyloliquefaciens DSM 7 = ATCC 23350
GGCTGTAGTCGGTCCCAAGGGTTGGGCTGTTCGCCCATTAAAGCGGTACGCGAGCTGGGTTCAGAACGTCGTGAGACAGTTCGGTCCCTATCCGTCGCGGGCGCAGGAAATTTGAGAGGAGCTGTCCTTAGTACGAGAGGACCGGGATGGACGCACCGCTGGTGTACCAGTTGTTCTGCCAAGGGCATCGCTGGGTAGCTATGTGCGGACGGGATAAGTGCTGAAAGCATCTAAGCATGAAGCCCCCCTCAAGATGAGATTTCCCATTCCGCAAGGAAGTAAGATCCCTGAAAGATGATCAGGTTGATAGGTCTGAGGTGGAGGTGTGGCGACACATGGAGCTGACAGATACTAATCGATCGAGGACTTAACCTAATTTGAATGTATGCTTCCTGTTATCTAGTTTTGAGAGAACACTCTCAATGGTTTGGTGGCGATAGCGAAGAGGTCACACCCGTTCCCATGCCGAACACGGAAGTTAAGCTCTTCAGCGCCGATGGTAGTCGGGGGTTTCCCCCTGTGAGAGTAGGACGCCGCCAAGCTTTTCTAAAATTTTATCATCGCGGGGTGGAGCAGTTCGGTAGCTCGTCGGGCTCATAACCCGAAGGTCGCAGGTTCAAATCCTGCCCCCGCAACCAAAAATAAAAATGGTCCGGTAGTTCAGTTGGTTAGAATGCCTGCCTGTCACGCAGGAGGTCGCGGGTTCGAGTCCCGTCCGGACCGCCATTTTCATTGTAAACGAAACGATCATGTTTTCGTTTTTTTTGTGTTTTCTTTTAAATGCTGGCAGCTTGGTATCTAACCAAGCTTTCTTTTATATCGTTAAAGTCTTGGATATTGAAACATAATCCGATACACTAGAAAGAGCTGTTCACAAGAGCGTCAGAAAGGGAGACGGGAGAAACATGGACGAGTTTGATTTGATTCACAGTATTACGCCGCATACGCATTATCATCCTTCCGTCAATGTAGGGATCGGTGATGATGGTGCAGTTTATACAGCATCATCTCATATGCAGCAAATTGTCTGCCTTGATACGATGGTGGAGGATGTCCATTTTAAATCAGAGTATTCCTCTCCTCAAGATATCGGTTATAAGGCGCTTGCTGTTAACATTAGTGATGTGGCGGCGATGGGAGGCATTCCGAAGTTTTATCTGGTATCTCTTGCGGTTCCTTCTTGCTGGCAGAAAGCTGATGTCCAGGCAATGTATGAAGGGATGGCGGAACTGGCGAAACTATACCGGATGGATTTGATCGGAGGAGATACCGTCTCCGCTTCCGGTCAAGCCGTTATTACTGTTACTGTCATCGGAGAAGTCGAAAAGGATCGCGCTTGTCTGCGAAGCTCGGCAAGGCCCGGGGATGTTGTTTTTGTTACGGGAGATATCGGTTCGTCCGCAGCTGGGCTGTCTCTTTTATTGGGAGAAACACCTCCCTCTGCTTTTCACACGAGTGATTATTTTATCAAAAAACATAAACGGCCCGTTCCGAGGGTCCAGGTCGGCCGCTTTTGCTCCCAGCTTCAGCGAGCGGCTCTGAATGATATCAGTGACGGATTGGCCAGTGAGCTGCATGAAATAGCTGAGTCAAGTTCAGTTACGATAGAAATTGAAGAACAGCTTCTGCCCGTGCATCCGGATTTACCTGAGGCGGATCCTCAGTGGGAGAAATGGGTGTTATTCGGCGGTGAAGATTTTGAATTGGTTGGAACGGTATCAGCAAGAGTGGACTTCTTTGCTTGATTACTGCACTCAATCAGGCATTCCGATTGCTAAGATTGGAGCAGTTTCTGAACGGAAGGAAGCAAGTGTTCTTATGACAGCCAATGATCAGAGACAAATCGTCCTTGAGAAAAAAGGATACAATCATTTTAAATAAGACGGGTGACTCACTTTGAAGACATTACAATGGAGAACGAAAAACCCCGAAGAAACAAAAGCCGTTGCCAAGCTTGCCGCTTCTTTGGCAAAGCCGGGAGATATTCTGACACTGGAAGGCGACTTAGGCGCGGGAAAAACGACTTTTACAAAGGGTTTTGCCGAAGGTCTGGGGATCACGAGAGTGGTAAACAGCCCGACTTTCACAATTATAAAAGAATACCATGACGGTTCGCTTCCTCTATATCATATGGATGTTTATCGCATGGAGGATGAAAGCGAAGACTTGGGACTTGAAGAATACTTTGAGGGACAAGGCGTCTGTTTAATTGAATGGGCTCATTTAATTCAGGAGCAGCTGCCTGTCGAACGGCTGCAGATCGTCATCAAGAGAGCCGGTGATGAGGAAAGGGACATTACCTTTACGGCTTGCGGAACACGGTATGAAACGCTTTGTGAGGAGATAAGTAAACATGACAATACTGGCAATTGATACGTCAAATTACACGCTGGGTGCCGCGCTCGTTCGTGAAAAAACGGTGATGGCGGAGTATATTACATATTTAAAAAAGAATCATTCCGTGCGGGCGATGCCTGCTGTCAATTCATTGCTGGCGGATTGCGGTTTAACACCGCAGGACCTTACGAAAATAGTAGTGGCGAAAGGGCCGGGATCGTACACAGGTGTCAGAATCGGTGTGACGCTGGCGAAGACATTGGCCTGGTCGCTGAAGCTTCCGATTTCCGCTGTATCGAGCCTGGAGGTGCTGGCGGCTAACGGACGGCACTTTCAAGGGCTGATCTGCCCGTTATTTGACGCCCGTCGCGGACAAGTGTATACGGGTCTTTATGAATATCAGGACGGCCGATTACAATCCGTTCTTCCTGACCAGAATGTGCTTTTGACTGATTGGCTTGGCATGCTGAGAGAAAAAGCGTCTCCGGTTTTATTTTTAGGGCACGATACAGCCATTCATGAAGAAACCATTAAACATGAATTGGCTTCTCAAGCAGTGATAGGAACGGCTGCGCAGCATAATCCGCGGCCGTCAGAGCTGGCGTTTTTAGGCTTGGAAAAAGAAGAAGCGGATGTCCACAGCCTTGTTCCGGATTATTTGCGTCTGGCAGAGGCTGAAGCGAAATGGATGGAATCTCAAAAATAGGGTGATGGGGATGAAAACGAAAACGGCGATTCGAAGCATGCGGCCGGAAGATATTGATCAAATTTATGAAATTGAAACAGCATCCTTCACTTCTCCGTGGACGAAGGATTCATTTTATCATGAGCTTTTGGAAAATCCGTATGCGCACTACCTTGTCATTGAAAAGGACGGCTGTCTGGCAGGTTATTGCGGAATCTGGATTATTATAGATGACGCGCAGATTACGAACATAGCCATTAAGCCGGAATACCGGGGCCAATCATTGGGAGAAGCGCTGTTTGGCTCTGCGATAGAATTGTGCAGAGAAAAAAAGGCAAGAAGGCTCTCTCTCGAAGTCAGGGTCTCAAATCATCCCGCCCAATCCTTATATAAAAAATTCGGTCTTCAGGCCGGAGGAATCAGAAAACAATACTATACAGATAACGGGGAAGATGCGTTATTAATGTGGGTGACATTACATGAGTGAAAAACAAGATATATATGTATTAGGAATCGAAACAAGCTGTGATGAAACAGCGGCTTCAGTCGTGAAAAACGGGAAAGACATCATTTCAAACGTTGTCGCTTCTCAAATTGAAAGCCATAAACGGTTCGGCGGGGTCGTACCTGAAATTGCGTCCAGACATCATGTGGAACAGATTACCCTTGTGATTGAGGAAGCTCTTTTACAAGCGGAGTTGGGCTTAGATGACCTTGACGCGATTGCCGTAACGGAAGGACCGGGTCTTGTCGGGGCTCTTTTAATCGGCGTCAATGCGGCAAAGGCGTTAAGCTTCGCCCATCAAATTCCGTTAGTCGGCGTTCATCATATTGCCGGCCATATTTATGCAAACAGGCTGATAGGAGAGCTTCAGTTCCCGGCGCTTGCTTTGGTTGTGTCGGGCGGACATACGGAATTGGTCTATATGAAAGAGCACGGTTCCTTCGATGTTATCGGTGAAACGCTGGACGATGCAGCAGGTGAAGCATACGACAAAGTGGCAAGAACGATGGGGCTTCCTTATCCGGGAGGACCGCAGATTGATAAGCTGGCTGCTGTGGGAACGGACTCCATTCCGCTTCCGCGCGCGTGGCTGGAAGAAGGGTCTTACAATTTCAGCTTCAGCGGCTTGAAGTCAGCCGTGATTAACACGCTTCATAACGCCTCGCAAAAAAATGAGGTGATTCCTCCGGAGGATCTTGCCGCGAGCTTTCAGCAGAGTGTCATTGATGTACTGACGGCAAAAACCTCTAAGGCCGCGAAAGAATACGGGGTTAAACAAGTGCTGCTTGCAGGGGGCGTAGCCGCGAACAAGGGCTTGAGAGCCGCGCTGCAGCAGGAATTCAGCCATGCGGGAGATCCTGAACTTATCATCCCGCCGCTTTCTTTATGCACGGACAATGCAGCGATGATTGCGGCTGCCGGAACTGTTGCTTTTGAAAAGGGGATTCGGGGTTCATACGATATGAACGGACAGCCTGGTTTGGAATTAATGTCTTTTGATCGTCTCACGTTGTAAAACGTGAGGCTTTTTTTTGACTTATTAACAGATAATTCAAACATATCCACAGGATTGTGTATATATTCAGAAATCCATACTGGATAAGGGGCTGCGAGTTGTGAGTAAAGTGGATAAAATCAGAAAATTTTGTGGATAGTGTGTATAAAGCGCTTACTTAAATGGCTGACAAGGAAGAAAGCTGTGGATAAAAAAGCACCCCTTAAAGAGGTGCTTGACTTTTACTATTCTTCTGATGAGAGTTCTTCCCATTCCGCTAATAATTGTTCCAGCTCTTGATTCAGAGCTTCGTTCTCAGCGTGAATGGTCTGTACTTTTTCATGATCCTGATACACCTCAGGGTCGCACAGCAGCTCCTCATTGGCGCTGATTTTCTCTTCGGCGGATGAGACGGCCGCTTCGATTTCTTCAATGCGTCTCAGGCGCTGCCGCTCTTTCTTCTTCCATTCTTTTTCTTCTTCATATGTTCTTTTCGTGTCTTGTTTGACCTTGCCGGCAGGCTGTGCTTGCTCCTTTTCCTGCCGCTTCATTTCTTCCAGTTCCAGCTGCTGGGCTTTTTTCTCGGTGTAATAGTCATAGTCTCCCAAATATTCTTCTGCATGGTCTTGAGACAGCTCCAGCACTCTTGTGGCGATCCTGTTAATAAAGTAGCGGTCATGCGATACAAATAACAGTGTGCCCGGATAGTCGATCAGGGCGTTTTCCAGCACTTCTTTACTGTCCAGGTCAAGGTGGTTTGTCGGTTCATCAAGGATGAGAAAGTTTGCTTTTTGAAGCATCAGCTTGGCAAGCGCGACTCTTGCTTTCTCACCGCCGCTTAAAGAACGGACCGGTTTCAGGACATCGTCTCCGCTGAACAGAAAATTGCCGAGGCATGTCCTGATCTCTTTTTCCGGCATGTCCGGATATTCATCCCACAGCTCGTCCAAAACGCGTTTGGACGAGGTCAGTTCGGCCTGCTCCTGATCGTAGTAGCCGATTGTGACATTGGAACCGTACGAGATCGACCCGGATTCGGGACTGAGCGTGTTCATAATGGTTTTCAGCAAGGTTGACTTGCCGATTCCGTTGGGTCCGACAAGGGCGGCGCTTTCGCCTCTTGTAACGCCGAAGGTCAGGTTTTTCAAGAGCGGAGGCTGGCCGTCGTAGCTGATGGAGACATCCTGTACGCGAAGCACGTCGTTGCCGCTCTGTTTTGTAATTTCAAAACGGAAGGCCGCTGATTTTTCATCACCGAGCGGCTTTGCCATGACATCCATCCGTTCAAGCTGTTTTCGTCTGCTCTGGGCTCTTTTCGTTGTTGATGCTCTGGCCAGATTGCGGTCGACAAAATCTTGAAGCTTGGCGATTTCGTCCTGCTGTTTTTCATACAGCTTCAGGTCTTTCTCGTACTGCTCGGCTTTTTGTTCTAAATAGGCGCTGTAGTTGCCGAGGTATTTTTTGCTTTCTGTCCGTGAGACCTCGTACACTTGGCTGACGACTTTATCAAGAAAGTATCTGTCGTGGGAGACGATCAGGATGGCGCCAGAATATCCCTGTAAATAATGCTCAAGCCATGTGAGCGTGTCGATGTCGAGATGGTTCGTCGGTTCATCCAAAATAAGCAGATCAGGCTGGGTCAAAAGGAGCTTTCCGAGAGCAAGCCTTGTTTTCTGACCGCCGCTCAGGCTTTGCACTATCACGGAATCGTCAAATTTGCCGAAGCCGAGGCCGTGAAGGACAGACCGGACATCCGCTTCATATTGATAGCCGCCTTTATTCTTGAAGTCCTGCTGAAGCCTGTCATAGGTTTTCATCAGCGTCTCAAGCTCCGCCGGGGCGGCAGTGGCCATCTTTTCTTCAATAGAGCGCATTTCTTTTTCCATTGCTTTCAGGAAATCAAAAACACTCAGCAATTCTTCTTTTATGGTAAGCTGAGATTCCATGCCTGTGTGCTGGGCAAGGTATCCCATCGTTAATTCTTTCGGTTTGATTAATTCACCCTTTTCATATGAAAGGTGACCTGCGATAATTTTAAGGAGAGTTGATTTGCCGGCTCCGTTTCTGCCTACAATGGCGATGCGATCCCGGGATCTGACTTCAAGCTTTATATTGTTTAAAATAGGATCAGCGCCAAAAGATTTGGATAGCTGATTAATTTGTAAGATCATCATATTATTTCACCTCTGTTATAATAAGTTAAGTGTAGCTTATCAACCTGCTGTCAGCAAACAATACATCAGAATTGGAACATTATAGGATAAGACATCAGGGAGAAAATAGTGTATGATCAGAAGTAAGGAGAGTTTAAATATGAATGGATTTTCTCATTTTAATGAAGAAGGCCGTGCCCGCATGGTGGATATAAGCGATAAATCTTCAACAGTCCGTACTGCCGCTGCGATATCGAGCGTACACATGAAGCATGACGTGTACAGCAGAATCAAAAACCGGGAGATCGGAAAAGGAGACGTGCTGGCTGTCGCACAGGTGGCCGGAATCATGGCTGCAAAGCAGACGTCAGCGATTATCCCGATGTGCCACCCGCTTTCTTTAAGCAGCGTCGACATTTCATTCGGCTGGGAGGAAAAGGATTCCGAAGCCGTTCTTCATATACAGGCAAGCGTAAAAACGAAAGGGAGTACAGGTGTGGAAATGGAAGCGCTAACTTCCGCTTCAGTCTGCGCATTGACCGTTTATGACATGTGCAAGGCGCTGGATAAAGGAATGGTCATCGGCCCGACCTGCCTCATGGAAAAAACGGGCGGCAAAAACGGTGATTTTAAAAGAGATGCATCTGAGTATAAAGTGGAGGACCAATCATGAACAAGGATCAATCAAAAATTCCGCAGGCGACGGCAAAACGGCTGCCGCTTTATTATCGCTTTTTAAAGAATTTACACGCGTCAGGAAAGCAGCGTGTTTCCTCAGCTGAACTGAGCGATGCGGTAAAAGTCGATTCGGCCACGATCCGCCGGGATTTTTCCTATTTTGGGGCGCTCGGCAAAAAAGGATACGGCTATAATGTGGATTACCTGCTGTCATTTTTCAGAAAAACACTGGATCAGGATGAAACGACAAATGTCATTTTGATCGGTGTCGGGAATTTAGGGACAGCGTTTCTTCACTATAATTTCACAAAAAATAATAACACAAAAATATCTATGGCTTTTGATGTGAATCAGAGTAAAATAGGAACTGAGGTAGGCGGTGTGCCTGTCTTTGATCTTGATGATTTAGAGCTTCACATTAAGGATGAACCCGTGGCGATTCTCACCGTTCCGGCGGTTGCCGCTCAGTCAATCACCGACCGGCTCGTGGCGCTCGGAATCAAGGGAATCCTTAACTTTACGCCGGCCCGTTTGAATGTGCCGGATCACATTCGAATTCATCATATAGATTTAGCTGTAGAGCTTCAATCATTGGTTTATTTCTTAAAGCATTATTCTGTTTTGGAAGAAATTGAATAACGAAAGGAGGAGCTGCACATGATCGGTCCTGGAAGCCTGGCGGTTATCGGTGTGGTGGCGGTGATTATTTTCGGTCCGAAGAAGCTTCCCGAATTAGGAAAAGCTGCGGGGGACACGCTTCGAGAATTTAAGAACGCTACTAAAGGATTAGCCGGTGAAGAAGAGGAAAAAAAGAAAGAAGAACAGTAAGATAGGATGACACGTATGAGAGTGAATCAAATGACGCTTGTGGAGCATATTGCCGAACTTCGGAAACGATTGCTGATTGTGGCGTTATCCTTTGCGGTTTTCTTTATTGCCGGCTTTTTTCTGGCAAAACCTATCATTGTGTATCTTCAAAAAGCCGATGAAGTAAAAGAGCTCACCCTTAATGCTTTTAACCTGACGGATCCGCTGTTTATCTTTTTGCAGTTCGCGTTTATTATCGGCATCATTTTGACTTCGCCGATTATTCTATATCAGATTTGGGCGTTTGTCAGTCCGGGGCTGTATGAGAAGGAACGCAAAGTAACACTCAGCTATATTCCGATTTCAATCGTGCTGTTTGTCAGCGGTGTGTCATTTTCTTATTATATTTTATTTCCGCTGGTCGTTGATTTTATGAAGCGGGTTTCGAATGACTTGGATGTCAATCAGGTGATCGGAATCAGCGAGTACTTTCATTTTCTGCTGCAGCTGACAATTCCGTTCGGGCTGCTGTTTCAGATGCCGGTGCTGATCATGTTTTTGACGAGGCTCGGTGTTGTAACGCCGATGTTTTTATCGAAAATCAGGAAGTACGCGTATTTTGTGCTGCTTGTGATCGCCGCGATGATTGCGCCGCCTGAGCTGCTGTCTCACATGATGATTACGATTCCGCTTTGCATTTTATACGAGATCAGTATTCTTATTTCAAAAGCCGCATATCGGAAAAAGCAGACCGGCAGCAGCGAATCTGACCAGGATGTATCAGCATAAAAAAAGCCATTTCTCAATGATGAGAAATGGCTTTTCTTTTATTTTTGATTTTTCTTCACTTTAAATGAGAAAGCGAACATTTTAAACGAGATGCTGATATTATAAGCGGCGAAAACCATCAGCAGTATGGAATAAAAAGACCACATGCTTCCCGGCGAGCTTGCGGCCAAATACGTAAAGATACAGCCGACTGCGAAATAAATCAAGCCCCAAGTCATTGGGTTCCTCATACAAACAATCCTCCAATAATTAATTGCATTTGCTCACTATGCTGTTCAATATATTTTTGGGCGGGGCCGAGCTGCATGACCACGACAATGGTATTCATCATGACATGGGCGAATATCGGCACAATAATCCGTTTCGTCTGCACATACAAGAACGCAAAGGTAAAGCCCATGGCCGTGTAAAGCAGCAGGTGTGTGAGGTCCTGGTGCACAATGCCGAAAATGACGGAACTGATCAGTCCGGCGATAAAGAAATTCGTTTTTTCATATAATACACCGAAGATGATCTTCCGGAAAATGATTTCTTCAAGAATCGGACCGACGATAGAAGAAACGATAATCATAAGCGGCATGGCTTTGATAATGTTGAGAATGGCTTTCGTGTTTTCCGAACCGCTGTTCACGTGAAAGACATACTGCTCAATCATCCCGGCAATTCCCTGAGAAAATAAAGCGAGCCATATTCCCGCGACCGCCCAAAGAATGGACATGCCGGCGGATGCTTTCTTCCCGTTTCTTAATGTCTGCTTCGGCGCGGTTCTCAAAATCAGGAGAACGATAATCAGGCAGATAAAAAAGCTTACGACGGAATAAATCCCCTGAGCCATGGTGAGATTCGCATTCGTAGGCTGCCCGCCCGCATAGCCGAATCTGTACATTAAAGGAATGCCGATCAATGCGGAAAGCTGCATGATAACATATGTCAAAATGATATACCAATACTGTTTTCTCAAATGATATGTACTCCTTTATCCTATAAAATCAACTTATTTGTTCTTATTGTAACACAAGTGAACTTGACGTGAAAAAAGGAGAAAATCGGTGTAAGAGAGAATCATGTAAGCGTGAAAATTTTTTATTCTTATGACTTGAAATTGGAAGTGAGATTCTTTATTATAATAAATGTGTTAGCACTCTTTAGAGCTGAGTGCTAAAATTACATATTCATACTATTGAGGAGGTTATTACATTGTTAAAGCCATTAGGTGATCGCGTTGTCATTGAACTCGTAGAATCTGAAGAAAAAACTGCCAGCGGAATCGTATTACCGGATTCTGCAAAAGAAAAGCCGCAAGAAGGCAAAATCGTGGCAGCTGGTTCAGGTCGCGTGTTGGAAAGCGGAGAGCGCGTTGCTTTAGAAGTAAAAGAGGGCGACCGCATTATCTTCTCAAAATACGCCGGTACTGAAGTGAAATACGAAGGTGCTGAATACTTAATCTTACGTGAAAGCGACATTTTAGCTGTTATCGGCTAAGCAAATAAATATTTTTAAAAATTCGAGGAGGTTTCGTTAACATGGCAAAAGATATTAAGTTTAGTGAAGAAGCACGCCGCGCTATGCTTCGCGGTGTCGATGCGCTTGCTGACGCTGTAAAAGTAACTTTAGGGCCAAAAGGACGCAACGTGGTTCTGGAGAAAAAATTCGGTTCTCCGTTAATTACAAATGACGGTGTGACAATCGCAAAAGAAATTGAACTTGAAGATGCGTTTGAAAACATGGGTGCGAAGCTTGTAGCTGAAGTAGCCAGCAAAACAAACGACGTTGCCGGTGACGGTACGACGACTGCGACTGTGCTTGCACAGGCTATGATCCGCGAAGGCCTTAAAAACGTAACTGCGGGAGCTAATCCTGTCGGCGTGCGTAAAGGTATGGAACAAGCCGTAACCGTGGCAATCGAAAACTTAAAAGAAATTTCTAAGCCGATCGAAGGCAAAGAGTCTATCGCTCAGGTTGCTGCAATCTCTGCTGCTGATGAGGAAGTCGGAAGCCTTATCGCTGAAGCAATGGAGCGCGTAGGAAACGACGGCGTTATCACAATCGAAGAGTCTAAAGGCTTCACAACTGAGCTTGAAGTGGTTGAAGGTATGCAATTCGACCGCGGATATGCGTCTCCTTACATGGTGACTGACTCTGATAAGATGGAAGCGGTTCTTGATAATCCTTACATCTTAATCACAGACAAAAAAATCACAAACATTCAAGAAATCCTTCCTGTGCTTGAGCAAGTTGTACAGCAAGGCAAACCATTGCTTCTGATCGCTGAAGATGTTGAAGGTGAAGCTCTTGCTACACTCGTTGTCAACAAACTTCGCGGCACATTCAACGCTGTTGCCGTTAAAGCTCCTGGCTTCGGTGACCGTCGTAAAGCAATGCTTGAAGACATCTCTGTTCTTACTGGCGGAGAAGTCATCACAGAAGATTTAGGTCTTGACCTGAAATCTACTGAAATCGGACAATTGGGACGCGCTTCTAAAGTTGTGGTAACGAAAGAAAACACAACAATCGTAGAAGGCGCCGGCGATACTGAAAAAATTGCTGCACGCGTCAACCAAATCCGTGCTCAAGTGGAAGAAACAACTTCTGAATTCGACAGAGAAAAATTACAAGAGCGTCTTGCGAAACTTGCTGGCGGCGTAGCTGTCATCAAAGTCGGCGCTGCGACTGAAACTGAGCTGAAAGAGCGTAAACTTCGCATCGAAGACGCCCTCAACTCAACTCGCGCAGCTGTTGAAGAAGGCATCGTATCCGGCGGTGGTACAGCGCTTGTCAACGTATATAACAAAGTCGCTGCAGTTGAAGCTGAAGGCGATGCGCAAACAGGTATCAACATCGTGCTTCGCGCGCTTGAAGAGCCGATCCGTCAAATCGCGCACAACGCTGGTCTTGAAGGATCTGTCATCGTTGAGCGCCTGAAAAACGAAGAAATCGGCGTAGGCTTCAACGCTGCAACTGGCGAATGGGTAAACATGATCGAAAAAGGAATCGTTGACCCGACAAAAGTTACACGTTCTGCACTTCAAAACGCAGCTTCTGTAGCAGCAATGCTATTAACAACTGAAGCGGTTGTTGCTGACAAACCAGAAGAAAATGCCGGCGGCGCAGGAATGCCTGACATGGGCGGCATGGGCGGTATGGGCGGAATGATGTAAAGAATGCCGAAACCCCTTGATTTCAAGGGGTTTTTCTTTTTGTTTTATGAAATTGGTCACATTTTGGTCACATAGGAGTCATGATAACTGTATTTTCATTGAGAGGTCACCTATGAAAGAATTGAATTTTTGCGAAGTTCTTTCTTTGGTTTTTCTAGTAGTGTGTAAATAGACTTTTTTCGTTATGTCATCATTTTGATGGCCTAATATTTTTTGTATCTCTTCTAAAGGTACATCTGCTTCAGCAGCAAGCGAAGTGAATGTGTGCCTAAAAGTATGCTGGGTAATATGTTTGTTTATGTCCATCCGTTTTAAAATCCTTCTCATTCTGGTATCCATCTTTTTAATGTTCTCAGGGTGGCCGTCAGGACGAGCGAATATAAAATCATCATCACTGAATGTTCGCCCATTCGCATATGCTATTTTAGCTTGTTTGAGCTTCAGTCTTTTCAACAAAGATGCTAAAAAGTCCGATAAAGGTACATCTCTAACAGCAGCTGGCGTTTTCGGTGGCAGCAGTTCATAGTCAGATGCTTTGTTTGATGGGCAATAAAGCGTTTTGGTAACTCGAAATGTTTTGAGGTCGTCTCCTTCTAAAGTTAAGTCTCTCCATTTGCCGGCCAATCGCTCCCCGGAACGAGTGCCTGTAAATGCAGCCATGCAGAAATATTCAAAGTCGAGAAAAAGGCCGTGTTTCTCTGTAAGGTCTAAAAACTCTACAAGTTCTTCTCCTTCAAGAAAGTTTTCGGCTTCTTCTTGTGATTCAATATCTTCTACTGTAAGCTTTGGACGCTGAGGTTTTACAAATTCCGTCGGGCTTTTGCTTATGATGTCCTCTTGTCTCGCATATTTGAAGATCATGCTTGCTGTAGTGTGGATACCACTTATTGTATTGAAGGAATAATTTTCCTCCCTTAGATAATCTAAAAACTTTTGATAAACACCCCTGGTTATGTCTTTAATTTTCATTTTTCCGAAGTATTCTTCCAAACTCTCTATTTCACTTTTTCGTGCTCGCAGGGTACTGACTTTGACGGTATGCTTGTATTCTTTGTACCATAGGTCTTTGATTTCCTGAAAAAGAATGTTCTCTTTCCCGACATCAATCCCTGAAATGAGCTTCGTTTTCAATTCAAGATAAGCGGCCTCCGCCGATGCTTTTGATAGGAAACCACGTCTTTTTATTTGTCTGCGTTTTCCTGTTCTTGGATCGCGGCCGTTTTCCATCACAAAATACCAAGTATATCCTTTAGATGAACGCTTTGATTTCTCCTTTTTAAAGACAACCATTTTAATCCTCCTTAACGATAGTTTAATTTATTAAAGTAAATTCTTAGTCTCTTTTTTGCAAAATCAAAAGTTACCTTAAAAGTATCTGATACCAACCGTGCAGCGGCTTCCTCATCTGCAGGTAAGTTCATCTGTCGCAGCATGAATGTTGGGACACAAAAGTGATATGAAAAATAACCTGCTTTTGATTCTTGATACTGTTTCCAGTGGGGCGGCATAAGCTCGTTGTCGCCGCCCTCTAATAAGATGTGCCATAATTCGTGAGCTAAATCCGATCGTTGCTGTTGATAGCTTAATCGGTTGTTTATGCCTACGATATGAACCCCCGCAATATCTAACATATAACTTTCTCGATCATCAAAAAGTACAAATACATTGAGCTTCCTGCATAATTTAACAAGTTTAAGTTCTGAAGGCGTTGTTATTTTGTGTTCCCTGAGAAAACTTTCGATCCAATCCTCTAAGTGACTTTGCGTATACCCCATGTTGTAATTGACCCCCTCATTACCTTGTCAATGCTTAAATTGTGGAAAATCTGTTTGATTGTATGTAATTATAGGGGAAAAATGTACCATTTTACACCGGTAAATGCGTCCATAAATAGATTAAAGTGGCATTATAAAGAACGTTTGTTCTGTATTTACTGGAAAAGAAAAGCCCTTTCAAGGGCCTTTCTTTAAGCTGCTGTCGTTACTGTTTTATCTTTTCTGACAAGTCCCATGATACCAGGGATAATAAGAAGAACAGCAGGTAGTAAATAGAAGAGGGATATACAAATCAATCCACCGATTCCTGAAATGAGAAGTAATACTCCACCGACTTTAGGTTTCTTCTTAACTACAACTGAAGCAACGATGCCTAAGATTGATAAGAAAACAGCGCCCCAGCCCAAACCAATTATATCGCTTGTGCCACTTGAATTAAAAGAGGCATCGAGTCCACCGATAATTAATGCCATAATTGCTCCAATAAAACCGAAAATTCCGCCCAATAAGCCTAAAACAAATTCTGTTGTTCTTTTCATTGTTAACTCTCCCTTACTTAACTGGTACAGTGATTGTTACTGCTTTAGTTTTCATGAAGTCATCTGTGACCACATCACCGAAATTTAATTTGATTTCTTTGACTTTATCAACATCAATTTCTTTTCCGTCCGGCGCTGAAAACTCAAGTACACCTTCCTGTTTCACTCCGCCTTGAACGTCTCCGCCGACTTCTCCGTCAGTCAGGAACATATTTGCCGATAATTGCATGCTGCCAATGACTGCATTACCTTGATCGGGATAAAAAGTAAGGACTTTTCCTGTAGTGTTTTCAATGTTAAGCCCAACATTTATTTTATCTTTCATAATCTTGACGTCGCCTAGGTTAACTTTCATTCCTAGTGCTTCTGTAGATTGCTTACTAGCGTCAATCTTTTTGGAGCTGTCGTCTTTCTTCTCTTCAGTTTTTTTGTCTTTTGAATCACTGCTGCCAGTAGAGACATCGTCTGTCGACCCGCATGCTGCTAAAGCTAGAGCCAAGCCCAGAGACATGAATAAAACTAACCACTTTTTCAACCTGATTCCCCCAGTTCATATAATAGAATACCTATATATAATCGACTATAATTGTTGAAAGTTCAAGGGGTAATTACCAATTTTGCTAATAATTTCATGAGGCGTGCTAAAAAAGCTAAGTTCATTTGAAAGGAAAATAACTGAAGGTTTCATTACAAGCTTCGCTTTAAAAATTAAAGTTGAACATCAGTCAACTTAACACTAAACTTTAAAAATTAAAGCGATCTGTTCAGCATTATTTAAACTAAACAAAACAATAATAAATAATTAATTCTTATCTTCATTCTTCTTTTTGAATCTCTCTTCAATAATTTTTTCGATTCCGTCAATGCGCCTTAATGCGTCAGCAAGAATCTCCTCTTTTTCACTATCAGAGAACTCCCGACCATCGACAGCGGCAAAACGAACGTCATTATGTTTACGGAGTTCTCTGGCCTTATCTCTATAATGATCTTCGCCTCTGAGCAAAAAATCTATAGAAACATCAAAGAAATCCGCAATTTTAACAAGTGTCTCATGGTCCGGTTCTCTTTTGCCCTGTTCGTATGATGCGTATGTTGTGCGGGCAATGCCTAAATTATCTGCAACCTCTTGTTGATTTAATTTTCTCCCCACTCGGAGCTCTTTAAGTCTAAATGAAAAATTCATAGTATCGCCTCATCACGTTTTTAGAACTACCTACATTATAACTACACAATAAGCGTAGTAATATAGATTACTCGAAAAGAGTCATTTTTTTAAAAAAGGGGTTTACAAGACTCGAATTGCGTAGTATATTTAACTCAACGACACGAAATGAGTTATGGAGGTGAACAACATGCCTGCAATTGTAAGGGATTGGTTAAAGCAAATACGATTATCCCAAAATCTTACCCAAAAACAAGTTGCTGATAGAGCGGGCATCGCAAGAACAACATACGCATCTATTGAGCAAGGCGAAAGAAATGCTGGTGTCTCAACAGCTAAGGCTATCGCGCAGGTTCTTGGATTCCATTGGACCCTTTTTTTTGACGAGGAACTACGCGTTTCGAGTAGTGAACTCAAATTCAACACAGCATAGGAGGTTAAAAGCATGTTCACTATGCAATACGACGACAAATTCATTGATCAGATCGCTGCCAAAATTGCTGATAGAGCAACAGAGATGTTGGTAGAGCGGCTCAGCTCTTTGAACGAGCTTCCTCACATCTTGACGAGAACTGAAGCGATGGAGGTGCTGCGGTGCGGTCCCACTAAAATGTCGGAACTGATGGCCCGTCCGGATTTTCCGGTTAACGAAGAATGTGGCAAAAAAATCCCTACGACTTTGCTTTTTAAATGGATTGAGAGCAACACGCGTTGGGTTGCTGAGAACACCGCATACTATCAGAAAGGAGCTTCGGCATGAATAATTTACAAACATTCAAAAATGAAATTTTCGAAGTTGCAGCCAAAATTGAGAATGATCAAATCCTTTTTGATGCCGAGCAAGTTGCTCGGAACTTAGGCCTCACTACCGTTGCCAAAAGTGGCAACGTGACAATCCGATGGAGCCGTGTGAATACTTACCTTCCGGATAACTTTCCAGAAGTAGAGAAAGGTGATTTTATTCCTGAACCATTGGTGTACAAGCTGGCTTTTAGAGCATCTAATCAAATTGCCGAACAATTTCAAGATTGGTTAGCCTTTGAAGTTATACCCACAATCAGAAAAACCGGGGGATATGTCGCAAATGATGAACAGTTCATTCAGACGTATTTGTCCAACGCAGACGAAAATACCAAATTATTTTTCAAAACAACTCTTCACGCACTAAAGGAGCAAAATAAGCAAATTGAATCTATGAAGCCAAAAGCTCTTTTCGCCGAATCCGTGGAAGCATCTGAATCATCTGTGCTTGTTGGCGAGTTAGCGAAAATCATTCAACAGAACGGCGTAAAGATTGGACCTAACAAGTTATTTCAATGGCTCCGTGATAATGGTTATTTAATTCGTAAGACAGGCGAGTCTTTCAATCTACCAACACAGCGAAGTATGGATTTGGGTCTCTTTGAAATTAAGAAGAGAACAATGAATAACCCTGATGGTTCAATTAGAACTACCCGAACGCCAAAGGTTACGGGAAAAGGTCAGATTTATTTTGTGAATAAATTCATTTCATCAGAAACAGCTTGAAACAATCTCCACAAATTTGGGGAGATTAATGTTCGAGAAAAGGACAAGCTTGTCCCTTCATTAATTAAATTTTACCAGTGAATAACTGGATATATCAGGAGGCAAACATATGGAGAACAACCCATACAATTTGCATAATCTACCCCGGATCATGCGTAGTGTCCGCAAAGCGGCAGGACTTGCACAGTATCAGATTGGTAATTTGATAGGGGGGAAAGATCAGCGGTATGTTTCGGACGTTGAAAATGGATTCAGTAAGCTTACTCCGGAATTATGCATCAAGTGGTTTGAGGCGTGCGAGGCGTACGAACATATTGATCTGGTACATTACCTTTTCAAACTTCACCCGACGACGGCGGCACCAATTGATCCAGCACTTAACGAGAGCGCAAGCGCGGCGGTAATCAATATGATTCATCAGCTTGAAGAAGCATTGCAAGCAACAAGGCATTTAGCGCGCTGGCTGGCAAACGATAGGCCAGGCCGACAACCTGAAGAACTGCCCATGGCCGATATTAAGCAGATTTTTGATCTAATTCCGGCAAACAAAACGCTGATATATTCGCTGGCCCGTAGTCATGGACTGAACATGAAGGAACTGGCTGAAAGGTGGACACGGAAAGCGCTAATGAGTCAGGTTGCAATGGCGAAAACAGAAGAAAGGCAGGCGGTGCTGGTATGAAGATCAATCAGTTTCTTAAATCGGATGCAGATTCAGCAAAAAGAAAAATCGAGTCGGCGGAAGAGCTCTCTATCATGCTATCGGAGGCGTTACGGGATGGCGATTATGAAGAAGCTATCAGTCTTGCAGGGAGCATCAAGGTTCTTACAGAGGATATCAGCCGACTGGCGAATAAAGGGCGCTTACATCAAACCGTTTTAAATATGGCGGCCCGAGGGATTCACCTGAGTGTTGTAAGTAGGTGTTCACAATGAATATTGAAAATCCAATGGTCTTGAACAACTGGCATGACAAGGCGACTGAACCGGAAACAAAAAAGGACTTTTTCGGGGATGAAGTAACGTCAGCAGATAATTATGTAATCGACAGCGGCGAGATGATTTTACAAGACAATCTTAAACGCTATTTAAAGGAACAACTCGGATTTAGGTTTCATTCAGCGCAATAAAAAAGCCCACTTGGCAGAGTGGACTAGGTAAGGCGTTTTGGTAATTGATTGTATTCCTATTATACCAAAACGCCCCATAAAAAACAATGGAGGTTTTATACATGGCTAAACGAATAACAGCATCTTTCAGTGACCGGGCGGACGATCAACAGCGCCTGAGAGAAGTCGGCGGCTCAATCATGTTCAGTAAAGGCAAACCCATATTTTCCTTCCCGTCAATGGACGCATACCGAGAATGGCAGCGGCTTGGTGCGGAAGCATACAAAAGAAAGGCAGGGATTATTTAATGCAAGCAGAGGTTTTCGCTTCGACAGCGGACATGAGTCGGGACGAATGGCTTCTTGAGCGACGGAAGGGCATCGGTGGTTCAGATGCCTCCGTAATCTTGGGGTTAAACAAATGGAGAACCGCATTTGAATTATGGCTGGACAAAACGGGACAAGTCCCGGTCAGTGAGTCAGCCAGTGAGGCGGCTTACTTCGGCTCAATCCTTGAGGACATTGTCGCAAAAGAATTTGAAGTGCGGAGCGGGAAAAAAGTTAGGCGTAAAAGGTCCATGCTGAAGCATCCTGAACATGATTTCATTTTGGCGAATATTGACCGAATGATCGTTGGAGAAAAGGCCATTCTGGAATGTAAGACCACATCGGAATACAACTTGAAAGAATGGGAAAATGACGAGATCCCTGCTGACTATATTGTTCAGGTCCAGCACTATCTTGGAGTGCTTGGTCCCGAGTATAAAAAAGCATACTTTGCTGTTCTGATCGGCGGCAATAAATTCAATTGAGCGGGATGATGAATTAATCGAAATGATATTCACTGCCGAAGTCGAGTTTTGGAATACTGCGGTGTTGGGTGGGGTTGCTCCCGCATTGGACGGATCAAGCGCAGCAGAAGAATATCTGAAAAAAAGGTATGCGGAAACGGAAAGCAACAAGGTTATTGATCTTACAGCGGTAAACCGTGAACGGATAAAGCAGTATTTGCAATTAAAGGAAAGCATCGCTGAATTGCAATTGCAGGCGAAAGAATTAGAAAACCAAATCAAGCACGAAATGAAGGAAGCAGAATACGGATTCATTGGAAACTATCAGACCAGCTGGAAACCGGTTATAACTAACCGGATCGACACTAATAAACTGAAAGAGCAGTTTCCAGATGTATATGAGAAAGTCACAAAAGAAGTTCAATACAGACGCTTTGGAATTAAGGAGGTTAGCTAAATATGGCTACAAATGAATCACTTAAAAATAACATTCAAAAACAGAATAACGCGCCAGGGCAGCCGCAGGGAACAACGATGAAAGGCCTGCTTTCTTCTCCGGCAGTCATGAACCGGTTTGAAGAAGTTCTGGGGAAAAGGGCGTCTCAATTCACAGCATCAATTTTAAGTCTGTACAACAGTGAAAATACTCTTCAAAAAGCAGAACCTATGAGTGTAATTTCATCGGCTATGGTGGCGGCAACGCTTGATCTGCCAGTGGATAAGAACTTGGGTTATGCCTGGATCGTTCCGTATAAAGGGCGCGCGCAATTTCAGCTTGGTTACAAAGGATACATTCAGCTTGCTTTGCGGACAGGCCAATATAAATCTATCAATTGCATACCTGTCCATAAAGGAGAATTGCAAAAGTGGAACCCACTAACCGAGGAAATAGAGATTGATTTTGAAAAACGGGAATCAGATGCGGTTATTGGCTACGCTGCTTACTTTGAGCTTTTAAACGGTTTCCGGAAAACAGTGTATTGGACAAAGACGCAAGTAGAGAAACACAAAAAGAAGTTTAGTAAGTCGGACTTTGGCTGGGGCAAGGACTGGGACGCAATGGCGCTTAAAACCGTTCTTAAATCCATGCTTAGTAAATGGGGGATTCTCTCCGTTGAAATGCAAAAGGCAGTCATCGAGGATAACGAGGAACGTGAGCGGATTGACATTACTGACGCAATGGCAGAGCCAGAGATTATTGATGCTGAAGCACCGGAAGAAAAGCCAAGCGCGCAGAATGCTGATCCTTTTGATGGTAAGCCTGTTGATATTAGTGAAAATGACCTGCCATTTGATTAAGGTTGGCATCCCTTTCTGTTACAAGTGGATGACGGAAGGGGCACCAAATCGCGCCCAGCTGTTCCGTGATTATGTCGAAGGCTATCTCAGAACAAATGAACCTGGCTTACGTTTAGTCCGCATCAGCGGCATGACAGCACTGTGTGAAAGGAAGTAGGTGAGCCATGAACTACCTGAAAGAAATGAACGGCTTCATGAATTGGTTAGAAACGAATCCGTTGTCTGCAACAACACAAGCGTTATGGTTCCATCTGATGCACATCAACAATAAAACCGGGTGGCGGGAGTGGTTCACCACTTCAAATACCACTCTTCAAGCCAAAATAGAAATCACAGAAGCAACACTAATAAAGCATCGAAAAATTCTAATCGAGCTCAAACGAATAGAATATGAGCCGCAGGGGAGAAAGGCCGGGAAATACAAACTGATCTCTTTTGAAAATCCAGTGCGTAATGAGGAAACAGAGAACGGTAAAGCAGATATACCAGACGCAGCATCGCCAAAAGAATCAGCGCCAAAAGCACAGCAGGAGGTTGACGAAAAAATGAAAAACGCATTTGAACTATTCGAAAACAAAACAGCCCGCACAATTGGCACAATGGAGGTTCAGCGGCTCGGGTATATGGTGGATGATTACGGCGAAGAGAAAGTCATGGAAGCAATGAAACAGGCTTTCAGAAGCAAGGGCAACAACGTCAATCTGAATTACATTGAAGCAATCCTCTCAAACCCATTCAGCCAGAGACGAAAGGAGAAACAGCAGTATGGAAGCTCGCAAAACGCAAGATATGGACGCGGCAATGAAGGCCATTCTAACCAAGCTCCGGGATCGGTCAGCAGCATCTTCAACGGGACAGGCCGCCTCAGAAGAAAAGGCTGAATACGAGTGCTCTGACTGCAAGGATAAGGGCATTATTGTTTACCGTATTCACCAAGACACAGAGCGCCAACTGAGGAAAGATCATAAGACAATGGAGAGCCTGGCCCCCGATCAAATGGTCAGGGAAGAGGATTATCTTGCAGGGAAAGTATGCTTGCCGGATAAGGCCCGGGAATGGAAAACCACATTTTCAAAGCAATGCGAGTGTGTAAAACGGAAAAAGATCGCCCGGCTTATGAAGGCCAGCGGCATCACGGAGGAATTCGAAAAGCTCCTTTTTGGAAACTTCATTAAGGACGGGAAGCCGGACATGATCAAGGACGCTTATGAGTGCGCGGTGGAATACTATAAGGATTTTCAGAGCATTAGGGGAAATCGTTCAAACAGCATCGCTTTGCTCGGGCAACCGGGCAGCGGAAAAACGCACTTGTTAACGGCGATCATGAACAATTTGATCAAGAAAAAATCAATTTACTGCATGTATTTCCCGTACGTTGAGGGAATGGGCGATCTGCGAAATGATTTTGACCAGCTGGAAACAAAGCTCGACGCCATGCGAAAAGCTGAGGTTCTGTTCATTGATGATTTATTCAAGCCAGTTTTTGCAACGACCATGGAGGGGCGAATCAAAAAGCCTCGTGCTACCGAATGGCAGATTGAGCAAATTCAATCGGTTGTGAATTACCGGTACTTGAATCACAAGCCTCTGCTAATCTCTTCCGAACTCGACACGGGTGAACTTTTGGATATTGACGAGGCGCTGGGCTCCCGGATTCATCAAATGTGCAGAGATTACACGGTGATCATTAAGGGCGACCGGATGCAATTAAATCATAGGTTAGGAGATTGGGAATGACGGAAAAAGCGAACTTCACAGCAACCGGCGGCATGTATCTGTTCGGGCCCGCCGAGCAAACGGCCGGCCAGGACCTTACTCCGGCGATCCGGGTGCTTGAGGAAAAAATCAAACAAATGGAGCTGATGCACAGTGCTTAAAGCGGTTATCCTGCTGCCAGCCATCATCCTCACAGCGCCGTACAAGGAAAAGCAAATTCAGCACTGGGAACAAATTGACGGGAGGTAACGACGGCACGCGGGAACGGGCCGATAAGGAAATAGTCAGAGATATGGAGGCGGAAGAATGAGAGAAGTTAAGTTTCGAGGAATGGGCATCAACGGAGAATGGTATTGCGGGAACCTATCAATCATTAAACAAAGAATTAAGAGCATGGGCATTGATCCTGGTTCTTATATCTCTAATAAAGCTGGGGTTCCATTCGCTTACAGTGTGAGGCAGGAAACAGTTGGGCAATTCACTGGATTAAAGGACAAAAACGGCCGGGAGATTTATGAGGGAGACATTGTAAGGAACCACCGTGATAATTCAAATGAGCTATTAGAAGTTTTATGGCAGGAAGAAGTGGCTGAACATGCTTCAGACGGGATCTATTGGACAAAAGAGGTGCCAGGTTTTAGATTCAAGCGAATAAAGCGAGGCTTGACTACTGTATTTGTAGCTCATGTTGATTTAGAAGTCATCGGCAATATTCACCAAAATCCTGAGCTTTTGGAGGCATCGCATGCCAGCAAATAAGTACGGCGCCAGAAAAACGCAGATGGACGGCATCACGTTCGATAGCCGGGCCGAAGCCAAATACTATGAACAGCTGAAATGGCTCAAGATGAGCAAGCAGATCAAAGATTTTAAGCTGCAGCCGCGGTTCCTGCTTCAAGAGGCATTCAAAAAGAACGGCAAGACTTTTCGGAAGATTGAATATATTGCAGACTTTGAGGTTCATAACCTTGACGGCAGTATCGAGATCATTGATATCAAGGGCGTGGAAACAAAGGAATTTGCCATCAAACGCAAGCTGTATGAGCGGCTTTACGAGACGCCACTCAAGGTGCTGGCGCTGGATAAGGCACTCGGCTTCATTGAGCTGGACGAGCTGAAAAAACTCAAAAGAAAGGCGGGGAAGACCACTGCGAAACGTGGTAATCGTAGACGATCGGCCGTTGTGGGTGCAGGAAGAAGATAAGCTCATGGCCTGCATGATGCTCTGTTCCGATTACAAACGATGCGCCAGCCGCATGGGAGCGGATTGCAAAAAGCTTGGAGGTTCAGAAATTCCCAAAATCAATTCAGGAGGTTATCGCTATGCAAGAAAAAATCGATCCATACAAGCCTGGTCCAGTTAAGGAGTGGAAAATGACGGCGGAGCAGTTGGCGGCATACGTCGAAAAGCATCCAATCATCTACCGTGAGGAATTAAAGCCATCTGCCGGCTTAACGATGCGGCTGCCGTCGTAAAACGTAAAAAAGCACCGAAGCTGCGCCTCAGTGCCTTTGATATGAACTGGTACTTCTATCATAGCACAGGGGGCGGCCAGAGTGAACAAGCCAACAGAAATAAAAAATCATGAAACAACTATTCAGCAAAGCATCGAGCCGGGGAAAGTTCGCATCATCGTTTTAGATGGCACTGAAGGGACTGCTCATTTAATGGACGCCCCGGAACACGGTAAAACAATCATTCAAACAATAAAAGGCGGCCTGGCTCGTTGTGATTACGAGATCGGCCACAAATTCAAATAGCAGGGGTTTCCCCTGCGGGGGAGGAACGGGCATGGATAAATTACAGGAAATTAAAGCGCGTATTTCAAAATTAAAAGGCTATGAAAATGCTAAGTCAACAGATCAATACTGGATGACTAAAGAACATGTTGATTTTCTGATTGATAGAACTGAACTGTCTGTTAAGCAGCAGGCAATCATTGAGGAACACCAACGCCAGCAGGAAGTCACGGTCAATCAGTTTCGGCAGGCGCGGGAAGAGATTCAGCGGCTTACTAAGGAAAAAGAACACTATCGAAAATCTCTCGATATAATAGCCGGAAATCCTAAAGTTGATTCTCTTGAAATAGCTGAACATATTGCAACTCAGGCACTGGAGGGGGCTGCGGAATGATGCCATTACAAGTAGAACTGCAACGGAACGTGAAGGCCACGAAGGACGAAGCAATGACCGTCGAGCAGGCGGCCGAGCTTTTAAAGGTTCACCCGGACTACATCCCGACGCTTGTCGCTCGTTCTGACGATCTCAAAATGATCGGCGATACCATTATCGCTAAACGGGATAAAACAAGTATCTGGCTGGTCGGGGCATGCGTGGGGCTTTTCTTCTTCGCTGTCGCTGTCCTGCCGGGATTGATGGGGTGACGGGATGATCAAGCAACAACTGGGACTTTTCAGAGAAATCATTGTCGATAACTTCGCGGGCGGAGGCGGAGCCAGTACCGGAATTGAATTGGCTACCGGGCTTTCGGTGGACATTGCGATTAACCATGATCCGGCGGCCATTGCCATGCACCAGGTAAACCACCCGGATACAGAACATTATTGTGAGTCTGTTTGGGAAGTAGACCCAAGGGAAGCAGCCAAGGGGCGGCCGATTGGTTTAGCCTGGTTCTCCCCGGACTGCAAGCATTTTTCGAAAGCCAAGGGCGGCAAACCCGTTGAGAAGAGCATCCGGGGGCTTGCATGGGTAGCGGTCAGGTGGGCGGCAACGGTAAGTCCGCGGGTAATCATTCTTGAAAACGTCGAAGAATTTAAGACGTGGGGGCCTCTTGGGAAAGATGGAAGGCCGGACCCGGACAAAAAAGGATATACGTTCCGTTCCTTTGTCAGAGCGTTAAACAGACACGGATATAAAGTCGAATGGAAAGAGCTGAAGGCGTGCGACTACGGCGCCCCGACAATACGGAAAAGGCTGTTCTTAATCGCTCGGCGTGACGGGCGGCCGATCATATGGCCCGAGCCGACACATGGCGATCCAAAAAGTGCGACAGTGAAGTCCGGAAAGCTTAAACCGTGGCGGACTGCCTCCGAGATTATGGACTGGTCACTGGAAACGCCGTCAATTTTCAACAGGAAAAAGCCTCTTTCAGAAAATACAATGCGGCGCATCGCTCGAGGTATACAACGTTTTGTCATTGACAGTAAAAAACCTTTTGTTATAGGGGAGCGCGGTAATTCACTCATTCAAATGGGATACGGCGATCCGGAAGGCCGGCGGGTGCTCGATCTGAAAAAACCACTCGGCACCATAACGGCCGGCGGCAATAAATTCGCTCTTGCTACAAGTCACTTGATCAAGCTCCGCGGCACTTGTAGAGACGGCCAAACGGTGACGAACCCAATGCCTACGATAACCGCGGGCGGCCTGCACGTTGGCGAAGTCAGGGCTTTCCTGACGAAATATTACGGGTCAGACACGGGGCAGGCTCTCAGTGACCCTCTGCATACAGTCACCACAAAAGACAGGTTCGGCCTGGTCACGATTAAAGGCGAAAACTATCAGATCGTAGACATCGGGATGCGGATGCTTCAGCCTCATGAATTATTTGCGGCGCAGGGATTCCCGACTAATTACGTGATTGATAGGGATATAAACGGCGTAGCGTATTCGAAAAAGAAGCAGATTGAGCGATGTGGCAACGCAGTTCCGCCGCCCTTCGCCGAGCAGCTTGTCAGGGCAAACCTTCCTGAATTCTGCGTAAGTGAACATATGACCAAGTTTACAAGGCTAAAGGCTAATTAGGAGGGAATAGTGTGACTTTACTTGATGATATCGGCTTCACAGAAAAGCAATATCGAGAGCTTCGTGAAATCGGTTTGTCTGACACGGAAATAGCGAGAGAGGAACTCCATTGCTCTCCATCTACTCTTTCCGTCTGGAAAAAGGCTAACGGGATAGTAATCCAGAAACCGTATCGCCTGTTCACTCTGGAAGAATGGACGGAGCTTCGTAACCAGAATTGGACACACTTCCAAATTGCACAGCATTTCGGTTTCGAATGTATTGATACTTATTTCTATCATGCAAGAAAAATAGGCGTTCCGCGTAAACGGAGAAGGGAGAAAGTTGAATCATGAATCTACAAAAAATGTTTGAAATGCAAAAGGTGCTTGACGATCGGATCATCAAAGAAAAGGGGCTTGAGGGGCAGGACTTGCTCCCAAACACTTATGTTGCTCTGGATACTGAATTAGCTGAATTTGCAAATGAAGGACGCTGGTTCAAGCATTGGAGTAATAACCAGCTGCCGAAAAAACCGGAGTATAACTGGAAACCATCTGAGGACGGAGGCGCCCTTGAATGGAAACCTGAATATGGCTACAAATCGTATTCTTTGCTTGAAGAATTTGTCGACTGCCTACACTTTTTCCTTTCAATAGCCATTAAAAAAGGCTGGGAAGATGCTATGAGTCTACCGGAAGAAGGGTTTGTCGAAATGAAGAAAAAGGGATTTGAAGGCGGTTTAACAGGTGTGTTCCTAGAAATGAAATGGATGCTATTAAATTCTTACATGTCCAAAGATCAGAGCACTAAAAAGACCAGTTTCAGTTTGGCTTGGGCCTTGTTCTTGAGCATTGGAACTATCGGTTTCGGATTTACTTTGGAACAGATCGAAGCGGCTTACATGGACAAAAACGCCGTCAATTATCAGCGGCAGCAGGAGGGGTATTGATGAACCACACCGACAACCCGATCATTTCAGCCGTCATCAGCAAATTAAACGCACAACAGGAAAAGGGGCTTGCCAAGTACGGCCAGCCCGTCCAAGTTAATGCCTATGATCTGCGCGGCTGGTTGCAGCACGCACTTGAAGAAACTCTTGACCAGGCAGTCTATCTGGAAGCGGCTATCCAAACGCTGTACGACAATCAAAATATCAAAGAAGTCATCAAAGGGTTCAATGAAATGGAAGCAGGTAGGGAAGACATCAAGAGACTAAATCGTCCCTGTCATTACGACGGTTGGGACCATGCAATGTCACATTTTAAACAGATTCTCAAATCAGCTCAATTATTGAAGGGGGAAGAACAATGAAATTCTATGAAATCCATGATCCATATTACGCGCTTCTCAAAGCGAAAGACGAGGCGGATGCTGAAAGGATTTACAACGAGTATATTTCTGACACGGACGATTACGAAAATTTTCAAGACGATGAAATCCGAGAAGTGGAACGAGACTATGCGCTCATTATGTATTCGCAAGTAAAGGGTGAAGATGGAGAGTTGATGTCTTACACCTATATTTCAGGGACTTTCAACGATCCGGACATTAAAGTCCTTATCATGGACGGTTCGCTCCTATGAACACGGCATACAGAGTGTGGGACGGCGAGCAGATGCATTATTGGGATGATGAAGGGTTGAGCCTTGAACTCAAAGGGGGAAAATGGATTTTATGGCGTGATGGTTGCAGAGTTATTGTTGCGTCCAGTGATGACTGGGATGCGGCTCTCATGTGGGGAACAGATCGAGCGGAAATATGCAACCATCAAGTTATTACTGTCTATGAAGGTCATGTTATCGAGCAGGAGGAAACGGAACTAGGGAGTCCATATGAGGGTGTAATCATTGGGTCGGTTAATATGTTGGACGGCCAATGGTGCATCGTTAACGAGAAAAAGGGAGAAGTGCGTCCGGTATTTTCGGAAACAGCGAAAAACAAAATTCTAGGGGATGTATTTCAGAATCCTGAGTTATTGGAGGGCGCGGAGTGAAGACTACATTATTCCCGGAGCCATACAGCTCAATGATGGCTATAACAGCGAAAAAGCCGAATAATGAACATTTAACGGCTGCTGCTCTTTTTAAATCAAAGGATCAAGTATTTGCGGAAATAGAACCTGAAGCGCAACCGGAAATATTTTTCGACCCAATAACTCAGAGGGAGTACGAAAGAAAAATGAGCAAAGACATTAAAATCTGGCGCGGCTCGGAAATATTATGGGCTTTTGACAGAAAGGATATAGCGGCCATCAAAGAAATTCCGGAAGGTTCTCGGGTTGAATTGAAAAACGGCGACTGGTTCAATAGCGGACATTCGGTTGAAGAAATGAAGAATATTCTTGGATTGACACCAGACAAACAGCTAGAAATATTAAAGAAAAATATCAAAGTCCTTTCCTTGACGCACGGTTCTTTGTTGCGTGAAACGCAGTTCACACAAGGTGTCCGTCATGCTATTGACGAAATTCTGAAGCATACCGGGATGACAATAGAAACATTGCTAGAGGAACAAAGAGAAAAGGAGAAAAAGCAAAATGATTGAATTTACAAGGCCTATACCTATGAAGAAAACATGCACGATGCATCCGGGGAGCAAAGCAGTGAGATCAGTTTCGTTTACTGATGACAACGACCATTCCACAACCATTACACTTTGTGCATTATGCTTAACCGAATTGGAATTCAAAGCCACAGATACCATGAGAAAATACATTGAGGAAACAGCAGATATTAACCGGGGAAGCAAAATAGAATTTATGATCGGTGATTACGTTTTTCTTTCAATATCGCAGAAGGTTTCAAGAATAGAATCTTCCACGCAAGCAAACCTTGCTAATCAAATGCATTTTATACGGCCTGCTACCGGAGAAGAAATCATGAAATATATTGAAAACAATAAGGAGGAACAATCGTGAACGCACTTACAATGGCACAGGCTTACCATAGAGAAAAACAAGAGTGGAAGACGCTTGAAGAGGCTTTGTTGATCGTCGATGACCCTGATACAAAACAGGGTATCTTTAAAGAGATTTACAAAAGAAGGAAGAAAATCATGGAAATCAGGGAAGAGCTTGAACAATTGGAGAAGAAGAGCGCGGAATGAATGTTGTAGTCCGTGGATGGTTCAAAGGAAAAGGAGGGGAATAAATTGACGAAAAATGAATCAGTTTCAGTGATTGACGCAATCAAATGCCCGCATTGCGAGTATTTAATGGAATTTTACGATTACATTGAGGGAGGCGATATGTCGGGTGAATTTGAAATGAATTGCGAGAAGTGCCGCAAGCCTTTCCATGTGGATTTTAACACTACATTTCATTTCACTTCTAAAAAACTAAATGGAGTATCCGAAAGGACGGAGGATTAATGACTATGAAAAAATTATTCAAATCAATCATTCTATCAGCAGTATTACTTACGGGAGCCGCGGCCGTTGCGCCGTCTGCTTCCGCCGCATGGTCAGGCTGGCAAAACGAATCCGGGTACAGTGGCCGGGTGTTTACGGATGCCACGACTTACACGGCCGGCGCCTCAACGGTGGACTGGAAAGCCGAGAAAAAAGGCTCAAGAACACTTTATTACACGGCCGGCGTATACAAGAAGCGCAGCGGCGGCGGGCTGACTGATACGAATTTAGTACAGCGGGGCAGCTTCAAAACGGCAACGCCTCTGAAATCATTCAACGTGAAAACGATCCGGAATAAGACCGGAAAGGGAACCTATGTCATCCAGCTTGACTGCTACTCTGATTCCGGCAAGCGGAACTACATCGGAACATTTGAATCAGCTAAATTCTATGTGAAGTAATCAAAAATCAATAAGCCCAATTGTTGCGAGTAAAATGAATCATTTCCCTAAACGATTTTACAAATTTATTGATAATTTTACAAATTCAGTTGATTTTTTCGGGACGAATGTTACAATAATATGGAAAATGAAAGGGGAGATTTATATGTTGAAAGTAAGAAAAAGTATTTTTGCTGTAGTCTTTAGTGCTATTCTATTGATTCCAATTGGGGCATTAGCTGCAAGCTATAGTCCGAAGTTCGATTTTTATCATCAATTTACTACACCAAATTATAGTATGGGTGGTTCTAATATTAAGTTGACAGCACATGCCCATACAGATGGAAAAGCAATTAAATTTAACATTAATGTTCGAAGGGTTACAGGTTGGTTTAGTGATGAATCAATTGGTACAAAGTCTTTCCCCGGGAATGCTACATCAACTGAAACTTATAAAAACAACAAAAGTGGAAAGTATTTTTTGAAATTCACAAAAACCAATAATGGAATCCCTACACAAGGTTGGGTAGATATGAGAAACTAAGAACAAATAATTTGAAAAGTGGGGATTATTTGTGATTCGTGGAACCTTACCTTTATTTTTGTCGGTCGTTGCTTATTTGCTCTTTCTCATTTACAGAGTAATAGCTCGTCTAGTCTTGAAAAAAAATAAGTGGGATTTTGAAAAGCATATCATTGTTTTCGCGACATTCATTTATTTTGGAGCATTAATAGCTGTTACATTGTTCCCTTTGCCAATCAGTAGTGTTGATATACAAGAAACTAAAAACATGGGTGAACATAATAACTTTGTTCCTTTCAAAAGCATGGCTTCAACTTTTAGTCTTGGAAGTTTATTTATAATTACTCGTACACTCGGTGGAAACTTAATTCTTTTGTCGCCGCTAGGAGTATTTCTACCTGTTTTATCAAAGAAATTTTGTAAATTAAAACGTTTGATAATAGTAGGATTTTGTGTGTCTCTTCTTATTGAAATATCACAATTAACAATCTCAAGTATAATTGGGGCTACATATCGAACTTTTGATGTTGATGATCTAATATTAAATACTTTAGGTATTGCCGTGGGATATGCCTTTTACAAACTTATATATCCAATGTTGCGAAAAGAGTTATTTGAATTTGAGAAAGAATCAATATAACCAGCAATATTTTCTTGAAAATTGAACTATGTCCAAGACGGAGAGCCTGCGGACACTGATCATTGCACAGAATCACTGTGCTCTGATTGGTGTCCGTTTTTTATTTGAGCGGAGGGATGACATGAAGCAGAAAAAGAAAAAGCCCAATAAAAACGCGCAGGAGCGATCTGAACGCTTTTGGCGGCAAATGATGGGACAAGACATGCAAAGGCTTAAACGAGGCAAGGGCGGCGCATTTAAGCGCAAATAAGGGGAGGAATCAGAATGCAAGATTTAATCATTGAATACAAACGGGCTTTAAGAGAAACGAGAAAAATGTATCGGCTCTACAAAGATACAGCTGAAGTCAATCTGACAGCTGAACAGATCAACGACAAAAAGATTATCAGTAGCATGATCAGCGATATTGAATTCACTCTTGAATGGCTGCAGAACGGAAGACAGCCGGGCGCTCGCCGAGGTGCTGACAGAAGAGATGCATACCAAAGGACGATTCTTGCTGATCCGCGCTTAATTGATGCGCTGCCGGGAGAATATGCAATCGTTCAAGAGGCTGAGGGAGAGGTAAGTGACTGGGATAAGGAAAGAATCGCTGATGCCCTATCCGTGCTTACCGAAAGAGAAAAAGACATATTCATGATGCATGCTGTGCAAAACATGTCATTCGAAGAGATAGCGCAGTTATTGGGGATTAAAAAAGGAACCGTACAAAAGAACATTGAACGTTCCCGCCTGAAAATGAAAAATAGAGCAGATCACAGCCTATTCTGTTTAGCGTGAATAGGCTCTTTTTTATTGGAGAAATAATGAAAAAAGCCCACGATATTACTTGACGTGAGTAAATAAAAGAGGTATAATTAAAGTATAGAAAGGAGGGAAAGAAAGTGGCTGAAATCGCATTGTTACTGGGGATTATCCTCACAACTCTCACAGTTGTTGAGAAAGTCCTCATCATCAGGGAAAAGCTTAAAACAAAAAAGCCCAAAATCAAAAAACGCAGACGTCCAAGAAAGCGCAGATGATTTTGAGCCGAGGGAGAAGGTAGCGCTTCTCCCTTGCTCCAAGTATAGCAAATGCGGCGACTAAAGAAAAATACCTGAAAGCCAGCCACTTTCAAAAAATGAAAAGTGTACAGTCCACCACCGATATTGTTGTTCTTCTCGCCCTGGCGTATATGCTGTTTTTCCGTCAGGATGTGGCAGCGGGACCATTGAAAACGGCTCTCGACATTAGCCTGATCATTTTATTTGTTGTTTCGATCATCGAGAAAGCATTTTCCCTTTACTTGAAATATCGCGAGAAAAAAGGATGATTCAAAAATGTACAAGCCTAAAGAGCGTGACGCAATCAAGAAATTCCTGAATGAAGAGATACTCAATACAAGTGAAGCGCTTGAGATTTTGGGGTTCACCCGTCAGTATCTGAACCAGTTAGTAAAGACCGGGGAATTGGAGCCGATGAAAGAAATGCCCCGGGACAGGCTTTTTCTGAAAGAGGATATTTTGGATTTCCAAAAGCATAGGCGGAAATGAGCACCCTGTCAAAAGGGTGTTTTTTCGTCTTACGGTTGCCACCTATTTATGAAGGGCGCTTTCGTTCGACAAATTTTGCAAATAGTTCCTTTGTCATACTCCTTAACCGATAATAAGGTGGGAGGTGAGAATTATGATAGTTAGTGGTGTGAAGGTAAAGCAATTTTATCAACATGTCTTCGAACCTAAAGAAGATTGGGCGGAATTCCTTGGAGAGTTTAGCAGAGAATTGGGTGAAGAGCATAAAGCAACAAATGTGAGACTTACTCAATTTGTTAAACTTAATGACAAAGAAACACTGATTGTTTGGGAGATAAGCTAATGTGATGAACACCCTTCGGGGTGTTTTTTTATGTTCTCTGTAAACCGGGTCCAGTGAATCTCAGATAAAACAATTGGCGGCTGACAGCCTCTGAGTGTGGGCTTGGTTTAGAGAGAATATGAAGGGGATGATCCGATGAGTAAAGTGAAAAGAGTTTTTCCCGGCCCTACAAACGGACTTATTAACTGGATGGAAAAGAATTTTCATGAGATTGATGGCTATGTCGCTACTTTCAACATGAAAGACGGCACCACGATGACTGTATACGACGCAGAATCATATTTGCAGGCTGTTGGACTCGTAGAAATAGGGAAAGACACTATCCATCAGCTTGCACACGATGACGAGTTTAGTCCGAGAAAATAATCTCCAAAACAACTCAATTCAAAAGGAGGCGGCGGTGAATGTAGATGGCTGAAAAGCACATTCAGGCGTATAAGGATTACGCCAAAGGCATGAAATACAAGGACCTTGCCGAAAAATACGGGGTGTCAATGAACACCATTAAATCGTGGAAGCAGCGGCATGGTTGGGAACGAAAAAAGGGTGCACCCTCTGAAAAAAGTGTGCACACAAAAAAGGCAGGCGCCCCACCCGGTAATAAAAATGCATTGGGAAACAACGGCGGCGCCCCGGAGAGAAATCGAAACGCGGTTTCGCATGGATTTTTCTCAAAGTATCTGCCAGAGGAAACGCTGTCCATTATGGAAGAGATTCAGGAACGTTCCCCTGCTGATATGATATGGGATCAGATTCAGATACAATATGCAGCCATTCTACGAGCGCAACGCATTATGTTTGTGCAGAATAAAGATGATACGGCAAAAGAGCTTAAAAAGGCAAAATACGCTTATCATCAAGATGAGGACGAAGAAGGCAATTTAACATATGAAAAAAACATTGTAGAAGAAGAACTTGAGATACAATTCGCATGGGATCGTCATGCAACATTCCTGAACGCTCAATCTCGGGCAATGGGTGAGCTCCGGAGTCTGATCAAGCAGTTCGACCAGCTGGCGCATGAGCAAGATGAACGGCGCCTTAAATTGGAACAAATGCGCTTAAATATCGAGAAAACACGGAACGAAGTCGAGAAAGACGCTCCAAAAGACAGCGGCGTGACGATCATTGATGATATAGGAAGTGAAGACGTTGACGAAGGTTAAGCGAATATCGGACATCGTAACGCCGAAATTCCGTTCGTTCTGGGCGGCAGCCAACAGTCACAAATATCTTCGGTATGTCTTAAAGGGAGGCCGTGGCTCTTCGAAATCGACGCATATTGGCACCCGAATAGTAAACGACATGATGAAATACCCGGTCAGTACACTTGTGGTGCGGAAAGTCGCCAACACATTAGGGGAATCGGTTTTCGAGCAGCTTAAAGAGGCAATTGATCTGCTGGGCGTGGGTGAATACTGGCATGTCAATAAATCGCCGATGAGGCTCACGTACAAACCCAGGGGAAACAGCATCATTTTCAGGGGTGCGGACGATCCGGCAAAAATCAAGTCACTCAAGATCGCAAAATTTCCGGTTGCCTTCCTGTGGGTCGAAGAGCTGGCCGAATTTAAACTTGAAGAAGAAATTTCAATGATCGAAAATTCCGTCCTGCGGGCTGAACTCCCGGACGGTCTTTTTTATGCTTTTTATTATTCATACAATCCGCCGAAAAGAAAGCAATCGTGGGTTAACAAAAAATATGAATCTTCATTCGTACCAAAGAACACATATATCCATCATTCAACATATCTCGAAAATCCTTATATCTCAAAAGCCTTTAAGGAAGAGGCTGAGATCGTTAAGGAACGGAACCCACTAAAGTACAGATGGGAATATCTCGGCGAAGCGTTAGGGAGTGGTGTTGTGCCATTTGATAATTTGAAAATCGAGAACGGCTGCATTACTGATGAAATGGTTCGTTCATTCGACAACATCCGGCAGGGCGTTGACTTTGGATATGGTCCTGATCCTCTCGCTTACGTCAGGTGGCACTATGACAAGAAGCGGAACAGTATCTATGCGATTGATGAGCTTTATGATCAAAAGGTTTCCAATAGAGAGCTGGCAAAATGGATCAGGTCAAAAGGATATGAGAGTCAGGAAATTACTGCTGACAGTGCCGAGCCTAAGAGTATTGATGAACTGAAAATCGATCACGGTATCCGACGCATAACAGGCGCGAAAAAAGGACCTGACTCGGTTCAATATGGCGAGGAATGGCTTGATGATTTAGACGCCATTATCATTGATCCGTTGAGAACTCCTAATATCGCCCGGGAATTCGAGAATATCGACTATCAGACTGATAGAGATGGCAATCCGAAGGCGCGGCTTGAGGACGCTGACAACCACACTATAGATGCCACTCGTTATGCTTTTGAACGGGATATGAAGCGGCCGGGCGTACGGGTCATGACGAGATAAAAAGAAAGGAGCTGATTTCTATTGTATCCAATAACCCCAACACACACAGAAGAGCTGTTGAAAATCATTGAGGACAGTGCAGAAACATCAGATACTCTGCCGGACACTACGGTTATTCAAAAGATGATTGATAAACACGAATTAGATCGTGACCGAATGCTTGAGGGCGTCGCATATTACATGAATCAGGCCGACATAAAAAAAAGACTGCGCTATTTCTATGAGGATGGCGTACGCAAAATAGATACGGAAAAGCCCAATAACCGTATTTCTCATAACTGGCACAAGCTGCTGGTCCAACAGAAAGTGCAATATCTGGTCGGGAAACCAATCACTTTTAATGCTGAAGATTCAAAGTTCTTGGAGCTGGTCAACGACTTTGTAAACGAAGATTTTGATGACGTAATGAATGAGCTTTTGAAAAACGCCAGTAATAAGGGCAGTGAATGGCTCCACCCGTTTGTTGATGAAGACGGGAAATTTGATTTTATCCGGATTCCTGCTGAAGAAGTCATTGCGGTATACGATACAACGAAAAAGAGGAAGCTTCTGTATGCAATCAGGTATTATGATGTGAAAAACATTGATGATGAATACACTCGTAAGGTCGAATTGTATACGGATGAGCAGATATTCTACTACGTAATGCACGATGGCACTCTCGTTCTTGATTTTGACTACGAACGAAACCCGGAGAGTCATTTTTATTTAGGTAATGCCGGGTATGGATGGGGAAAAGTCCCCTTAATCGAGTTCAAGAACAATGAAGAAGGCGTCAGCGATCTTGTTTTTTACAAGGATTTAATTGATCAATACAACAGCAACATTTCAAATAACGCAAATACTTTTGATGAAATGCAAGACTTCATTTACATCCTTAAAAACTTCGGCGGTCAAAATTTGAGCGAGTTCATGACAAATCTACGTTATTACAAGGCCGTTGAAGTCGGTTCGGATGGCGGAATGGATATGAAAACTGCTGAAGTACCGATTGACAGCGCGAACACCCACCTTGACCGACTTGAAGAAAATATATACCGGTTCGGGCAGGGAGTTAACAATAATCCTGACAAAGTGGGAAATTCACCGACGAACGTTGCAATTAAAAACCTATATTCTTTACTTGATCTGAAGGCAAATGAAGCTGAGAGGAAATTCCGTCCGGCTTTGCATGCCTTCTTTTGGTTTTTTACTGAATATTTGCGGATGACCGGCCAAGGGGAATACGATCACACTCTCTTACAAATGACATTCAATCGTTCACGTATGACCAATGAACTTGAAGAGGTGCAGATGGGTAATCAAAGCACTGATTTAAGCAAAGAAACCCGTCTCGCTCATCATCCATGGGTTGACGATGTAGAAGCTGAAATGAAGCGAATTGAATCTGAAGAAATCGAATACAGGAACAGCATGCCGCCGTTAACGGATGTGGAAACAGACGCGGGCGGTGATGAAGATGAACCAGAATGATATTGATAAGTACCTGGACGACATGATCACTGAGGATGCTCAGAAGATTGATGTCGTTTTTGCGTCTCGCTTAAAGGAGATCAATGCACAAATTGCCCGGCTGTATGCGAAGTACAGCAAGGACGGCCAGCTTACTTTTGCCGATGCCAACAAATACAATCGTCTGAACAAGGAAATGGAGAGGATGGCCGAGGAATCTCACAAGGCTTTCAAAACCATTCTGACAATTGTTGAGGCATTAGCAGCCAAGCAGTTTTTAGAGAATTACATGCGTTCTGCTTATCTATTTGAATTGGAATCTGTGGTAAACTTGGGTTTTAGCATCCCGACAGCCGAAGTCATTCGGCAGGCCATTCTAAACCCTATAGCCGAATTGACTTTGTCAGCGATATACAGGCGACATCGAGACGATTATGTCCGACAGATTCAAATTTCCGTCGCTCAGGGCCTGCAAGCGGGGGAGGATTATTCAAAGATCGCCCGCCGCATTGAAAGAGCGACGGAATTCGCGCGCAGAAAAGCCCGTGACGTAGCGAGAACAGAAGCTCATAGGGTACAAGTGTCGGCGAGGATGGAAAGCGCTGAGAAGGCCTCAAAACGGAGCAATCTTGAAAAAATGTGGAATGCTACCCTTGATCTTAAAACACGAGCCGGGCACAGGAAGCTGGACGGGAAGACAATAGAGCGCAATGGGCTCTTCAAATCAATTTACGGCGGCGTCGGGCCGGCTCCGGGGCACATGAATAATGCCAAGGATGATATTAACTGCCGTTGCACGATTACTTTCAAAGTAAACGGCGTGCTGCCGGATACAAGAAGGGCCCGTAAGCGCGGGAATGGAGCTGGCGAGACCATCCCATACCAAACCTATGAAGAGTGGTACAAATCCATTGAGGAAAGGGGGAAATGATTCATGAAAGAGAACGAACGTATTAAATACCTCCTAGAAATGTTGAATAGTGCAATTCAATATAATGACTCTGATAGCTACAACGAGATTATCAGTGAGTTGAAGCAATCACTGTTTACTCCTAAAGCATTTGATACAAAGACTGCTGAAAAAATGGTTGAATTACAGAAAGAGTACAGAGCGAAAGACAATCACTCTAGTCAATTTAATGGATGGGGCATTGTTGCTCCTAAGCTAACAAACATTTTCGATAACAAAATAGGTAAGCTTTAAAGCTGGTTACTCATGTGACAGCTTTTTTCTTTTGTCCTGAGCATGACGTTAAAAGGCTCTTTTGTCTGCTCGTTTTAAAGGTTTAGAGCAAAAACAAACGTAAATCCTGCGCGTGAGGTGGACACGCAAAAAAACATCAAAGGAGAGAATGAAATGAGTTTAAAAGAATTGCTCGGTGATGATTTATATGCTCAGGTGATCGAAAAAGCCGGAGATCAAAAGATTGATATTGTCAGTAACGGCCAATGGTTCCCAAAGGAGCGTTTTGATGCAGTCAACAATGAGAAGAAGGACTTGAAAAGCCAGCTTGACGAGCGGGACCAGCAATTGACTGCCTTGCAGAAACAGGCTAAAGGAAACGAAGAGCTTCAGGCGGCAATTGAACAATTGCAAGAAGACAACAAAAAAACTGCTGAGGAGTATCAGCAAAAATTAGATCAGCAGGCTTTTGACTTCGCGATTGAATCAGCATTGCGGGATGCGAAGTCAAAAAACATCAAGGCTGTTAAAGCCAATTTAAATCTTGATGGTTTGAAATTAGCTGACGGCAAGGTGATTGGTCTTGACGAACAGCTAACGGCTCTCAGGGAAAGCGACAGCTATCTTTTTGAGGAAGACCAAAAAGGCGCTCCGTCTTTAGCAGGTAGGCAGCCACACGACACAGCAAATTCAGGTGTTCATTCACCAACAGGCAAGAATCCATTTAGTCAGGACCATTTAAACCTGACTGAGCAAGGTCACATTTTGAAAAGTGATCCAGAACAAGCAAGAAAATTAATTATCCAAGCAGGCGGAAATCCTGCAATCTATGGATTATAAAGGAGAATTTAAATGACAGTAACTAGAGTTCAGGATGTTATCATCCCAGAAATTTTTAACCAATACACAATGAACAATACTGTTGAACAAACAGCGGTATATCGAAGTGGAATTATTCAGCCTGTACCGGGCTTAATTGTTCCGAGTGGTGGGGATACAGTCAATATGCCTTTTTGGAACGATCTTGAAGGAGATCCAGAGGCGATTCAATCAAACTTTGCATTGACTCCAGAAAAAATCAAAGCAGGGAAAGACGTTGCTCGGGTATTCGAATATGGTAAGGCTTGGAGCGCAGAAGATTTAGCGGGAGAGCTTGCGGGATCAGATCCAATGAGAGCAATTGGGGATCGTGTCAATTACTATTGGGAAAGACAGTTTCAAAAAATGATCTTCCTTATGTTGGATGGTGTCTTTGGTAGCAACATCACTAATAATGATGGCGATCTTGTATTAGATATTTCGAGCGGTGACGGGAAAAAGTACACAACTTACCTATTTGCTGGAGGTGCCGTTGGTTATGCCCCAGGTATGCCGAAAACACCAACCGAAACAGATCGAAACTCACTAAAAGGTGAGGACATTTTGATCAATCGTAAGAAGTTCATTATGCATCCTCGTGGTTTCAAATGGACCGAAGCTGATGTTGCTGCTGAAATGCCTACATTCAAAGAATTGGCAAGCGCAAAGAACTATGAACGTGTTTATGACAAAAAGAAAGTCCGAATTGTGAAGATCATTTCCAATGAAGGACCAGAAGCAGCAACTAAATCAAAATTAAGCGGTGAAGTGATTCTTGATGCAGCTCAATTACTCGGGGATGCTAAAGGGAAATTCACTTCAATTGCAATGCATTCAGTAACGCATACAAATTTACAGAAACAAAACTTGATTGAGTTCATTCCTAACAACAGGGCTGATGTAGGTTTTGGAACATACCTTCAAAAGTCCATTATTGTTGATGATTCACTTCCAGTAGATGAGCCTACTCCTACGCCCTAATGCGCCCCAAAATCTACGGTTTACAAGCACGAGTAATTCTGTGACTGTCAATTGGGATGCCGTAGCTGGGGCGGATTCATACAATGTTTATCGGGGAGCAGACAAACGTCTTGATAAGAATGTAACCAAGCCTGAATACAGCACGGACGGTCTAACGCCTGATACTAAGTTAACAATCAATGTCACTTCTGTTAATGAGAGCGGCGAATCTGCAATGTCGGAAATCGCAACTAAAACCAATGCAGAGGGAGGCAGCGAATAAATGGGAGCAACAACCTTTTGGCTCTTGGAACAAGAATTGAAAAGGCGTGCAAACATCGATAAGGCAGCTCAAGAAAAACTGTCTTATGACGAAATGACTGTCGAGCAACTCAAGCAGGTAGCAAAGGATAAAGGGATCTCAGGTTATTACAACATGAAACGAGAAACACTTCTCGAAAAATTGAAAGGGTGATCCAATGGACATCCAACAAGTGAAACGAATGATAGGGATAACAACCGATAAGCATGACGCTTATTTGTCTGAGGTTGTCCCTATTTTAATTGAGGTTGCCGCAGACGAATGCAAAAATACTTTTGATCCAAAAGCGCTGCCCGCTGGTGTAAAAATATTTGTTGCGAAAGCGGCTGAATACAATATGACGCCGTCTGGTCTGTCTGGGAGAAGTATGGGGGATGTGTCATATTCGTATAACACGGAATTCCCGCAACACATTATGAAGAATCTGTACCCATACAGAAAGGCATTCCGATGATCTATGAAGAATTCCCGCATGTCATAACGTTTCAGCGGTGGGAAGAGGTGCCGGACGGCGGCGGGGGCTATGTTGAAAAATTCACTGATTATCTCACAACAGAGGCCTTTGTCGGTGGGATTACGTCCCGGGAATATTATCAGGCTCAACAGCTTCAGAATCCGGTTGATTGCAATGTGTATTTCCCGTACCGCAATGATATTGAGAAGACAATGCGGATCATCTACGAAAACAAGGTGCTGACTCTCAAATCAGATCCGATCGACCAGGGCGGCATGCATGAGATTATGAATTTGAAATGTCAGGTAACGGGGGTACTGAAGGGCAATGGCTGAGGTGAGCGGAAGATGGGTCAGGCAGATGCAAAGAGCCACGAGCGAATTCAGAAGCCGGGTCATAGATGATATTAAGCAACTGGTCACAGACACGGCCGAGCTGATTTACAGCCATGCTGTTCTGAATGCTCCGACCGCCGCAATAGACGGGGGGAACCTGAAAAATTCAATTGAAATCGACTACCAAGAGGGCGGCTTACGGGCCGTTATTTCTGTTGGTGCCGATTATGCCGTATATGTGGAATACGGAACAGGGATTTACGCAGAGGAAGGCGGCGGCCGGCAAACGCCGTGGGTTTATTACGACACCAAGCTAAATAGATGGGTAGTCACCCGGGGAATGCGGGCGCAGCCGTTCTGGAATCCAGCTGTGGACGAAGGCATGCGGTATTTTGCCAGTCAAATGTGATAGAAAGGAGCTGTCATCATGCGATCTGCCCTGTGGCCGTTGCAGGCTGCTCTATTTAAGAGGTTATCAACAGACGAAGAGCTGGACGGGCGCGTCACGGGCGTCTTTGATGCAGTCCCGAAAGATCAGCAAAAGCCTTATGTGACAATGGGCGATGATGATGTATCCCCATTTAAAACCAAGACATCCAGCGGTGAAGAAATCAATGTGGTTTTACACTGCTGGTCAGGTTACAACGGAAAAAAAGAAGCAATGGAGATTCTGAGCCTCATGCTTCAAGCGTTAACAAGCAGGCCCCTAACAATAGAGGGCTTTTCTTTATGCCGTTCTGAGATGCGCAGCATGCAGGTGATCACCGATATTGACGGGTACACGCGTCACGGCATTCTCAGAATGCGCTTCACAATAAACAATTGAGAGGATGAAAGAAATGCCAGATTTATTAAACGGTAAAGATGAGATTTATTTTGTGCAGCCGATGGATGCAAAAGGGGCAGACGGGCTGTTCATCGCCTTTCAAACAGAAGGGTCACACACGAAAGAACAGGACACGCTGGATGAGTCCACAAAATCAGGCCGTATTGTCGGTTATGGTACAAAAAATGAAAGCTTTGAGCTGACTTATTATGCTGCTGTGACCGATCCGGGGCAGGAAGCGATTGAAAGTGCTTATGATAACGAAAAGGCAATTAAGGTCTGGAAAGTCAATAAAAACAAAAACAAAAATGATAAGCATGATTCTGTCTTTGGACATGCAATTATTGAAAGTTTGGAATTCAGTCAGCCGCAGGATGGGTTTGTTGAGGTTTCAATAACTCTGCCTGTGCTCGGGAAAACATTCAAAGGCGAATTGCCGCCACTATCAGATGAAATTTTAGCGATGATTGAATCCTCTGCCGGCGCGACTAAGTTTGAGGAATTCGGCGGCACGACTACGCCCTAATGCGCCCCAAAATCTATCGTTCACGGCTACGACTGACAGCGTGACCGTGAAATGGGATGCGGTAGATGGGGCAACTTCATATAAGGTATACAGGGGAGCGAGCAAGCAACTGGACGCAAATGTCACAGGCACATCCCACACCTTGACAGGAATTGCGGCCGACACGAAACTGACGGTCAACGTCTCTGCTGTGAACGATGCGGGCGAGTCCTCAATGTCTGAGATTGTTACGCAAACACAAGCGGTTACGCCCTAACGTACCCCGCAATATAACTGCGAAAAGCGCCACTTCAAATCAGGTGAGTTTTTCATGGGATGCGGTGAAAGGGGCGACATCTTACAACATTTACAGATTTTACGCAAAAATAGCGACTGTCTCAACGAACTCGTACACGTCGAATCCTAACCTGAAGCCGGATACCGCCTACATTTTTAACGTGTCGGCAGTGAACTCGGCCGGGGAATCGGAACGATCGGCCAATTTTACGATACGAACAGAAAAGGAATCATAGGGTCCGGGCTTCCCGGGCTCTTTTTTAACATACAAAAATAATCGGAGGTTTTATAAATGGCTTACTTAACTATCGGAGATAAAGAATACAAATCACGTTGCGACTTTGCTTTTGACAGATTGGCAAACGAAAAATACTCCACTGAGGACGAAAAGGGCAAAGGCGGCACAATGAATATTTACATGAGTCTGCTGAATGAAGAGGCTTCCTACCTTTCTGCTTTTTGGGATTGCGCACTTGCTTACTTGAAGAAAGAAAAGCCTTCAACTGAGGCTATTGAAGAAGCAATCATGAAAATCATTGATGAAGACGAGACAGGCGAGGCAATTGACAAGATGATCAATGAAGCATTCACGACACTGGACTCAGCGGGTTTTTTCAAAGGTGTGATCCGTCAGCGTTGGAAGATGATGGAGAAGATGAACAAAGGGAAGAAACCGGCTCCGAACGAAACACCGGAAATGGAAGCGAAACGGTTGGAGGACGAAGAGAACGGCAAGGAAGTCTTGAAGATGATGAAAGAGGCATACAAAGAGAGAACGGGATCGACTACGACCAAATAATTACGAACTCCGCACATTGGCTCGGGGTTTATGATGTGGATTTAATCATGTCATGGACTCCTAACGAGTACAAGCTTCTGCTCAAAGGGGCCAAGTTGCGAAAAATAGATGAATTGGAGCTTATGGCAAGAAACGCCATGTTTCACCGTTACGCCATGAATGAGAAGCGCCCCAAAGAAACGAAAATGTTTGATGCAAAGAAGGCCAGACGTCAATTGGAGCGCAATATCACTGGCGATAACGACAAATGGCGCAAGTCAGATGTAAACGAGCTTGGCAAACGAGCCAAAGGGGTTCAGCGGTTTAATGATGCAATCCGCAACCACTTTTCAAAATCCGGACAAGGAATGGGGTGAGGGAATGATCGAAAGACTGACAGCGATAGTTGAAGCACAGACACGAAAATTTAATCGCAGTATGGATCGTGTCAACGATATAATGCGCCGGATGGCTGATCATCACACTGTCGAGATTGACGCCGAAATTGCCAGCTTTCAAGCAAGAGTACGGCAGGCGGCGCAACAAATAGATAATTTTGTTCATCGACATGAACGAACGCGGGTTGATTTAGATGCGGATTCAGACCCTTTAACACGGGCCATCAATTGGGCGAAGCAAAGATTAAGACAGATTCCCCAAACTGTCACCACGCAATTAATGGGGAATGTGCGGCCGTTATCTTCCGCATTGGCACGCGCTAAAGCAGGGCTATCGGCGGTGGCGAACAGAATCACAACGACGATAGACGGAAATCCCACTCCTTTAGGGCGTGCTGTCGCTGTTGCGCGGTCAGCCATAGCATCAGTATCTCATAACGTAACTACCACTTTTAATGCGGCCACGTCGCCTATCATGCGCGGGGTTTCGGCAGTCCGTTCAGCTTTGGCTTCACTGCCAAACAGAATTACCACGGTCATAAACGGAAACACAGCTGCGCTTATGCGCTCTGTAGCAACGGCACGCGCTGCTCTGGCGTCCTTGCCGAGAAAAGTATGGATTAGTATAGAAGCTCGAATTGATCGGTTTGAAACGTCAATGAACAGGCTTGCCAAGATCACAAACTCAGTTTCAACGGTCATCGGTCATTCAATTGCCGGGGCACTAACGTCCCTACTCCCTGCAATCTCGCCAGCCCTTGCAAGTATTGTCGGGGTAATCGGCTCATTGGGTCCTATGCTCGGGGTGGCAGCCGGCGGAGTAATGGGGTTAACCAGTGCATTTGCAACAGCGGGAACAGGCGCGGCGGCATTCGGCGCCCTTGCTATTACTTCGATAAGCGGTGTATTCAAAGCATCCGAAGACCTTTCCAAGCTGCAGGAGAAGCTGGACAATGCAACAAGCGCGAAAGAGCGCGCTAAAATCATGAAACAGATCAATAATCTGCAAAAATCTCTTGGAAAAGAAGAGAGAGAGGCATTAAAGAACCTCGAAGACTTTAAAGACAATTGGCGGGACATCGGTACGATGGTTCAAAAGCCGATCTTAAAAACATTCGGTATGTCTCTAAATACGTTTAAACTCGCGCTTAACTCACTCATTCCAATGTTTGATGGACTGGCAAAAGAGGGCGTGGGACTGGCTAAAAGCATGGACAAGGCTTTTAAAGCTCCGGACATGCAGAGATTCATTTCCTATCTGAACAAAGAAGCTCCGGGGGCGTTTGCTTCATTCGGCCGATCTGCCGGGAATGTCTTACGGACAGTTTTTAATCTGATCGTAGCATTCGGACCGACCGGAAAGAGCATGACAAAATCCATCGAAGGAATGACCCAATCATGGGTGAAGTGGTCAGCGAACTTGGGCTCCTCAAAGAAATTTCAGGCTTTCGTGGAGTATACAAAAACCAACGGCCCGAAACTGCTGCAGATCATCAGAAACTTTTCGGGCGGTCTGACTAAGCTGTTTACTGGATTCGCTCCTATGTCTCAAGACATGATGACATCGCTGGTAGGTATGACAAAGCGGTTCAATGAGTGGGCTGGCAGCGTTACGAAAACAAAAGAATTTCAATCGTTCATTGACTATATCAAAACTAACGGCCCTACAGTATGGAGCACATTGGGGCAGATCGCGAAGACTATCATCAACTTGCTTGTTGGCATGGCTCCACTCGGCAAAACGATCTTGGAGAATGTAAACGGGTTTTTGAAATTTACTAATGCGGCGATGGAAGCAAACCCGGCAATTGGGAAGTTCATTGCAGCGGGCATTTCATTAATCGGTGCTTTAAGAGCTATTGTTCCGGCGATAGTAGCAGTCAGTGCTGTTACCAACGGTCTTAAAGATTTTAAAGATGCAGCTGAATATCTACGAACCTTCAAAACCACAGCTGCGGGTATAAAGCTGGCCGGCCTGATTGGTCAATTAAAATCAGCGATAGCAACTATGGGACAATTCATTGCGAAGTATACAGCGATGGCAGCAAGAGCAACAGCTAATGCTGTTAAAATGGCGGCGTCATGGACTGCGATGAAAATCAGCTCTTTCATAACAATGCTGAAAAACGGCATTAAGCAGATGGGGCTTTTCATTGCCAGAATAACTGTTTTAGCGGCAAAATCAGCAGCCCAAGCAACACGAATGGCAGCGGCGTGGACTGCGGCAAAAATCAGTTCATTTGTGTCAATGTTGGCGGCAGGTATTAAACAAATGATCTTATTTGGTAAACGCTTGGTCATTTTGGCAGCTCAAGCAGCGGCAAATGCGGCGCGCATGGCAGCGTCATGGATCATCGCAATGGGGCCTATCGGTTGGATTACAGCGGCGGTTATAGCCTTAGTTGTTCTCATTATTGCCAATTGGGATAAAGTCAAGAAGTACACCCTTCAAGTTTGGGGCGTCATATCTCAGTGGCTCCAATCTGTATGGGAAGGCATTAAAACAGCGGCAACATCAACATGGAACGCAATAACGTCGTTTTTCTCCACTGTTTGGAATGGAATTGTTTCGGCAGCTAAAACCATTTGGAACGGGCTATCTGCTTTCTTTAAATGGGAATTCAATTTGTACAAAACCATTTTCACAACAGTTTGGAATGCTATAAAATCGTTTGCCTCTTCTGTCTGGAATGGTATTAAAAAGACTGCGACTTCAGTATGGAACGGCATTAAGAACACTATTACCTCAATTTGGTCGGGGCTTAAATCGGCGGCCGTCACAGCCTTTACGTATATGCGGGCGCAGATCGTTAACAGGATCATTGCGACGAGAGATAAAATGATCAGCATCTGGAATGCAATTAAGAGTAAAGTATCGTCCATATGGAATGCCCTGAAAAGTGCTGCAGTGACTGCTTTTACCTATATGCGCGCACAAATTGTGAATCGCATTATTGCAACCAGAGACAAAATGGTCAGTTTGTGGAACTCGATAAAAAGCAAAGTGACATCTGTCTGGAATGCTTTAAAAAGTGCAGCTGTAACAGCCTTCAACTACATGCGGGCGCAAATCGTCAATAGAATTGTAGCGACGAGAGACAGAGTAATAAGCCTCTGGAATACAGTGAAAAGCAAAGTGATGTCCATTTGGAACGGCATTAAAAGCGCAGCTTCTACAGCGTTCAGCTATATGAAAGCGCAAATCGTAAACCGTATCCAAGCAACGAAAGAACGCATTGTCAGCATTTGGAATGGTGTCATGAAATTTTTTAGAGGCATCAACCTCAAGTCCATTGGCCGCAACATCATACAAGGCTTAATAAATGGTATCAGCGGCATGGCGGGTGCATTAGCGAGCAAAGTTAAATCAATGGCAAACGCAATTCCTAACGGCATGAAAAAGCTTCTGGGAATCCATTCACCGTCAAGGGTAATGCGTGACCAGGTCGGATATCACGTCGGCACCGGTATGGCGGCTGGTATTGATAAATCGCAGGGCAAAGTAAAAGCGGCCGCGGCAAAAGCAGCGAAAGCGGCTCAGAAGGCGGCTGAGGTAAAGGTTTCCAATAAAATTAAGAACGCTGAAGTGAAGTATGACACCAAGAAAATGGGCGCCGATACGTATATCAAAACATTGCAGAAGATTCAGAAGCAAAACAAGCTTACCAGCGAGCAAAACCGAAAAATCCAACGCGAGATATATCAGGCATCCAAAAGCGCCTCTGATAAGCAGAAGAAGCTTCTGAAAGAGCAGCAGCGCAAGGAAGCGAAGGCGAAGCTGGCGCATACCAAGAAAGTATCAGATCAGATTAAGAAAGCTGAGGCAAAATACGATACAGGAAAAATCAGCGGGAATACGTATATCAAAACACTTGAGAAAATCAAGAAGAAGAACAAGCTGAATTCTGACCAGCAAATAAAGGTTCAACGGGAAATCTATCAGACTCAAAAAACGATGGCTGATAAGGCCAGAAAGCAGAAGGAAGCCGAAAAGAAAGCGGCTGATAAGCTTAACAAGGGCATTCTTTCCGCAAACAATACTTATCTCTCAAAATTCAAAAGTGTGAATGATAAACTGACTGCTGATACCAAGGCGGCCAACGATGCCTATAAAAAGGAGCTGCAAGACCGAACTAACGCGATTTATAACGCCATCGGTCTATTTGATGATGTCTCAAGTGAAAAAGTGAACGGCTCCAAGCTGACTGCAAATCTTAAAAAGCAGCTGGACAAGATCAAAACGTTCAACAATGACATTTCAAAAATAGCAAGCCGGGCACCGAAGGCGTTCACAGACGAATTGAAAGAAATGGGTATCGGGTCAGCTGATCAGATTAATGCGATTTCACGCATGACAGATTCCGAGTTAAATGAGTATGTCAAGCTGTGGCAGGAAAAGCATAAGCTGGCGAGCACTCAGGCGGAACAAGAATTAACCGGACTGAAGAACGAGACAACCAAGAAAATAGTTGAATTACGATCTGCCGCAAATAAAGAACTGGCACTTTTGAAAAATGACTATCTCCGCAAAATTGGGGAGCTTACAGTGGATGTAAAACAGCTTGGTTCTCTCAAGAAAAGCGGAAAAGCCATCGGTTCAAATACAATGGCTGGCATTATTTCTGGAATGAAGAATATGCAAGGCGAGCTGGCGAAAGAAGCAAATTCCATCGCCTCGACAATTGAGAAAACCATTAAGAAAAAATTGAAAATCCACTCCCCATCCAGATTGATGCGGGATCAGGTGGGGATCATGGTTCCTGCTGGTATCGCTGTGGGGATTCAGAATGGTATCGGCACTGTTCAAAAAGCTATGGGAGCCGTCAGTGAAGCTATGACTATTCAGCAAGAGGATATGAATTTTGCATATGACACATCCATTTCTAGCAGCGAACTCGGCACGGTTAGAAAAGAATTAAGCGCGGACATCCGGAACCTTGAATTGCCTGACAGAATGATTGTTGTTGAGCTGGACAGCAAGAAGGTCGGTCAAGGCGTAGAAAAACCTGTCACAGACGCTCAGAAAAGGTCGAACGCAAGGAGGACGAGAATTAATTGATCAATTATCAGGAACTACTGCCTAACCAATGGAAAATCACGTTTGATGGTATTGATATATCACCCTTCTTTTATGTGAAGACCACGGGCGGCCGGGGAGTGACAGGAAGAGAAGTGAATACAGCCACTATCGGGAATCGCCCCGGCGGTTTCCTGCGGAACACAAGAATCCCTGTAAGAGTCATAACCATTGAGGTTCTTTTTGCCTTCAGCAGTGAAGAAGAGTTGAAGAAAAAGCAGGAGGAATTGACTTTTATTCTGCACACTGAAGAGCCTAAACCGTTAATTTTTCATGATGAGCCCGACAGATTCTATAACGCTGTCTTTGAAAGCATTTCAGAAGGCGAAGAACAGGGAGGCTTTCAGACTGCAACATTGACTTTTATCTGTCCTGACCCAAAAAAATACGGCCCGGCGAAGGATTTTGAATTTAATTCAGGTATTCAGACTATCATTAATCCGGGATATGCGGCCGTAGACCCGACAATCGAATGCGTCTTTGAAGAGAAAGCCACTTCATATGAGGTGGCTCTTCTTAATGATGATGGGTCTGTATCGAAAACGATCAAGCTGCTGTACGATTTCATCGCTGGTGACACACTTGTAATTGATTCAGCAAAAAGAAAGGTCACTTGCAGCGGTAATTTAATCATGACAGCACTTCAAATTCAATCAGATTGGTTTCTGCTGCCGCCCAGGACGCCAGTTAAAATCAAGTTCAGTCATAAGAGCAGTATCAAATTTAATGAGGCATATTTGTAAGGAGGTCCGATCATGGCTGACATTTATATACTTTCACCAGATGATAAATTATTGACAGTGCTGTCCAGCCACGGACGAGAAACCTGTACGTTCTGGGATGCAAAATACAAGGAAGAGCTCAACAAGGGCTCTTCTTTTTCTTTTGTAGCCGATGCCTCCCACCCTGACGCGCGCTTCCTATTCGAAGAGAATCAAGTGGTATTCAACGATAAGGACGGTGTAATGCGTCTGTTTGTCATCAAGGAACTGGATGATACAAGTGAAGAAGGAGAGATTAACACTCAGGTTACCTGTGAAGCTGCCATGATGGAGCTTGCTGAAACCTTTGTAAAAGATTTTCGCCCTACCAATAAAACTGCTCAGTTTGTACTGGATAATGTTCTTTCTCGGTCAAGATGGGTGGCGGAAGTAACGGCGGAGCTTGGAGTGAATTCGACTACCTTCTATAAAAAAACAGCGTTGGATTGTATCGCTGATGTGATCAATATATGGGGCGGAGAGCTTCAGGACACTATAGAATTTGATGGAAATAAGGTCGTTAAACGAATCATAAAAATACTTCCTCGTCGCGGTAAAGACAGCGGGAAGCGCTTTGAGAGTGATAAGGATACAACGAATATCCGGCGGACCGTTATCAGTTACCCGGTGACAGCCCTTTGGGGTTACGGGGCATCCATAGCGTCTACGGATGAGGAAGGAGAGGAAACGGGCGGTTATTCCCGTTTTATTGATTTCTCTGAAGTAGAATGGAAAAAATCAAAAGGCGACCCGGTCGATAAGCCTTTAGGCCAGGAATGGGTTGGCGATCCGGATTTATTAGAACGATTGGGGCGCCTTAAAGATGGAAAGCTGATCCATCGGGAAGGCCAGTTCAATAATGAAGACATAACGGAGCCGGAAGAGCTCTTAAAGGCCACATATGATCATTTGATTACGACTGCATGTAAGACAGAAATCAATTACGAACTGTCCGTGCAACTGCTCGAGAGCGTGCCGGGACACGAACACGAACATGTGGAATTGGGAGATACAACGATCGCAATTGATCGAAATTTCGCTATCCCAATTGAGACATCACAGCGCGTTATTTCAATGGAATACGATATTACCGATCCTGAAAATACTTGCGTTGTTGAGATCGGGCAATTTTTATCGGCATTACAAAAAGACGGTAGGCTTGAGCAGATTGAAAGTGTGATCGAAAAGAACCGTGGCACTTGGGAAAGCAAACCGGACGCCGGAGAGGTTACGGATGGCAGTTTCCCTGATAAAGCCCCGCCTGTTCCGTCGAATGTAGTGATCAAGCCAATGTTTCAGAATGTGGCCCTGACATGGGATTATGATCCGTCCAGTTATATCGCAGCTTATGAGGTATATGCTTCACAAGTAAATGGATTCACCCCATTAAAAGAGAATCGTATTTTCAGAGGCAAAACAGGCGGATACGAGCATTTTACGGGAGTAAATGAAGTTTGGTATTATCGCTTGCGCTCAATCAACACACGGGGCACTGCGAGCGAATTCACGGATCAGTTTTCCGCGACCACTCAGCGCATTCTGACTGATGACATTGTTTTCGGAGCGATCACGAAAGAAAAACTGGCCGACCTGGCCGTTGATGCTGATAAGCTTTCCAGAAATTTTGATGATGCCAATATTTTGCCGGGTTCATTGTTGGATAGCAACTGGTGGTATGCCTATTCAGGCGCCAAGTACACGATAGACAAAAAAGAATTCAATGAAATGACAATTTCTCAGGATGGCACCAAGGCTTTTGGTGTTTGTCAACTCTCTGTAAAACAGACGATGGCGCTTGTGAAAGATCAAGTATATACTTTGTCTTTTGAAGTGAAACGAAATAATACAACAGATATATCTTGGAATCATCTAAAAAAAGGAAGCACATTCATTTCATTGGATGCAAGCGGGCTCACTGACATAAGCAATTACCCGGCTGATGAATTCGTGAGAGTGAATATTCAATTCACGGCACCAGAAACCGGTAATAATTACACAATTGGTTTGGGCGGCCGTGGTTCGGATGATAACAGTAATTGCAGTTATGTCGTAAGAAAAATTCAAGTCAGAAAAGGAGCGGTAATTAAAGAATATGGCTACAGTCCCTATGACGTAGCCCTGGTTGATGGGGTCATCACGAATAACTATCTTGCAAACCTTGCGGTCGGTTCAGCCAATATTCAATCAGCCGCGATAACATCAGCAAAAATTGCAGATGCGGCGGTAGGGTCTGCTGCTATTGCGAACGCCGCAATTAAAAAGGCACACCTTGGAACGGCCATAATTGACACCGCACATATTATTGATGGAGCAATTACAAACGCAAAAATCGCCAATCTGTCTGCTGATAAAATAACCGCCGGCACGATCAAGGGGATCACGATAGAAGGTTCTTTGATAAAAGGAGCCCGGTTTGAGCCAATCTCAAACTCGGATTCACTGACTGCTTATATTGAAGCGGGTACAATATATCAAAGAAAAAGAGCAAGTGAAGGGTTAAACTATGATGTTTTAGAATTGACAGCTTCATCATTCTCACAAAGAAGGCAGGCTGAAGATACAAGTGGGAATGTTAAATATGACATAAACCGTGTGTTAATCGAGAATGGCACAATTACGATAGACGGAGGCAAAACATTTCCGGAAGAAACTTATACTTCGGCCCTGAAAATCTATTCACAAAATCAAATTGATACTCGTGATTCAGCTGGCACATATTTTGATTTTTCGCTGAACAATGAGGTTGTTATGCAGTTGAAAAACACAGTAAATTACGACGGCTTAGTTGGAGATAGATATGAAGCGGTTTTGGAGCACAAAAAATCAAGATTTGTGATAAGAAATAAAGACAGTGGGTGGGAATTCTTGCAGGTTATGAGTCCTTTCGCAAGTAAAGGAGGCTCTTTTGGTCCGGTTAAATATCGAATTAATGAAAGCGGCGATGTAATGTTGCGGGGCTTTTTGAGGAAAATGGGTGCTGGGGAACTGCGTGATTATGTAATTTGCAGTCTGCCTGAAGAAGTTGCACCGGAGTATCAGCAGATCTTTCCTGCTTACGTTTGGAACGGAACCGGAAAGGAACGTTTTACTGTGTATCCGAGCGGCGATATAAAGCTATTTTATGGACCGACTGACGGACGAGAATATGAAGTATCAATAAGTAACATCCATTTTAGACCAAAAGATAAATAGGTGGGATTGCCATGAAAACTTTTTTAGGAGTTGATAAAGAAGGTTTTGTAAACGGCGTGTTTTATCAGAATTCTGAAGATCGTGAGCCACCTGAAGGTTTTTATGAAGCTCCGGCCGAACAGTTTTTTATGGTTAAAAGAGATTTTGAAAATAACTGCTGGACTGAGGGCTTATCAACGGAAGATATTGAACGTATTAAAGAAGAAAGCGAAGGTTCTCAAACTGATGAAGAGGAAAATTTGAAAGCTAGAACTCTTGATCTTCAGCGTGTTTGCAATCTCTTAATGAATCAATCATAAGAAGCGGAGGAAATTTCATTGGAGAATCGAAGCGTTCTCTTCGGTTTTTTTGAAGACTGCTGGAAAAATGGAACTGTTTTGACCGTTGAAATGAGAAAAGCCGTTGAGAAAGGCCGCATCACACAAGCGGAATATGATGAAATTACAGAAAACGAACGCGGTAATGCGTATCCGGATCAAGAATAGGGAGGGGAACAGGGTGCAAGAAATGACAAAAGAGCAGCTTCAGGAACAGCTGCAGATTGAAATCTATAAATCTATTTCACTGCAAGAAGAATTGGATCAAAAGAATAAGGAACGCGCCGAATACAAAGCTTTATATACATTTGCTCAAAAGAAGCGCGAGGAACTTCAAGAACAATTAAATGCTGCACTGTCAGCAAATGAAGGCCGTAGTGAACCAGCACCTGTAACCGAATAGGTGTTTTTATTTTGCCTCGAAGGAGGTGAAGCGTATGAGATAGATAAAAGGGGGGCGTACTAATGTCACAAATGACGGAGGTACCGGAAGTGAATGCTTTACAAAAAGAAATTACAGAGGTTAAAGCCGGGCAAAAGACTCTTGAACAACGAGTGAGTGTCCTTGAGCGTTCTTCAGACAGGCATGATCAGCAAATCATTTCATTAAATGAAAAGCTGAACAAAATTGATGAAAATACGACTTGGATCAAACGGACCATCACAGGGGCCATAATAACAGCAGTCAGCACCGGTTTTATCGGCGGGGCTATCGCGATCATGTATAACCTGCTGCAAAAATAAGGAGGAAAACAACATATGAAAAAATTCGACAAAGGTACAGTCGTCCGGACTGTGCTTCTTTTTATTGCTCTCGTAAACCAAGTTTTAGTGATGTTTGGTAAGGATGTGCTACCGATTGCAGATGATCAAGTGAATGACCTTGCGGACGCGGTTTATTTAGGCGGCTCCATCGGATTTACGATCATCATGTCACTGGTAGCATGGTTCAAAAACAACTATGTGACTGAAAAAGGCCATAAGCAAAAAGCCGTTTTAAAACAGAACGATTTAACCAAGTAAGGGCTGCCGTTCGGCGGCCTTTTTATATTTCAAAACAGAATAGGAGAGATTTTTCATGACAATTGCAGTCAAAAAAAGATTAGTTCCAAGTGAAAAATACGCCCTGAAATGCCCGAACCCAATGACGCCAGAGTATATTACTATTCATAACACGGCAAACGATGCATCAGCCGCCAATGAAATCAGTTATATGACCGGTAACAGCGAATCGACAAGCTATCATTTTGCCGTCGATGATATAGAGGTAATTCAGGGAATTCCCCTGGATCGGAACGCTTGGCACTCTGGCGACGGCACAAACGGAACCGGGAACCGTAAGTCTATCGCGGTAGAAATCTGCTACAGTAAGTCAGGTGGCGCGCGGTACCGAGCAGCAGAGGCGCAAGCTATCAAGTTTGTGGCGCAACTTCTTAAAGAACGCGGATGGGGCGTTGACAAAATCAGAAAGCATCAGGACTGGAACGGAAAATACTGTCCGCATCTTATTCTTTCTGAGGGGCGCTGGGATCAAGTGAAAGCGGCCATTGCTGCAGAATTAGAACGTCTTGGGGGTGAAAAAGCATCCAAACCACAAAAAACAGATTCAAAGACCAGCGGGGCGACGTACACCGTCAAGAAAGGCGATGTCCTTTCTGTAATTGCAGAGAAAACAGGAGTAAGCATGAAAACCCTGCAAAGCTTGAACGGCATCAAGAATCCAAATCTAATCAAAGTCGGACAGGTAATAAAGCTGACGGATTCGGCCGGCTCACCATCCAGCAGCAAAAAATCATCTTTCCGCCTGCCAGCGGGTATTTTTAAAGTCACAAGCCCGTTGACCCGAGGGGAGGCCGTAAAACAGATTCAAACGGCGCTGGCGGCTCTTCATTACTACCCGGATAAGAGCGCAAAGAATTTCGGAATCGACAGCGCATATGGCGCGAAAACAGCAAACGCGGTCAAACGATTCCAATCTATGTATGGTCTTCCTGCTGACGGGATTTATGGGCCGAAGACAAAAGCGAAACTGGAGGATATTTTGCATTAAACTGAATATTAATATGTAGATGTTCACAAATCACAAAAAACAGCCCTTTGGTCGGGGTTGTTTTTTGTTAAAATGAGGATAAATCATAAAGGGAGGATTAGATATGATTTTACTGAGGTTTATAAGCTTAATGGCACTTACTGTGCTTGGCTTGGTTTTAGTAGCAAATTATGCTTCGTTTTTGGCTCTCCCGATCTATATAATTGCACTTGCACTATTGATACTTTTAGTTATTTATCTGATTTATCATTATTCCCGAAAAATAATTGGAAGGGAAAAGTAAAAATGTATAGAAATGTATAACAAGCGGGGTGAATATAAACGGAGGTAATAAAATGAAAAAGATTCTATTCTTTTTACTTAGTATTTCGCTTGTTACCAGTATTTACGGAGGGACGGCAAGTGCGGTCGAACCAAAAGACTCTCAGAGGGACAAAGAACAGATTAAAAATTACGTTGAAAATGCTGTGCCATTATTACAAGACAGCATAGAATTTCTGCCAAAAGACTCTTCTTTAGAAAAAATTGAAAAAACAATTTCCAAACACTACAAAAATCATCCTACACCAAGTGCATTTAACAATCCCAACTTATCAACAAATAATGTTTTTCCTGAAATGAAATCCCAACTGGATAAATATAAAGGGAAGGCATTGAATATTAACGATTTTATTTTTGAACAAGATAAAACAGAATCATTAGGAAAAGTCTTCACGTTTAAAAATGAAAACAGCACTGTGAAAGTCTTCGTGGGCGATATTGGAGATATTCAAATTATTGAGAGAAAAACTGTCTCTGCACCTAAAGATTCCGACGATCAAGCAAGTGCAAAACTTAGTACAAGAACAGAAAGAACTACTGGAATCGGTTACGGTACTAATGGAGCAAAATTGTTTACATTATGGGCTGAAGGCCGATTTGAATATAACGGAAAAAAAGTCTCTGTTGCACAAAAGGACGGAGATTATAACAAACATTTCGGTGGTTCGGGCCTCGACATATCAGTACGAAAATTAGGTGCTGAAAGAGACGCGAGTTATGGGGGATATGCATATAGAGAAGTTTACTCCCGGATTTATGTAGAGTCTGTTGTCGGCTTCAAATGGCTTGGAGTTATTATAAATTCCAAAACGGTGGAAGCTTACATTGGAGCCGGAGCAAATGGAGCAGTTTACGGAGGACTTAAAAAAATATAATTTTTACCATCCCGCTTAATTGCATCACAATAAAAAAGGGTTCAATTTTGGTCACACAATTGGTCACGATTTATAAATTCAAATATGAATATCAATGAGAGATATGAGGGCAATCGAGCGAAAAAACAAATATCGAATTGCTCAAATGAATAGGAATGTATGTTCTTGAAAGAGATTGATCTATGGGCGGAATGATGTAAAACCGACAAAAAACCCTTGATTTACAAGGGTTTGTCGGCAACGGACGTCATTTTGATGCCCCTTTGATCTATTTATGAATGTTCGAGGCTTCTCACAAGTTCAATGAATTTGTGAGAGGCCTTTTTTTATTTCTATCATTAATCTCAAATTACGAATAAATTAGAATAATTTATTCAATTGCATCAAGGTATATGACTTTGTTACAAATCTTGTAGAAGGATTTGTGTTCATAGGTTTTATTCTTTACATCTTTTGAAGTAAGAGTAGATACTCTTAATTTGTCATACGTTTGCCACCTTTAAATGAAAGTACCATACTAACAAAAAATAAGGAGTGGGAAAAATGGATGAAATGGTAAAAAAAGTTCAACAATGGGTAAATCTTGTTTACTTAAACAGGCCAGGTTATGTAAAAATTGATGAAAATGGAAAAACAGGGTGGCCTGTGATTGAGGCTTTGATTACAGGATTACAAATTGAAGAAGGAATTACGTCAACTACTGGAACATTTGGACCGGCTACTATGGCAAAATGTCCTACATTATCAACTAAATCTGATTCTTCGAATGAAAAAACAAGAAATCAAATTATGATTCTTCAAGGTGCATTGTATTGCAAGGGATATAATCCAACTGGTTTTACAGGAACCTATGGTGATGGTACAAAGGCTGCTATAAAAAAATTTCAAACTGATGCAGGGTTGTCTAATCAAGATGGAATTGCAACTCCTATAATCTTTAAAGCGCTATTAAATATGGACGCTTTTGTAAATGTAGGAGATGCCAAAATTCGTAATATTCAACAAGAGCTGAATCGGAAATATTATAAGGTCACTGGCCTTAATCCATGTGACGGTAGATACTCCCGACAAACTAATGAGGCTTTAATTTACGCACTCCAGGTCGAAGAAGGAATAGCAGAACCAACTGGAACATTTGGACCTGCTACAAAATCAAAATGCCCGACAATCTCAATGGGTAGCACAAAAGCTAATTTTGTAAAGCTCTTACAATATGCTTTGTACTGTAATAATCGTAATCCAGGAAGATTTGATGGTATCTTCGATGAAAATATGAGAACAGCACTTATTGATTTTCAAAGGTTTTCAGCATTACCTGCCGATGGAGTGGCTGGAATGCAGACCTGGGCATCTCTTTTAGTAAGCAAAGGTGACGAAGATAGGAAAGGAACAGCTTGTGATTGTGCGACACCAATTAATGCTGCCAGAGCAGCAACTTTGAAATCCAACGGGTATAAAACGGTTGGGAGATACCTTACTGGATCGCATCAGATGACGTTGCCTGAATTAGAGACTATATTTGCTGCAGGTCTTAGCGTATTTCCAATTTACGAGAGAAAATCAACTGAAGCTTCTTATTTTACAGAAACTCAAGGGGTATTCGATGCAAGAGCAGCTATTGGTGCGGCTAAGGGATATGGTTTTAAAGAAAATACTATTATTTATTTTACTGTAGATTACGACGCTGTTGACGGTGAGGTTACCAGTCGTATACTCCCTTATTTTAAAGCAATTAAAAGGACATTTGCCCAACTCAATAGTGGTTATCAAATTGGTATTTATGGCGCGAGAAATGTTTGTAGCCGCGTGGCCGCAGCAGGTTACTCAGTCAGTAGTTTTGTATGTGATATGTCTTCAGGATTTAGCGGTAACCGCGGCTATTCACTTCCCACCGATTGGGCATTTGACCAAATTAAAACAAGGAGTATAGGGGATGGGCTTGGGAAAATAGAGATTGATAATAATATCTCATCGGGCAAGGATAAAGGCGTTAATTCTATAGTTTATAATAAAGAAAATAGTAACGATTATGTTTCGACGACAAATAATAAGTTCTTAAATCAATTAAAAGTTTTATATAATACAGCAGTAGATTATGTTACTAAAAAGGAAGGAAATAAACCTAATCCGGTCGGGAATATTACTCAACAGGCAAATGAATTAGTTGCCCAGTATCTAAGAAAAGATGAATATGATGGTTTATTGTGGATTTTAACAGCGGATTTTATTGACTCAGATTTTGTTAAAATAGCTGATGATGTATTGAAGGGACAAGAAAAGAGAATCCTGATAGATCCAATTTCTAAACTGACACTAGATGACGCACATATGATGGCCACTTTTAATGCAATAATTCATAGTTCTGTAGGAATGATACAAGATCTTGCAGGATGGGCAGGTGATTTAATTACAGTAGGGGGAGACACTGTCAAATATAATGCTAATTATAAAACAACTTATGATGCTGCAATAGATTTAATAGGAGGTCAAATTGGTACATTTGGACTTCCGGATTTATTAGGAGATGTAGACGCTGTTAACCTTGCTATGAATACAAGAACAGGGATTGCCTCACAACCAGTTTACAAGGTATTTGAAGAATACTATACTACCGGCTATAGTACAAGATACTCTCAATTTTTCAAAAACAGATTTAATAATTCATTTGAAGCAGTTACTAAGGATGCAGAGTACTATTTAAACACCAACAATCCTGTCTGTTTGGAATTTAAACAGCATTTTAGTGTTAATAATTATACCCAAGAGGATGGTCAAGCAATTGCACAAGCATTTGCAGATTGCCTTAAAGAAAAAATAAAATCTGAATAATTAATTCTTCCCAAAAGTAAATCGCTGTTTTGATTTACTTTTGGGAAAAGCGTTATAATGCATATTATGAGGGGGGCGCATATCATTGTGATACAGTTAAAGATTATATATAAGGCAGTATTAGTAATTTTAATAAGTGCCTGTTTTTTATTGTTTAATGGATGGTATTTTCATAAATGTATTATTGATCCGCATTACTACCAATTAACAGATTTTTCGGAAGAAGATATTCAAATTTTTGAGCATTTTTATAATATTGATCTACCTTCAAACACGAAGTTTATTAAAGCAGAGCAATTTGAAACAGGGATAGGTAATTATTCTGCGATTTTGTACGTATCATTACCTGCCAAAAAGGTAAAGCCTTTAGTTTCTGACTATTCTTATATGCCTATCTTTTATAACAATAGGTATACAGTATTTTATGGTGTTAATATTACAAGCAACAATAAGGAAACAGCACAAATTACATTTGGAGCAGACGATAGTTCGCTGAATGGTTCTTTATGGAGTAAGCAAGTAAGGAATCTCTTAGAATCGAAAGGGAAGTATATTGGCGTTTCAGATGAAACTTATGTTATTTCTGCGTTTATAATTAACATCGTTTTTATTGCATTAATTGTTTGGATCTTGAAAAAGAGCAGAAGAACTAGAGTTTGAATGAAGAAATATTTGAACTCACCAGCATAATGTTGATTAGGAATACTTAAGGGTATATCGGACAGAAAGAGTTTTCATTGCACAGATCTTTATTAAATAATAACACTAAGCCAATTTTAAATGCAGATCAAGAGTATTATAATAGTCTTGTTTTCTCAAGATATAAGCTATTATAAAAATAAATTTAATAGTATGGAAGGAAAGAGAAAGGGGGAAACATGAGGAGATATTTAGGGATAGTGTCACTTATCATGCTGTTATTCACATTGTGTTTTCTACCCATATCCATTGGGCGCTTGGAATTCTAGGAATAGTTGTGTGGGAGGGGCGTAACATATGGTTTCTTGGATTGAATATCAACGATATAATATTCTGCACCACTCATTATAGACTAGAAGAAATGCACTAACTTTATGAAAATACAACCGACTTACAAGGTGTTTTTGATAAAATTGTACTTCAGGCTATCAATCATAATAGCCGGACGTGTCTTCACTTATTTTAAAGCCAATGTCCAACAAGAGTAAATGCACAAGAAAACAATCGAAAAGATATACAAAAATTCACATACACAATAACTGACTGAAAAGGCTTTGATGATATAGATCAATTCTTAAATGTGTTCATCATACCCTCTGCTTTAGAACTGCACAAAATCAAAGATCCGTTGAAAAGTCATCACCCTGCATGTATGGGAAAACCATAAGAAAAGAAGAGGTTGGAAAAAACACTTAAAGTTTCAGGAAAAATTCTATGAAAAAATAGAACGCGATTCTGCAGATGAAAATAATAACTGATTCGTTATTTCGAGCAGGCAAATAAAATGCGCGCGAACAAATTCTCCTCACATCCGCCTACTAGAATTGAAAAAAATAAAATTTTTTGTAAAAGTGTATTTGTTTAACACTTTGTAATTTTTTATTCGAGTATATGGGTTTATTGGCCACCTTGGCAAAGGTTTTATAGATGATACTTCAAATTTTAAGATTCATTTCACAAGAAACTCAAATTTGCATTAATATTAATAAATTTCTATCATACTTATTCATTTCTCAGAAGAAGGATATGGAAAAACCTCTTTTTTTTAGGGGGATATGTTATTATAATTGTGGATTTAAAATATTAAAAAGAAAAGGGGAATTTTAAAGATGAAAAAGTTAGTAATGACACTGTTTACAGCAGCACTTTTGGGAGTTATCATTTTCGCAGGTGGGTCAGAAGCATTTGCTATGGATTCGAAAGGTACAATCAAATTTAAAACAGATGCTAATACATATACGAAAAGAGCTACTTCCATTGTGGTTACTGGTACTTTGGCTAGGGATTTAGATAATGGCTTTTCAGTAATTATATTAAATAATAAAGGTAAAGTAATTGCCAGAAAAGATATTTTGCATAGTATTGGTTCACGTAATTTTCGTGTGAGTTTTTCAACGAAAAATCTTCCTGCAGGTAAGTATGATGTGCAAGTTGGACAGGAGTGGGGAGGAAGATATTGGTCAGGTGAACTAAAACATTATATTACAGTACAGCATTAATACGGCTGTATAAGTATTAACCTCTTCTTGTTAAAAAGTTTAACTTTAGAAATTTGTTTTCTGTGAAATATTAATTTTTCAATCAAGGTATCTTAATCAATTTACTGTACTGATAAAGATACCTTTTTATCTTTAAAAACAACAAGGTTATGAGTGTTTTTCAAAGCTCGTACCGCTAGCCGCAATGTAGTTGTCTTTTAAATGAGAATGTCCATTTGCTCCACCTCACCCCGAATCCCAATCCCAGGCTCCCACGAATCAATCAGACGAATCGCCTTCTGATTCGATTCGATCGCTTTCGGTTTCTCTCCTTTACGGTACAACAGCTGTGCCATTCCGTAATAGTAATAGATCAGCTCAACTTGATTGGCGTTATGTTTGTCATAGAGCATCTGTTCAAAGGCTTTTTCCGCTTTTTCGAGCTGATTACACTTCACGTAAGCCATGCCCAAATTGAAATAGGCTTCTATCGTTTTTTCGCCGCCGTATGCGGCGCTGGTTGTGTTTGCCGCTTCGTATAATGTGATGGCTTCTTCGTAGTGAGAATGGGCGAAACTCAGGTCGCCGCGGACCAGAAGAACCCTGTGCCGGATAATGGGCGAGACGGGCTGATCTTTTATGTCGTCCAGCATTGCTGCCGCTTTTTCCGGGTCTCCGGTTTTTAACAGCAGCCTCGATTGCAGGGCGAGCCCCCATACTTTCAAGTCGTCGTGATCCGGCGCTCCTGATTGTTCCAGAATCTTCAGGCCGGTTTCTACCTGCTGCAAAGCTCCGTCTAAATCATTGACTTCCATGAGCGCCCAGCCTGCCGTGTCGATCCTGAAGTAAGCTTCCCGCGTGTGTTCGCCTGATTGACGGGCGGCATCGGCGGATTTTAATCCGTATTCGATTCGCAGGGGCAGGTTGATTCTGCTTAGAAAATGACTGATACGGGTGATGAGTTCGATCAGGGTTTCATGTTGTCCGGTTTCGCTTGACCATTCGATGACCTTTAGGATATTCGGCCATTCCTTTTTCATTTGCTCTAAATTCCGTCCCAGCAGATAGCTCCAATAGACAGAATTGGGCTGTTCCCGTTTTATATGGGTTTCCGCATAATCAATATAATAATGCGCCCAGCGGCTGCGGGCTTCTTTTTCAAATTCCTGATGTTCGGATAAGTGCTGTTCTCCGTAAGCAACAACGGTTTGATGCGCTGAGTACTGTGTTCTTCCTTCGTTTCGTTCCGGCTGAATCAGGGCATATGACCGCATTTGTTCAATAGCGAAATGAAAACGGCGGGCGTCTAATCCGGCCGCTGCCGCTAAACTTTTCTCATCAGGGGGCTTAGCGAAAAAGCAAAGCGTCTGCCATAGTTTCCGTGTGTCTTCATGACATCTGTCCCATGTGCGGCCAAAGAGAACCTCAAACAATTCCAATAATGAGTAGCCCGCTTGTTTAAGTTCTTGAATGAGCTGCGGAGCGGGGATGTCGTCGTCCGACATGTAAGCGATACTGAGTGCCATGGCCTTCGGGTTGCCGGCGGCTGCCGAGATGAATTCATTCTTAAGGTCAGGCGATAGCTTCAACAGCTGCTCCAGCTTCTCCCGTTTATGCGGGAGGTTGCATGTTTTCAGACAGCGGTGCACTTCTTGCTGAAAAAATTCAAGGGCATCCGTTTGCTCAAGGCCGCTCAGCTGGATGGCCTCCATTTCTCCGAGGCCGTCCCGGTATGTTTGTTTTACGTTTTCCCGCGCCGTAAGGAGGACTTTTACACCTTGCGGAAGGCTGATGATAAATTCGTGAATGTCACGTTCCGCCATATCGATGCTGTCAATAATCAGCAGTACGGGTTTTTCGTTTGAATGAGCGGCTAATGCATTGCGGACGACGAACCGTTTCTCGTTGATTGATTTGTCGATTTGTTCGGTGCGTCCGAGGTGATAGGCGATCGTGTTTAAAAAATCGCTGAAGCTCAATCCTTTCCAGTCAGCACTGATCCAGATGATGCTGCAAAATGCCGTCCAATCTGAAGAACCGCCGATACACGAATAGGCCGCTTCAAGGGCGATTGTCGTTTTTCCCATGCCGGCCCAGCCGGTGATTAAACAGACCGGTGACGGAGACAGCATCCATTGCCGGATCGCTTCCATGTCAAAGCCGCGGCCGATAAAGTTCCCCGTCCGGCGTGACGGCAGGTTATGTGTCACAGGCTGTTCTGTAAGCGCATTCGTTTCAAGGCCGGGTCTGTCGTGAAACAGCCGCTTCACTGCCTTTTCAACGTCTTCATCACTCGGCGCTCCGAATGATCCGTCTTTCCGGAGTATTTTTGCTTTTTTTAGACAGGACGCTGTCCAAGCGGGCAATGCGGGTTTGATGACGGGAATGGTGGTGGTTTCCAGAAGGCCGGTCAGCCATTCAGGACCCATGTCAGTCTTTTCTATAATGATCCAGATCATTCCGAACAGTTTTCCGTCGTCCATTCGTCCGGGGATATAGTTTGCGCCCATCTGTCCGATCCAGCTTTTGATCGTGTTAGAGGAAACGCCTAATCTGAGTGCAATTTTGTCTATATAAGTCTGTCCTGCTTTTACGTTTTTTGTCCTTTTGACTTTGTAATCAGGATGAAGTTTCAGCGATTTGACAGCAGGTGCCAGCAGTTCTGCAAATTGTATCCGGTTTTCTAGTTCAGCCATTTAGCCTGCACCTCCTATTAGTACTATTTTATCAATTCAGTGTTTTTTGTATATGAAAAAATAAAAAGTACAGTGCGGCTGTCCTTTTATACAGCAGGAAAGGCTGTTGAACGTCTTGAAAAGAAGTTAAAATGGTGGCAGTAACAGAGAAAACAAAAATGTATGCACTTACATTTCAGAGCAGAGAAAGGAATTTGCCAAATGACTCACAAAGTGCCTCAAAACATGAAAGCGGCAGTTATGCATAACACGAGAGAAATCAAAATCGAAACATTGCCCGTCCCTGACATCAATCATGATGAAGTGCTGATAAAGGTGATGGCTGTCGGAATTTGCGGATCGGATCTGCATTACTATACAAATGGCAGAATAGGCAATTATATAGTGGAAAAACCATTTATCCTCGGTCATGAATGCGCGGGAGAAATTGCCGCGGTCGGATCGTCTGTCGATCAATTCAAGGTGGGAGACCGTGTCGCTGTCGAACCTGGTGTCACGTGCGGACGCTGTGAGGCGTGCAAGGAAGGGCGTTATAATCTTTGTCCGGATGTGCAGTTTTTGGCGACACCGCCGGTTGACGGCGCATTTGTCCAATATATCAAAATGCGTCAGGACTTTGTTTTTTCGATTCCGGATTCTCTTTTCTATGAAGATGCGGCTTTGATTGAACCGTTTTCTGTCGGCATTCATGCGGCCGTGAGAACGAAGCTTCAGCCCGGGACAACGATTGCGATCATGGGAATGGGCCCTGTTGGGTTAATGGCCGTTGCGGCAGCGAAAGCATACGGGGCAGGCACAATCATTGTGACCGACTTGGAGCCGCTGCGGTTAGATGCCGCGAAGAGAATGGGAGCGACGCACGTCATCAATATCCGGGAACAGGATGCCGGTGAAGAAATCAAAACGATCACAAATGGCAGAGGCGTTGATGCTGCTTGGGAAACAGCGGGGAATCCGGCGGCATTGCAATCCGCACTGGCTTCCGTGCGCCGGGGCGGAAAATTGGCGATTGTCGGTTTGCCTTCTCAGAACGAAATCCCGCTCAATGTGCCGTTTATTGCAGATAACGAGATTGATATATACGGGATCTTCCGTTATGCCAATACGTATCCGAAGGGAATTGAATTTCTCGCTTCCGGCATTGTGGACACGAAGCATCTTGTAACGGATCAGTATTCACTGGAGCAGACACAAGAAGCGATGGAACGGGCATTCCAATTTAAAAATGAATGCTTAAAAGTGATGGTGTATCCAAATCGCTGAGTGAATGGGGAGGATCTTTGCATTCTCCCTTTTGTTTACTGGAAATGAAAACGGATTCTTGGGGTGGGATATGATGATTGAAACAGAAAAAGCAGCGGCAGTAAAGACGAAACATCACGGCCTGACCTGGATTGAACGGATCGGATATGGATTCGGCGATATGTCGTACAATATTATCTTTCAATTTGTAAACGCATACTTATTATTCTACTATACAGACGTCGGCGGCATTAAGCCTGCGGTGATAGCAGCTTTGTTTCTGATCGTAAGAGTGCTGGACGCTATTTTTGATCCGATTATGGGCGTGATTTTAGACAAGACGAATACAAGATGGGGAAAGGCAAGGCCGTATTTGCTGTGGGTGGCGTTTCCTTTTGCGTTATTTACGTTCTTATGTTTTACGACCCCTCATTTCGGCGAGACGGGGAACATGGTCTATGCGTACATCACCTATATTCTGCTTGGGATGTCCTTTAGCATGCAGACGATTCCGGTCAACAGCTTAACGGGGCGGATGACGAATTCCGTGGAGGAACGGACGGTTCTGACGACGACCCGGATGATTTTGGTTTATATCGGAATTCTGTTATCGATCTCCTGTGCGACACCGCTTGCGGACGCCATCGGCGGGACAAACCAGGCGTTTGGATTCCAGATGACGGCGCTTATCTATGCGGCGGTGAGCATCGCTTTGAATTTGTTCAGTTTCTTTACTGTACGGGAGCGGATTCAGCCTGAAAAAAGAAAAAAACAAGGAATGAAAAAAACATTATCTGTTTTGTTCCGAAACAAGCCTTTGCTCATTTTGGTTTCTTCATTTTTGGCGTTTGCGATCGGGTTTAACATTAAACTCAGCACGATGGTGTACTATTTTACGTATAACGTCAATCATAAGGAATTTGTGTTTTTAGGAACCGTGTTGTTTTTCGGGGCAGCGCTGATCAGCAATCTGTTTATTCCTTTCTTTTCTGAGAAGCGGGGCAGAAAACAAGTCATGATGATTACGGCGGCGTTATCGCTTATTTCTTATGCGGGCCTTCAGTTTACATCGTATTCTTCGATTCCGCTTATTTTCTTTTGGCTCTTCGTTTCTGGATTTTTCACGACGCCTTTGAATACCCTTGCTTGGGGAATGGTTGCCGATTGTGTTGATTATGCGGAATGGAAAACCGGAGTCCGGGCTGATGGCGTGGTGATATCGAGCATGAGCTTTATCAATAAGCTCGGAGTCGCGTTAGCCGGGTCATTTTCGGCCGTTTATCTCGGAATCGCCGGGTATGCCGCGAATACCGATCAGACGGTATCGTCATTGAATGCGATTAAAAATATGAATGCGCTCATTCCGGGATTGTTCATTCTGCTGTCTATTATTCTCATTTCTCTTTATCCTTTAACTGAAAAAAAATATAAGCAGATGATGTCTGAACTGGAGCAAAGGGCTGCAAGATGAGTATATGTAAAATTTAAAATATTCTATGTGAACGGTTGTATTTATGAGAGAAAGCACTATACTGAAACTATAATCGAGAACTGACAAATGAGTGTGATAATGTGGGAAGCCAATCTGTTATTTGTATTGGAGAATTGTTAATTGATTTCTTTTGTACCGATGATGTTGATTTGACGGAAGGACGCAATTTCTTAAAAAGTGCGGGCGGTGCGCCGGCGAATGTGTCAGCGGCCATCGCGAAACTGGGCGGAGACGCGGCTTTCAGCGGAAAAACAGGCAAGGATCCGTTTGGGTACTTTCTGAAGCAGACTTTAGACGCCGTACACGTCGATACTTCTATGCTCATCATGGATGAGAAAGCGCCTACAACGCTTGCGTTTGTTTCATTAAAACAAAATGGGGAGCGCGACTTTGTTTTTAACAGAGGAGCGGATGCTTTGTTTACTTTGGAGGATATTGATCTGGAAAAGGTAAACGATGCGAAAATCCTTCATTTCGGCTCAGCGACGGCATTGTTATCAGATCCGTTTTGCACGGCCTATTTACGGCTGATGTCGATTGCGAAAGACAATGGACAGTTTGTTTCCTTCGATCCTAACTACCGCGAGGATTTATGGAAGGGAATAGTTTCAGAGTTTATAAGCACCGCCAAAAAAGCAATTGCTGTAAGTGATTTTGTGAAAGTCAGTGACGAGGAGCTTGAGATCAGCGGTGCGAAAGATCATAAAGAAGGTGTTGCAATCCTTCATGAGATCGGGGCCGGCATTGTGGCGGTGACACTCGGGAAAAGCGGGACCCTTCTTTCAAATGGGAAGGATCTTGATATCATTCCGAGCATTCCGGTGACATCAATAGACTCAACGGGAGCGGGAGACGCGTTTGTCGGCGCAGCGCTGTATCAGCTGGCACGCACGGATGAAATTCAGACGGCAGCTGAAGATTTTGCGAAGCTGCGTGATATTGTGTCATTTGCCAATAAGGCAGGGGCGCTCGTGTGCACTAAAATCGGTGCGATCGATGCTTTGCCTAGCTTAAAAGAGGTTGAAGTCTCTCTGTAAAATATCGGGGATGTTTCTTGAAATTCATCGGACTTCGGGAAGCATCCTTTTTATTTAGGTCTGAAACCCATTCTGATATACGGTATACTTTATAGGGATATCCAGTAAATTGAACCAATGTGAAGTACATACAATAATGTTTTTATAAAATCGAAGTAAAACCAAGTTTCTGCTGCTGCCGTCATGTATAGTGTGACGGCATAAGAAATTGAACCGCGGAGGAATGCTTTACATGAAAAATGTTTTTCTTATCGTGCAATGCGCGTTTTCTGTTTTTTGTTTTTTCTGCCTCGCCGCTGTGAATTGGTATCAGGGGAGTGAGCTTGTTTCTGATTCGTTTGATTGGAATTATACGGCTAAATTTTCAAAGCTGCTGAATAATACGGATACGATCACAAGTCCCGAACAGATATCGCAGCTGGATTTCTTTGTGTATTCTGCGAAGCATTATCCGTTAGTGAGCGGTTTGATGATCGGGCTGTTTATTTATTTTTTGTTTTCATTGTATTTGGTTATAAAGAATATCCGCCGGCATAAATGGGCTGAATGAGACTTTTTTTATATATTTATACATAAACTCATGAGAAAATGAAACTTTTTTGAAAAAAACCAGTATATATAACTGTGAACTTGTTACTATTTAATTTTGGGAGGAAAATGAAAAATGAGTATTTTAGGACGATTTAAAGACATTATGTCAAGCAATATTAATGCGTTGCTGGATAAAGCTGAGAACCCTGAAAAAATGGTTGATCAATATTTGCGGAATCTGAACAGTGATTTAGGAAAAGTGAAGGCGGAGACGGCTTCTGTCATGGCTGAGGAACAGCGGGCGAAAAGAGCGTTAACGGAATGCCAGGCTGAGGCCGAAAAGATGGAAAGCTACGCGATGAAAGCTTTACAGGCCGGAAATGAAGCTGATGCGCGGACATTTCTGGAAAGGAAAGCAGCCGTTGAATCAAGGCTGACTGAGCTGCAAACGGCTTATCAGCTTGCTTCTTCCAACGCGTCTCAAATGCGCAGCATGCATGACAAGCTTGTTGCCGATATCGGGGAGCTTGAGTCGCGGCGAAATGCCATTAAAGCGAAGTGGTCTGTGGCAAAAACACAGGAGAAAATGAACAAACTGGGATCCTCTGTTTCAAATGCGGGCCAATCGATGACAGCTTTCGATAGAATGGAAGACAAGGTCAACCGGGCGCTTGATCATGCCAATGCGATGGCGGAGCTGAATGCGTCTCCGAAAGACGATATTGACGAGCTGACGGCTAAATATGACAGCAATCAAAGCAGTGTCGATGATGAACTGGCGGCGCTCAAGCAGAAAATGCTTTTCAGTAAAGATCAATAGACAGCGGGCTGAGCTTTGTCCGATATAAAGAGAAAGTGAGAGAAACAGAATGATCATTTCTTATAAATGCCCGAACTGCGGCGATGATATGGTCTTTGACAGTTCATCTGGCAAGCTGACATGCCGCAGCTGCGGGCGGCAGGATCAAATAGAAAGCCTGCCTAAAGAGTATATTACGACCAGATTTTCTGAAAATGAGGCGAAGGAGTATCACTGTGAGAACTGCGGCGCGGTATTAATGACTGAGGCGGAGACGACTGCAACGATGTGCGGGTTTTGCGGAGGTGCGGCCGTTCTCGCCGATCGATTATCGGGAAATCTCGCGCCTTCCATGGTGATTCCTTTTACGATCAGCAAAGAAGAGGCCATGAGCGCTTTTAAAAAGTGGTGCAGAAACGGCCGCCTGACACCTAAGGGATTTATGAATGCCGATCGGGTGAAGAACATAACCGGTATGTACGTGCCGTTTTGGATGTTTGACTTAAACAGCAAGGTTCAGGTCAATGCCGTTTGTACGAGAGTGCATCACTATGATGATGGAGAATACCGGGTGACGGAGACCGAGTATTACAACGCGTACCGCGATATTAATCTTGATTATCTCAAAATTCCGGTCGACGCTTCAGAAAAAATGAATGATGAATTAATGGACAAACTGGAGCCTTATTCTTACAGTGAGCTGAAGGAGTTTAATACAGCCTATTTGGCGGGATATATAGCGGAAAAGTACAATTATACCGATGACGATCTCTTTCCGCGGGCGAAGGATAAAATCAGCCATTATATTGATTCTTATATCAGATCCACCTTCTCCGGCTATACGACGGCTGACATTACAGATGAAAAGATTCAGACGGATAAACTCAGCAGTTTTTACGTGCTTCTTCCGGTCTGGATGGTCAGCTATGATTATGAGCGGACTGAGCACATTTTTGCGATGAACGGGCAGACGGGCAAGGTTGTCGGCAAACCGCCGATCAGCGCCGGAAAAGTGGCCGCGTGGTTCGGCGGCATTACAGCCGGCACGTTTTTAGCATTAAGACTCGTCTCACTTATGATAGGGGGCGGTTTTTGATGAAAGTATCGATAAAAAAAGCGTGTCTCTTTTGCTTCGTCCTTTTTCTGATGCTGTCTTTTTCTTTACATACATCAGCGTCTGCCGCTGAACAGAAGCAATATGTTTATGACAATGCTCACTTATTAACGAAGGATGAAACTAAGAAACTCGAGGAATTGGCGGGGAAGCTGGGGGCAAAGCGCCATACCGATTTTATTATTCTTACCGCAAACGGAACGGGCGGTAAGGACATCGCGCAGTACGCCGGTGATTTTTATGACAGTCATTTTCACGGAAGCACGGCGATATTGACCATTGATATGAAAGATCGGGAAGTATTTATCTCCGGATACAAAAAGGCGGAGACGTATTTGAACAGCAGCCGGCTGAATACGATCAGGAATACGATTTCGTCAGACATTTCCGCAGGCCATTACGAAAAGGCGTTTGAGACTTATATTAAAATGTCCTACAAAGATATGGGGAAAAACCCTGAGAACAAGTCTGACAATCTGCTGCTCACGTGGTGGTTTCAGCTGATTATCGCCGCAGCCGCAGCCGGAATTGCCGTCACTGTGATGGTGTACAATTCCGGCGGCAGGGTCACCGTCACCGGCAGCACGTATATGGATCACGATACGTCTGAAGTGCTGGACCAGCACGACACATATATCCGGACGGACGTTACAAGAGAAAGAAAGCCTGACAAAGATAATGACAATGACGGCGGAGTCACGAGGGGCGGCACGTCTTACAGCGGAAGCAAAGGAAGTTTTTAAATTTTACGTAAAGGATTTGAGCATACTTGGGTTTTTTCAGAAATCAGTTAGCGAATGTGGTGGAATGGGAAGAATTCAGAGACGACATGGTTTTCTATAAATGGAACAACCGTGAAATTAAAAAAGGCAGCCGTCTGATCATCCGGCCGGGACAGGATGCCATCTTTTTACACAACGGGAAGATTGAAGGGATCTTCCGTGATGACGGCGATTATGATATCGAGTCAGAAATCATTCCGTTTCTATCGACGTTAAAAGGGTTTAAGTTTGGCTTTAACAGCGGCATGCGGGCGGAAGTGCTGTTTGTGAATACGAAGGAGTTCACCGTGAAGTGGGGCACAAAAAACGCCATCAACATTCCGGCGGCGGGAATGCCGGGCGGTATGCCGATCCGCGCAAACGGTACATTTAACTTCAAGGTCATTGACTACATCGGATTGATTGATAAGATTGCGGGTGTCAAAGACAGCTATTTAGTAGAGGACATTAAAATCCGGATTACGTCTATTCTCGATCAGCTTTTGATGAAATGGATCACCAGAGAAGGAAAAGACATGTTCAATCTGCAGTCGAATTCATTTGAAATCGGAAAAGGGATTCAAGAAGATCTTGATATGCAGCTGATCGGAGACGGGATGTCGATTACGGGCTTCAATATCATGAGCTTTAACTATCCGCAGGAAGTTCAGGATATGATTACGAAGAACGCTTCTTACGGCATGGTGGGCGATGTGAATCGCTATCAGCAGATTTCCATGACTGACGGAATGTCATCCGGCAAAATGAGCGGAAGCGGCACAGCCTCCGATATGGCCGGCATGATGATGGGAATGAATATGGCAAATCAAATGATGAACCAAATGAATCAAAATCAGCAGAACCAGCCGCAGCAAAGTCAAAATCAGCAGAATCAGGGGACGGCACCGGCAAATGGCTCAGAAGGAGCGGCTAAGCCGAAATTCTGTCCGAACTGCGGAACGAAAACGGAAGGCGCGAATTTTTGCCCGAATTGCGGACAGAAGCTTGCCTGACGATATACGAAAAAGAGGCCTTTTGAGGCCTCTTTTTTTGTCATGATTTCATGGTTTGGACGATGAGGGATGTCAGCGCTTTTGATCCCTCAGGGATGAGATGTACGCCGTCGGGTGTAAAGTATTCAGGGTGCTGCAATGCTTTTGCATGCCAATCGACAAGGGTGACATTCTTGCGTGATTCGGCCTGCTGGCGCAATGACTCGTTTACCTTGCTTTCCCACTGCCGCGGCACACGCGTATTGACAAGATAGATATCAGCTTTTGAAAAGGAGCTGATCAGTGATTCAATCTGGCTGTTTGTGAAATAGCCGTTCGTCCCTAACTCGATGATGACCGCTTTGTTCGGCTGATTAAATGACGCGTATTCCGATGTGAGCTGGAGTGCTTGAGAGACTTGTCTTCCTACCTTTCCGTCGATGGTGACATGAGGGAGGGACTGTCGCAGGTATGACGCAATGTCGAGCATCACGGAGTCACCGATGGCCAGCACTTCTTTTTTTGGCTGTGTTTGTTTTGAATCAGCCGTTTTTTGAGATGATTGCTCTTTTTTGTCTTCGTTTTTCTTCGTATCTGATTTGCCTGTTGATTCTTTCTTGTTTTTGTCTGATGCGGCGTCTGTTTTTTCGCCGCCGTATTTTTTCTGGCTGTCATCTTCTTTTGCCGGTTTATCATGATCAGCCGTTTTGTGTGAAGAGGCGGCTGTTTCTTGCTGCCCGCTTTGCGCGTATGTCCATTGCGGCTGTTTTTTCTCCTCGGCTATTCCTGACAGCCCGCCCGCAAATACGAGGATGGCGGCAAGAATGAGGCCGAGCGACATTCTGCTGATGACAGAGGACGTCTTCCATTCCAGAAAGCGGTTCAAAAACACGCGGCGGAAAAAAGGCCTGAAGCCCGCAGTGCGGATCGGTTTCTCAATGAAATGATAAGAAAGTTCGGCAAGAATGAAAGTGGCGCCGATTCTGACGGCACAATGCCAATAAACCGGATTTCCGATTTCCTGCACGGGTGTGCTCAGCACGATAACCGGATAATGCCAAAGATAGATTCCGTATGATCTCGTTCCGATCCAGCGAAGCGGTTTCCATGAAAGGACATGTCCCAAAAAACTGCTCGGATGGCATATACATGCGACAAGGACCGCTGCGGTGATGCTGATCAAAAGCATGCCGCCCTTGTACAGGAAGGGTTCATATTCATCCGTGTAAAAGACGCATAGCAACAGCGCGGCAAAAGCGGCAAGCTCCGTCCCGTGAAGCAGGTGTTTCATGCTGCTCGGCAGCCGTTTGGAAGATAATCGTTTCATCGGCCACACTAAAGCTAAAGCGCAGCCGATAAGCAATTCAAATGATCGGGTGTCCGTCCCGTAATAAACGCGGCTCGGATCTCCGCCAGGGACATACATCATACTCATCACGACTGCTGAGCATAACGCGATGAATGTGACCGCTGCCGCAAGCCGGGCCCGTGTTTTACATATGTGCATTCCTGCAAGCAGCAGGAAAGGCCATATGATATAAAACTGTTCTTCAATCGCCAGCGACCAAAGGTTTTTTAATGGCGAAGGAGAGCCGAAGCTGTCGAAATAAGAAAGTTTATGAAAGATAAACCACCAGTTGCTTATGTAAAAAAGTGAGGAGACCGCATCTCCGCGTACGGTATGCAGGAGCTCGCTATTAAATAATATGACCCAAATGACTGTCGTGATAATCATGAGATAAGCCGCCGGCAGAAGCCGTCTGATCCGGCGCACCCAAAAATCACGCAAATCAAGGGTGATGTCATTGCCTTGGGCAGGCAATATAATAGATGTGATTAAATACCCCGATAAAACAAAAAAGATATCAACACCAATGAAACCGCCGTCGGCCCAATTAAAATTCAGGTGATATGCGATAACTGCGAGGACGGCAAAGGCGCGAAGTCCATCCAGTCCGGGAATATAGCGATGATTCAGTGACTTGTCTGACATGGTATTCCTCCAATAATGTGTGCGGAAATTCTCGCTGTTTTGCGGATGGTTATGGCAGATTTCTGTACAGTCTTCCATTTGTTCCGTTAGATAGACGCATTCGGAAGGGGATTTTGTTTCAGAAAAAATGAATGAAATGTTGTGATTTTCTTAAACTTTTCAGCCCTCGTCCGGCGTCTGTTATATGAAAGGGTTCCCCTGTGCAAGCGGCTGTTGCCGGGGAAAAAGAAAAAATCCATGATCTGCGGATATCATGGATTTTTTTCTTTCTTTATCTGATGTAGCGGTCTCCGACAAGCAGCTTTGAGATGACGGAGGTCGGTATTTTAAATTCTGTAACGCCCATATATCCGGGTGCTACTTCGTATTCATCAAATGAGATGAAAAGTTTGTGCTGATCTGTAATATAAAAATTCTGATCGGCATGAATGGATTTGAAAGGCTCCGTCATATCATCTTCCTCGACCCAATATATTTTATTCGGATCTTCTTTCATCTGTTTTTTCATTTGTTCTTTAATATTTTGGCTGATGACTTTAATATAACGGTCATCTTTGAATAAGCTCTTTAACGTAAGCACGGCCTCATTCTTTTTATCAATCGTGATATATCGGCTTTGGGTATAAGATGAAGCCTGGGTTTTTTCGATATCACGGCGGACTGAGATCAGATCCGATGTGTCAGTTACGGTTTCATAATCGCTGTAGATGCTGAGGTGGCCTTTTTTGCTTTTTGAGGTCGCCTTCATAAATTCCCGGTAGAGCTCTTTGCTTTCTTTCATATAATGCCGGTTGATGCTGTCTTCAAGTTCATGATTGGAAAGGCCGGACAGAGCAGGCGTTTTCACATCGATGCTTGATTGGTTCTTTTCTTCTTTCATCTCCACGAATGTGATGGCTTGGACGACTTTGCCGATGACGGGGATTTTAGACATGGCTTGTGCGGCATCCGGATTGATATTGACTACGGCGGTAAATAAGACGGCCGCAGCGACTGCCGCGGATGTCGGCCACATCACGATTCGTTTTTTCTTCGGTTTGTGCTGAAGGGCTTTTTCGACAATGCTGTCCAGTTCTTTAGGAATGGGCACACTTTTATACTCTTCTCTTAATTGTTCTAATCTTTTTTCCATTAAGAAAGATCCTCCTTCGTCAGCTGAATGCGCATGAGCTTCAGCCCCCTGTAAAGGCGTGTTTTGACGGTGTTGATGTTTTCCCCCGTAATGTCCGCGATCTCTTCTAATTTCAAGTCTTCAAAGAAACGCAGAATGATAATGGTTTTATATTGATGCGGCAGGTCGTCAAGCGCTTCATGAAGGTCCGTGTCTTTGTAGTGATCTTCCTTTCCGCGGCTTAAAAACTCGATCGTTTCATCGTCCATCACTTTAAGTTTTTTCTGTTTGCGGAGATAATCAATGGCCGTACGCACTAAAATTTTATAAAACCAGCTTTTTATCACATCGGGGTTTTTGACGGATTCGACTGATGTCAGCGCTTTTTGAATTGATTCCTGAACAATATCTAACGCGTCATCCTTGTTCTTTACATAACTGTATGCCAGGCGGTAAAAGTCTTCTTTGCGCTCAGTTATGCACGTCACAAGCGACGCTTTGGCTGTTTCGTTCTTCATTGCTTTAAAGGGCTCCTTTTTTAAAAATACGTATCATAGGCTGTTACCTATGGATAGACGGAACAGGGTGAAAAATAGTTTGCGCAGAGCGGATCATTTTTAAAAGGAAAAGGAAGGAAAGACGAAGGGACGAAAAAAAGAGCCTGAACGGCTCTTTTTGGATGTGTCTGTTTATTTTGCTGAACGGTTTAATTCGGTTTTACTAAGATTTTTACTTGGTTTTTCTCTTTGATTAAAGCGCCGAAGCCTTCTTCAATCAGATCGTCGAGCACGATTTTTTTCGTGACGAGCTTATCTGCTGAGAAGTAGCCCTCTTTCATCAGTGCGAGAACGGAAGGGAAGATGTCACGGTATCCGATAATGCCTTTTACGGTACGTTCTTTGATGACGATATCGTTCGGATGGATTTCCGCTCCTTTTTCCCAGATGCTGACGATAACCGTTTCACCGGCAATGCTTGTTGACTGGATCGCCTGGCGGAGAACGACAGGGACGCCTGTCACTTCATAAGAAACATCAACGCCGCCGTTTGTGCGTTTTGCGATTTCTTCAACGACATCATCCGTTTTTGACGGATCGATGATGATAGCGCCGAGTTCTTTCGCTTTTTCCTGACGTTCCGGTGAAAGTTCAACCGCGTAAATATCTGTGGCGCCGGCTGCTTTCAGGGCTTCAATCACAAGCAGCCCGATCGGTCCGCAGCCAAAAACGGCTGCCGTGTCGCCCGCTTTTAATTTGCTTTGACGGACGGCGTAAAGCGCTACCGCTGACGGCTCAACAAGCGCGCCCTGTTCATAAGAAAGCTCTTCAGGAAGCTTAAACAGCAATTCTTCGTCAACGGACACATATTCAGAAAATCCGCCGCCGCCTCCCGCTAAGCCTAAGAATCCCATTTGTTCATCAAGGTTATAGGCTCCCTGATGTCCGTGTGTGGCAAAAATCGGTTCCACGACGACACGGTCGCCGACACTGTAATTTTTGACGCCTTCGCCCACTTCAACGACTTCTCCTGAGAATTCGTGACCCATTGTGACAGGCGCCGTTTCTTTAGTTAACGGATGGGGTTCGCCGACCGGAATAAAGATCGGACCTCCCAGATATTCGTGAAGGTCGCTTCCGCAAATCCCGCACCATTTGACTTTAATTTTGACTTTTCCCGGTTCTGCTTTAGGTTCATCAATGTTTTCGATTCGAATGTCTTTTTGATTGTGCCATCTTGCCGCTTTCATTGATTATCACTCCTAGTCTGATGGAAACGAGTATAGGTACATGATCAATATGAACCACGGTTTAAAAGGAAAAAAAGTGCTTCCTAAAGCCTGATTTCTCAAAATATATCATATTACGCAACTATCAATAGGCCTTATAAAAAGTCCATATTGAATGCAGAAATACTCTAGGGATATTATAACGCTTATGAATTAAATTTTGTAGTATAATTTACCATGGGATTATATAGAATTGGAAATTGTGTCAATATTGTGTGCGTGTCTCCGTCGCGTTGTAATGAACATGTAAAGTGATTGAAATATTATAATCGTCTTCTTGGTGTATAATTTTGCCTAGAATAAAGAATCAGGGGGACGAAAGCTTGAAGAAGTTATTCTTAGCATTATTGATTTTAGCAGGAAGTACGCTGGGAGCGATCAGTTACTCTTCTGATGCAAGTGCTAAAAAAGTGAACGGAAATATTACATGGTATAATGGAGTCGGTAAAAAAGGATCTTCCGGTAAAAAACTGGGACATTGGGATTGCGCGACAAAATTAGGATTTGACGTTCCGAGAAACGGAACGAAAATCAGAGCTTATGCTAAAGCAAAACCGAAAAAGGTTATCACAGTATATAAAAATGATGTAGGCCGTCTGCCGAATGCCGTATTGGATGTCAGCCCGAAAGCGTTCAAAGCGCTCGGATATCCGTTAAGCAAAGGAAGAGTATCCGGACATTACAGCTATTAAAATAGACCATCAGAAAAAGCAAGGAGACTATTCTTGCTTTTTCTGATTGACGGAGAGATTGATAATGAATAAGAAACGATGGATCTGGATCCTCGCAGCCGCTGTTCTGGCGGCGGCGGTCATCGCGGCCGTTTTACTGATCAAAGGAAAAAGCGACGGAGGCGGAAAAGCCGTTGTCTCCGGCGGCCATGACAAGCTGCTTGTTTCCATTACAGACAAAGATCTGATGACGAAATATTACGAAGACGGCCGTATGCTGTACGAGGAAAAGCTTTCGGCATATCCGGCGTTTGCGCTGGATGACGCCCATCAGGTGCTCTATTATGTCGGTAATAATGATCAGAATGAGATGCGTCTGTATAAGCTTGATCTGAAGACGAAACAGAAGACGGTGCTTTATAAAGGATCGGCAAGCGCTGACAGTCTGTTTTTATCCAAGGATAAGACGCACATTTATTTCCGTCTCGGAAAAGCGGATGAAGATATTTTCCGTCTCGCGTCTTTTGATCTGAAAACGAAACGCTATCAAAACCTGTACCCTGCGGCGGATGAGAAAGACGACAGTGTGAGCGGCTTCTTTTATAACCGCAGCCAAAACGATTTTGCGCTGCTGCATTATTCCGTGAAAGAGGATTATAAAAAAACGGATGAGGCAAATGAGAAGGGGGTTGACCCTGAACCGACGAATATACGGTTTGCGGCAGGGGCGGGCGATCACCTTCAGGATCTGACAAACCTTGAACAGTTTATCAGCGACATCGCGATGTCACCGGACGGCAAAAATCTTGTCTTTACATCTTATACACAAAAAGGGACTGAACAAAAAGCGTCCATCCGTCTGATGAATGTCAAAACGAAAAAAGATGAAACGATTATCTCAAACGGGAAGGATTTCACTCCGCTGATTGATGCCCAGCCTCAGTTTTCTAAAGACGGCAGCATCATTTATTTCATGGCGGAAGCCAAAGGCGCTAAGCGTCTGAAGGATGAAACAGGACGGAACGCGAAGGTCAGGACCATTTATGCTTATCATTTGGATACGAAAAAATGTGAAAAAGTCTGGGAAAATGACAATGGCATTATCAACAGTTTTTCCGTTATCCAATCATGAAAAAAACACTCAGCGCCCGCTGGGTGTTTTTTAATGAACAAAGCTGGCTGCGGCTGAGGCGAGCCATTTGAAAAAACGGAGAATCGGAACGGCAAAATGGAGTGATTCGATGAATGACTGTGCGGCAAGGTTCATTTTCTGCTGTTTTGCCATTTCCTTGAGATCTTTCTGCTGCCGATCGTTTTTCATGTTCATTGCTCCTTTGCATCGTAAAAGGACATGATAACGCAAAGGCCTCTCATGAGACATGGAGGCCTTCTCTATGTTGAGACTCGTAAAAGGGAGGTCTAACTTGATGCCGTTTGACTGTTGTTTTGGAGATTCACCAACGAACGGACGCCGTCGATCATTTTACTGCCGCAAAGGGGGCAAGTCGGGGTATCACTGCCGGCAAAATTCTTTCTGCTCCAGCCGATACAGTCCTCTTTTGTGCATTCCCACGTACTGACATCTTCTTTAGGCAGCGGTTCCTGATTACGTTTGTTGTAGTAAGACATAAAGTCACTTCTTCCCTTATGAATTTTCGTGCACACCTTCATTGTCTCATACTTTTCCCTAATCTCCTAATTCCTTTTTCTATCCATATTTCCAATGAGGGTGCACCGTCTTCCTGTTATTACAGTATATGCAAATAAGCGGATCCTTATTTTTTCTTTTTGTATAAATAAAAAAGCCCCTTCTCAAAAAGGGGGATTACTGCTTTTCTGTGACGTCCATCGGTCTCATCATGTCATAATCTTCATGTTCTAAAATATGACAATGCCATACGTACCGTCCGCTGTAAGGCGCGAATGTCGCCGCGATTCTGATGACTTCTCCGGAGTGCGCCTGCACGGTGTCTTTCCAGCCTTTTTCACTTGGAGGCGGCGGGACGGCGGGGCCTGTATACACAATGTCGCCGAATTTGTTATAACGTTCTAAGTCAAAAGGACGCCGGTCAAGGACTTGGAAGGAAACCAAGTGCAGGTGTATCGGATGGGTTCCCCGCGTCGGGTTGATAATCGACCAGATTTCCGTTGAGCCGAGCCGCGGCGCTTCTGTCACGGGATCATGCCAGCGCTTGTTATTGAGTGTTAAAACCGGCCGGCCGTATTTGTCTTGCGTGTTTGTGAGTTTAAGCGTCCTGATATTGTGTATTCTTTTTGATGTCATATCAGGCATGGCTGACAGATATTTAGGCTTCCGGCTGGTGTCTTCTCCCTTCAGCGGTTTTGTGACGCGGAATTGCATCACATTGGCGTCGGTATCCGGATTGACGTCGCCCCCGCAGCCGGTGCCGTTCGTTAAAATAATATGTTCTCCGTCAAAAGCGGAGAAATCAATGAGCACATCATACCGCTCAGCCGGGGCTAAGCTGATGGACTGTGTCTTGACAGAACGGGGGAGCAGTCCGCCGTCAGAACCGATTTGAATAAACCGGCCGCCATTATTGAGCGAGAGGGAAAATGTTCTCGTATTTGAGGCGTTAAGGATACGGAAACGATATGTCCGCGGTTCGACTTCCATATACGGCCACGCTTTGCCGTTGACGAGAATGGTATTTCCGCAAAGGAATGGAACGATTGAAGGATTCGGCAGCGTTTCGGAAGGATTATCGGGCCCGCTCGGATAAAACAAGGAACCGTCGTCATTTAACGTGCGGTCCATAATCATAAGCGGTACGTCGTATTCTCCGGCGGGAAGCTTCAGCTGCTTTTCTTTTCGCTCGCGGATGATATACATGCCGGCAAGCCCGGCGTACACATTGAGCCTCGTAATTGCCATGGCGTGGTCGTGATACCATAATAGCGCCCCGCGCTGTTTGTTTGGATAGTGGTATACCTCTTTTTCAAAATAAGGCCCCTTCTCCTTGAAATCCCGTGTGAACCAGGCTTCCGGATAGCCGTCGCTGTCCGGCGGCGTTGCTCCTCCGTGTAAATGGACGACGGTTTTGACGTCGGGTTCCTGATGGCCGCCCTCTGAATGGTGAATGGTATGGTCCACAGGGAGAAAATGCTTATCCGGCAGGTCATTCATCCATTTAATATAGACGTTCTCATCTTGGTTCACGTCGATCGTCGGGCCGGGAAACAAACCGTTATAGCCCCACAGCCGGGTCGGCGGGAGATCACGGTGCAGCTTGTGAAAGCATTCCTTCATCGTGACTTCATAATACGTGCTGCCGTTTGATGTCTTCTGCGGCTTCAGTGTTTCGATAATCGGCAGTTCATCTGCAAATTTTTCAAGTGCCATTATTCATCCTGTCCTTATCATTTATTGAAATCCTGTACTACAGTTAATGCTGTCTGGAACAGGTTGGTTAAAAAAACACCCGCCCTTTTTTGAGGGCGGGTGTTTGCGGTTATTGCGCAACCCGGCTTGCGGAAGCGTTCTCTTTCGGTTTTTGTTTTTTGTGGAATACATATGAGGCAAGGACCACTAATGTAATAAATCCTGTCAGCAGAAATTCAGACCGCATTGAGCTGATAAACAGCATAGATAACAAGATGGCGCAAATAGCGATGATCGTCAGGTAGGTTAAGTATGGGTAGCACCACATTTTGATTTTAAGAGATTCAGGGTTTGTCCGTTCAATTCTCTTTCTCATTCTCAGGTGTGAGACTGCGATGACGAGATAGACGAGCAGTGCGATTGCCCCTGATGAATTGACCAGAAACAAAAATACGGAGTCAGGAGAAAAATAGTTCATCACAACGGCAATATAGGAGAAAAAGGTGCCGGCGACAATGGCTTGAACCGGTACGCCTCTTTTGCTCAGTTTCATAAACCGCCGCGGCGCTTCATTACGCTCTGCCAGTGAATACAGCATCCGTGATGTTGTATAAAGCCCGGAGTTCAGGCAGGACAGAACGGCTGTCAGGACGATGAAATTCATGAGCTGAGCGGCCGCGGGAACCCCGATATGGCCTAAAACGGCAACGAAGGGGCTTTCCAGAACATTGGCTGAATCCCACGGAAGCAGCGTGACCACAACCGTAATGGAGCCGACGTAAAAAATGATGATCCGCCAAACGACTGAGCGGGTCGCTTTTGTTACGGATTCGACCGGGTTTGACGTTTCTCCCGCTGCGATTGCGACGATTTCAGATCCCATGAAAGAAAAAATAACGACGACGATGCCGAGCAGAACGGAGCTTGGCCCTTTTGGGAGAAATCCGCCGTTGCCCGTCAGGTTTTCAAGTCCGACCGGTTTGCTGCCGGGGACGAGGCCGAAAATAAACGCAAAACCCGCGATTAAGAAGACAACGATAGTCGCCACCTTCACTAAGGAAAGCCAGTATTCAAATTCGCCGAACGATTTAACTGAATAAATATTCGTCAGTGTTAACAGCACGGTCAGAAGCAGACTCGTCAGCCATAACGGAATGCCGGGGAACCAGTACTGGATGATTCCGGCGCCCGCAATTGCTTCAATGGCAATGACGATGACCCAGAAAAACCAATACAGCCATCCGATGGTATAACCGGCCCACGGACCGATGGCGTCATGTGCGTACTGTGAAAACGAACCGCTTGTCGGGTTGACGGAGGACATTTCCCCCAGCATCCTCATAATAAAAATCACTAATAGTCCTGCTAATGCATAGGAGACAATTGCTCCAGGTCCGGTGGAATGAATGACGGATCCGCTTCCGACAAATAATCCGGCGCCGATCACGCCGGCAATTGAAATCATTGTCATATGCCGGGTTTTTAATCCCTTCGATAAAGAATTAGGCTGATTCATTCTTTGCCTCCTTTTAATTTGTTTATGCTGAATATTCCGACAAGTTTTATTTTATCATAAATACATATGACTTTTGAAAATGATGTAAGAAAATATGACATTTTTTCTCGTTCGTACAGCAGAAGGAAAAGAAATAATTTTCTGTGATTTATATGTTTTGATGGTATTGAAAATAATTCCATATAAGCAGAGCGGCAAGAAGCCTTGGTACGATTGGGATGACTGGGGTTTCGTGAATAAAAATAATTTGCCTGTATGCACAAATGTTCTATGATTACTATTTTTCTGTGGAAAGTGAATCATGTTTCTATAGACCCACTGTGCCTTCGCTTTGTATGATAATGAAGGAAAAAATGAACGGGAAGGAGGGTTTTCAGTGGAGAGATATCATGAATTGAAAAAAGGCGAAACCGGAGCGATTGTCAGTATTGCCGCATATGCAGTATTGTCGGCTGTGAAGCTTGTGATCGGCTATTTGTTTCACTCAGAGGCGCTTCAAGCCGACGGTTTAAACAACACGACTGATATCGTGGCATCTGCCGCTGTTTTCATCGGTTTGCGCATCTCTCAGAAACCTCCTGACGAAGATCATCCTTACGGCCACTTTCGGGCGGAGACCGTCGCGTCACTTATCGCTTCCATTATTATGATGCTTGTCGGAATGCAAGTGCTGTTCAGCGCCGCACAATCTATTTTTTCCGTAAAAGAGGAAACACCGGATATGATTGCTGCCTGGACGGCTGCGGGGAGCGCCGTCGTGATGCTGATTGTCTACCGCTATATAAAAGGGCTTGCCAAAAAGGTAAACAGCCAAGCCCTTTCAGCCGCGGCTGCTGATAATAAATCAGATGCGCTCGTCAGTATCGGCACGTTTATCGGAATTTTTGCTTCGCAGTTCCATTTGGCTTGGGTTGATACGGTCACGGCGTTTATCATCGGATTGATCATCTGCAAAACCGCGTGGGATATTTTCAAAGAATCCTCTCATTCGCTGACTGACGGTTTTGATGTCAAAAATATTTCTGATTATAAAAAGACGATCGAACAGATTGCGGGCGTCAGCCGTTTAAAAGATATTAAAGCGAGATATCTGGGCAGCTCCGTTCATATTGATGTCGTCATTGAAGTGCCGTCTGATATGAATATTAAAGAGAGTCATGATATCGCAAATGAGGTAGAACGAAAGATGAAAGATGAAAGATGAACATGCCATCGACCATTCACATGTTCATATGGAGCCTCTCCAGCTGAAATAAAGCTTCCTTTCTAAAGGGAGCTTTTTTCCTTTTGCGGACTGGAAACAATTCGCTGGAAACGTTTTTTTATACTGTTTATATTTTGTGGTAAAGTTAGGTTACGATAATTGAAATTTGAGAGATGACTAGGAGGAGAAGAATGGCTTATAAAGAAGAGCTGCATCCGCTGCTGGAGAAAGCCGTTGAGCATATTGAAAACATCATCATAGGAAAACGGGATATCGCCATACTCAGCTTGGCCGCCATTCTCGCAAAAGGGCATGTGCTGCTGGAAGACGTGCCGGGAGTCGGAAAAACGATGATGGTCCGCGCTTTGGCCAAGCTGATCGGAGCTGACTTTAAGAGGATTCAGTTCACTCCGGATCTTCTGCCGTCAGATGTGACGGGTGTCTCTATTTATAATACGAAAACGATGGAATTTGAATACCGCCCGGGACCGATTATGGGGAATATCGTGCTGGCCGACGAAATTAACAGAACCTCTCCGAAAACGCAGTCTTCTTTGCTTGAGGCGATGGAAGAGGGAAATGTCACGATTGACGGAAAGACAATGCGGCTGGCTGAGCCGTTTTTCGTCATGGCCACACAAAACCCGGTTGAATATGAAGGAACATATCCGCTTCCTGAAGCCCAGCTTGACCGGTTTTTATTTAAGCTGAAGATGGGCTATCCGACTGCCGAGGAGGAGCTTAAGGTTCTGTCTTTGCAGGAAGGGCGCAATCCGCTTGAAACAATTGAGCCCGTCATTTCTAAAGAACAATTTATCAGTCTTCAGCAAAAGCTGGAGCAGGTGCGGGTGGATGATGGCATTAAAGCCTATATCGTCGGCATCACTCAGCATACCCGCCGGCATCCGTCCGTACATTTGGGCGTAAGTCCGCGCGGTTCGATTTCATTAATGAAAGCCGCACAGGCATACGCGCTGCTTCATGATCGCGACTACGTCATTCCTGATGACGTCCAGTATTTGGCTCCGTATACGCTGCCTCACAGAATGATCTTAACGGCCGAGGCGAAATTTAATGATGTCACGCCGGAAGCTGTGATCGAAGACATCATGCAGACGGAAAAAGTTCCCGTTCAAAGGATGTCGGTCCGATAATGAGAAAGAAAGTGCATTGGCTGCTATACGGCTGGAAGCTGCTTATTTTGGCCGTATTGACGGCAGCGGTCTTTTCTTATGCCATGTTTCAGGGCGGATTTGTGAGCTGGTTTTTATTTTATGCGTTTTTGCCGTTTACCGTTTACGCCGGGCTGGTCGCTGTGTATCCGCTGCGGGCGTTTCGGGTGACGCGTGAGATTTCTTCTGCTCAATTAACCTCGGGTGACAGGCTGTCTGTCACCATCAGGCTGACGAGGCGCCTGCCGTTTCCGCTGACTTATATGGTCATTGAAGATGTGATGCCGGAAACGCTTGGCGAGAGGCGCTGTGCGAAACAGCTCGTGTTTCCGTGGTTTCAAAAAAAGCTGACGTTTCAATATGAGCTGCCGCAGGCTCCGCGCGGAGAGCATCGTTTACATACGATAAGAGTGCGGACCGGAGATGTTCTCGGGCTTTTGGACAAGACGGCCTCGTTTTCGGTAACGGATACGGTCTTAGTTTTCCCGGCGTACGGGTCTGTACATTATAAGACGCAGACCGTATCCGGAGAAGAGGGTGCGGGTGCCGGCGCGCCGTTTCAGACTCACCGCTCCGCAATGGCCGCGAGCGTCAGAAATTATCAGCCGGGCGACCGGTTTTCCGCACTCGACTGGAAAACATCGGCGCGGCGCAATGAGCTGATGACGAAGGAATTTGACCCCTTGCAGAGTATGAATATGGTTCTCCTTTTGGACTGCACGCCGTCCCCTTCGTTTGAAGCCGCGGTCTCAGCCTCGGCATCCCTGCTTTACACGGCGCTTGTGAAGGGCTCTCCCGCGGGGTTTATTTCATTGGGGAACGACCGGACTGTTTTTCCCGTCCGGGAGGGAGAGCAGCATTTCAGAAATGTGCTGCGTTATCTGGCTGCAGTTTCAGAATCGGAAGAAGCTGATGCCGGCGGACGCTTAAGAAAAGAGCTGGCAGATCCGCGTGTCCGCAAAGCTTTTATTGCCGTCGTGACGGGCAGCCTTACAGAAGAGCTTCTCAAACAGGCTGAGGCAGGACCTTTTGACATGACGGTGTTTTTGGCGAAAGAAACGAATGCCGTGCTTTCGGAAAAAGAACGGAATCTCGCTCTCATCTTCGCTCAGAAGAATATCAAGGTGCAAATGATCAGGGACAAACGGGTGTCCCATGTTGTTTAGAAAGAGAGGTGGCGCGCCATGCCGCATGACGAGAACCAGGGAAGCAGGCTGAGTCTGCTGCTGTTTTATTTTCTCGCTTTTTTATTGTTATGGGAATGGCTCAGGCCGCTGCACAATTTTACGGATACAAAACATACCGGTTTTTTCATCATTTTTATCGGTTTGGCATTTCTGCTGTCATTCTTCCGGATGAGGTGGTACGTCACCGTGCCGTCCTGCATTCTGTTTACGTTGATCAGTATTCATATGCTGTTTTATAAAGGTTCGGTTTTTCAGCCGGAATGGCTCGCTTCTTTTTTGCGGGACGTGATGCTGAATGCCCGGCACATCGGGACCGGAAGATGGAATGATATGAACCCGTCATTCCGCACATTGCTGTTTTTTGTGCTATTATGGCTGCTCGTATATTTACTGCATTACTGGGTGATCTATCAGCGGAAAATATTATTCTTTTTTATCATGACGGTGGCCTATATCACCGTGCTTGATACGTTTACTCCCTATGATGCCGCATACGCCGTCATCCGGATTGTCTTTATCGGCTTTTTGATGATGGGGCTTTTGAATATGGAGCGCATCCGCCTGACGGAACACATAGCGTTTAAAAAAAGGTTGATCATCAAATGGTTTCTGCCGCTGGCGCTGTTTATCTGCGCTTCCGTCCTATTCGGTCTGGCGGCTCCGAAATCAGATCCGAACTGGCCGGACCCCGTGCCGTTTCTGAAAAAAATAACAAATCACAAAGAGGTGCCCGCCGCTGAGAGCAAAATCGGCTACGGCAACCATGATGAAACATTAGGCGGGCCTTTTCAGCAGGACGATACGCCGGTTTTCACATGGAAGGGAAAAGAGCGGGCGTACTTCCGGGTGGAAACGAAGGATACATACACGGGAAAAGGCTGGGTGGAGACCGATCAGGGCATGTCCTATAAACTGAATGGCGGCAATGTGGAAGATATATGGTTTGACCGGAGTGTGCAGACGAGACGTTATACGGCGCAGGTGTCCATTGATGAGAATTATCTTTATAATCACGTCATGTATCCGATCGGCGTCTCCAATATTAAACCGAAGCACTCGATTCAGCTTGAAATGAACGGAAACACCGAGCAAATCACGCCGATCAGTGAACAAGTGGGCAGCATCCGCAATATGGGACGGTACACGGTGACTTTTCACGCGCCCGTCTTTAAACTGAATGACCTCAAAAAAGTGAAAGTGAAACGATACCGTGAGCAGAATCAATTCAATGACCGGTATCTGCAGCTTCCCGACAGCCTTCCGGAAAGAGTGAGACAGCTTGCCGACAGGCTGACGCGGGATCATCATAATATGTTCGATAAAGCGAAGGCGGTCGAGGATTATCTGGGATCTTCCGCATTTTCGTATGATACACAGGATGTCGCCGTTCCGGAGCACAACCAGGATTATGTGGATCAATTTTTGTTTGAAACGAAAAGAGGTTATTGTGATAACTTTTCTTCGGCAATGGCTGTGCTGCTGCGATCTGCGGGAATTCCCGCCCGCTGGGTGAAAGGCTATACATCCGGAGAATATAAAGGCGCGGGCGATCAAAACGGCCATCTTTATGAAGTCACAAACAACAATGCCCATTCGTGGGTAGAAGTATATTTTCCGGATCAGGGCTGGGTGACGTTTGAGCCGACGAAAGGCTTCACCAATCCGACGGAGTTTACGTCAGAGCAGAATCATACAGCGGGAAAAGATGGCGGAAGCTCAGCGGGGAATTCGGATACACCGTCTGACAAGCAGCGCCAGGAAACAAAGCCCGAAAAAAAAGAAACGCCGAAAAAGCGGGAGCACAGTGCGGCTCCGCATCCTGTGATGCACAATAAAACCGCGGCACAGCTGTGGCCGTATGCAGCTATCATCATCGTGATTTCAGCCGCGGCCGCGCTCGTCTGGGTGCTGCGGGCGCGCTGGATTCCGCATGTTGCAGCAGCCAGATTGAAGCGGCGCACGGATGAAGACGTCTTTTTCGACGCATATGCCGCGCTGCTCCGCCAGCTGAAACGAAAAGGGTTCAGCAGGGGAGACGGAGAAACGCTCCGTGATTTTGCCGCGAGGATTGATGAGGCGTACCATACAGACGACATGTCCGAGCTGACGCTGCGCTATGAGCGTGCTTTATACCGCAGCGATAATGCCGCAGAGCTTTGGAATGAATCGGTACAGTTGTGGGAAAATATAATTAAAACAAGATAGTCTTGACCGCATATCGTCCTGTTGTTAGAATAAATGAATGTTAAATGGGAGCCCGGGAGCGTTAAAAAGCCGGGCTTCCGGACAAGTCTTGCGCGACAGAGGGCTGAACGTGTGTCCTCCGTTTTTTCTGTGTCAAAAACTTAGAGGAGATTAGGTGACAACCATGACGAAGTTAGTGAATGAAATGATTCTTGTTCTTGATTTCGGCAGTCAGTATAACCAGCTGATTACCCGCCGGATCCGTGAATTTGGCGTATATAGCGAGCTGCATCCCCATACGTTGACAGCTGAGGAAATCAAAGAAATGAATCCAAAAGGAATTATCCTTTCAGGCGGACCGAACAGTGTATATGATGAAGGATCTTTCCGCTGTGACGAAAAAATCTTTGAACTCGATATTCCTGTATTGGGCATCTGCTACGGTATGCAGCTGATGACTCATTACCTCGGAGGGAAAGTCGAGGCGGCAAGCCAGCGCGAATACGGAAAAGCGAACATTCAGATTCAAGGAACTCCTGACCTGTTCAAAGATCTTCCGGAAGAACAAGTGGTATGGATGAGCCACGGCGACTTAGTCGTACAAGTGCCGGAAGGGTTTACGGTAGATGCGACAAGCCATCACTGCCCGAACTCAGCGATGAGTAAAAAAGACAAAAAATGGTACGGCGTTCAGTTCCACCCGGAAGTCCGCCATTCAGAATACGGAAATGACCTTCTGAAAAACTTTGTCTTCGGTCCTTGTGAATGTAAAGGCGAATGGTCAATGGAAAACTTTATCGAAATCGAAATGCAAAAAATCCGCGAAACAGTCGGAGACAAACAAGTGCTTTGCGCTTTGAGCGGCGGAGTTGATTCTTCTGTCGTAGCCGTTTTGATTCATAAAGCGATCGGCGACCAGCTGACTTGTATTTTCGTCGACCACGGCCTGCTCCGTAAAGGCGAAGCGGAAGGCGTCATGAAAACGTTCAGCGAAGGCTTTAATATGAATGTCATTAAAGTTGATGCGAAAGACAGATTCTTAAATAAGCTGAAAGGTGTTTCTGATCCTGAGCAAAAACGCAAAATCATCGGCAACGAATTCATTTACGTATTTGATGATGAAGCGGTCAAGCTGAAAGGAATCGATTACCTTGCGCAAGGAACGCTTTACACAGACATTATTGAAAGCGGAACGGCAACAGCGCAAACGATCAAATCGCACCACAATGTCGGCGGTCTTCCTGAAGATATGCAGTTTGAACTGATCGAACCGCTTAACACTCTTTTCAAAGATGAAGTGCGCGCGCTCGGCACAGAGCTCGGCATTCCGGATGATATCGTATGGCGTCAGCCGTTCCCGGGACCTGGTCTTGGCATCCGCGTACTCGGCGAAGTAACGGAAGAAAAACTTGAAATCGTTCGTGAATCAGACGCGATTCTGCGCGAAGAAGTGGCAAACCACGGCCTTGAGCGCGACATCTGGCAGTACTTCACGGTTCTTCCTGACATCCGCAGCGTCGGCGTCATGGGAGATGCGAGATCGTATGATTACACAATCGGTATCCGTGCCGTAACTTCAATCGACGGCATGACATCTGACTGGGCGCGTATCCCTTGGGATGTGCTTGAAGTGATTTCGACACGTATCGTCAATGAAGTGAAACACATCAACCGCGTCGTGTATGATATTACAAGTAAGCCGCCTGCGACGATTGAGTGGGAATAAATCAAGATAAAAAACGTCTCTTTTTAAAAAAGAGGCGTTTTTTTTGTCATCTTTTTGAAACCGTTTCGCCCCGATTCGTATCTAACAGCATAGGAGGTGGATAAGGTGAAGGAAGAACGATTGATCAAAAAGGCGAAAAAAGGTGATGCCTCAGCCTTTGAAAAACTGATCACAGCTCATCAGGAGACTTTATATAAAACAGCTTATCTCTATTTGCATCACAAAGAAGACACCCTGGACGCTGTTCAGGAAACGGCTTACAAGGCTTTTCTTCATATCGCGCAGCTGAAGGAGCCGAAATATTTTAAAACGTGGCTGATCCGGATTTTGCTTAATACGATTTTTGCGATGAGGAAAAAGCACGGTGACGTCATCCCGTTTGAGCAGCACCACGATACATGTGCGGAGAACAAGAACGTTGAAGAATACATAGACCTTCGAAATGCTCTGGAAACACTTGATGAACATATACAGCTGACCATTCAGCTTTATTATTTTCAGGATTTTTCGATTTCCATTATCGCTGAACAGACCGGCATGGCGGAAGGCACCGTAAAAACGCATCTGCACAGGGCGAGAAAAGCATTGAAGCAAGAGCTGGAAAAGGAGGATAAACAAATATGGAAAAGCATCAAATGAAGCAATTGTATCAGGACATAGACGTGCCGAAAGCTGAATTGAAAAACGTGATACACAGCGCGGCTGTCCGTGCCGGAAAAGAAGGCGCCGTCAGACGGAGATGGGGAAGAAAACTGATAAACGGCTTCGCGGTTGCTGCTGCTTTGTTTTTTCTGTATCTGTCTTCAGGCTTGTTCATGCCCTCCGTTAATACGGCTATGGGAAACATTCCTGCTGCCGGACAAATTTACAGTCTGTTTCAGGATAAGGCAGGTTCTGCGCTGTTTAAAAGCAATCTGGTGACAAAACTGAACGAGAAAGCGGAATCACGCGGGATCACGGTGACAGTAAAAAGTGTATATTACGACAGCGGACAGCTCGTTTATAACTTTATCGTTGACAATTTGAAATCAGATGAGGAGAGTATTCCTTTTCAAGTCGATTATAAAGATACCCGGAATATATTATCTGAGGATTATGACAGGACTGATATGAAAAAAATGAAAGACGGTCGGTACGGAGGGCAGCTTCGCTTGTTCACGGACGGTTCAAAGCTGAAAGACGGTGATAAGCTTCCGCTTGTCATTACAAAAATCAAGGACATCCCGGGAAACTGGCGCTTTACACTCCCGATCAAAAAACAAAAGTCAGTTTCCCTGGAAGGAACGAAAGCCGTCAATGTAAATAACGGATTATACCGCTTTTTCGATATCCGGGCGGAAAACGGAACGATGGGATCGGCACTCTTATATTCAGTCGACTTTCACGATGCAGCCAAAAATGATGCCATCTCGATTGACGAAGCAACGGATGATGCAGGAAACCATTATGAAATGACGATGTCAAATATTGACCTTGGCAGCAGAAAGAACCTTCCCGGCGGCGGGAAAAGAGTACGCGGCCAAACTCAATTCAGCAAACCGATAGACCCGAAAGCGAAAACACTTTTCATAACGGGTAATTTAAAATCAGAATCAGAGCCGGGAGAAATCGTCCCACTGAAAACAAAACTGCCCGCCAGCTATGAAACGAAACATCACCATGTCGGCATCACCATCAAAAAGATCAAACAGCAAGGCAGACGGGTGATTGTCAATTATCAATTCAGCGGAATTAATGTAAGCAAGACGGATGAAGATCAGCTGATGAATGTCGGTGAGTCAATCGGTCTCGGCGATACGAAAAAAATGAAAACCTGGCCATCGCTTGATGAGTATGAAAAAGGCTATTATCTGAAAGGGAATAAGGCGAAAGTCACGAATCTTAAAACGGGTGAAATGGAATCCGTTTTTGAATTGGATGATTCATCTGATAATGACTATTCATTGCGCGATTTCTCATTCGATTCATATGCTTTGTATGTCAATCAAACGGCCATGAACACTTTAGCAGGTGACAGCAAGATCACATTCGCGGTTCCGGTACGGCCTGCGGACGGAAAATGATGACAGGGAGGCGGCTTTTGCCGTCTTCCATTTTTGATCAATTAACGAATAAACTAATTTTTTTTAACGGGATTGTTCGTTTTTTATATTGAGTTTTCAAAATTGTATTGATACAATAGACTCAGAAATCAAATATGCAGATATCGTATAATGGCGGGGATATGGCTCGCAAGTTTCTACCAAGCTACCGTAAATGGCTTGACTACGGATCAATCTCAATCGTTTGATATAAATAATCCATTCTTATTTATTCAGACTGAACGTATGTAGTCAAGCGTCCCAATGTATTTGGGGCGTTTTTTATTTGGCGGATAACGGGCAGAATAAATGGGAGAGAATGAAGGAGGCAATTGGCTTGAAGCAATTTTTTCAGTTTGATGAGCTGGGGACAAGCTATCGTAATGAAATCATCGGCGGTTTAACGACCTTTTTGTCAATGGCGTACATTCTGTTCGTCAATCCGCTGACATTGTCTTTAAACGGTGTGAAGGGATTTCCGGAAGCATTAAAAATTGATCAAGGCGCGGTGTTCACCGCTACAGCCCTTGCGTCTGCGGCCGGCTGTATTTTAATGGGGCTGATAGCAAAGTATCCGATTGCGATTGCGCCGGGTATGGGGTTAAACGCGTTTTTTGCTTTCTCTGTCGTACTCGGTATGGGAATTTCCTGGCAGGCTGCGCTTTCCGGCGTTTTGATTTCCGGAATTATTTTCGTGGCGCTTTCGCTGACGGGATTGCGGGAAAAAATCATTAATGCAATTCCGCCCGAGCTGAAATTGGCGGTCGGCGCTGGTATCGGTTTATTCATCACATTTGTCGGTTTGCAAGGTTCCGGCATTATTGAAGCGAACTCATCGACCTTGGTGTCTATCGGCAATATTCACAGCGGTCCTGTGCTTCTGACGGTTTTCGGTGTCATTGTGACGGTCATTCTGATGGTGCTTCGCGTAAACGGCGGCGTGTTTATCGGAATGCTTCTGACGGCGGTTGCCGGCATGATCTGCGGGCTGATTCCGGTTCCGACGCACATTGTCGGCAGTGTGCCGAGTCTTGCGCCGACTTTCGGACAGGCGTGGATGCACCTTCCGGATATCTTCTCCGTCCAAATGCTGATTGTCATTTTAACTTTCTTGTTCGTCGGGTTTTTCGATACGGCCGGAACGCTGGTGGCTGTGGCGACACAGGCAGGGCTGATGAAGGAAAACAAACTTCCGCGTGCGGGGAGAGCGCTTCTTGCGGATTCAACTTCAATCGTTATCGGAGCGGTGCTCGGTACGTCTACAACGACTTCTTATGTTGAATCAAGCTCAGGCGTTGCGGCGGGAGCGCGTTCCGGATTCGCGGCTGTTGTGACGGGCATTCTCTTTTTACTGGCGATGTTTTTCTCGCCGCTTCTGTCAGTTGTCACTACGAATGTGACGGCTCCGGCTTTAATTATTGTCGGCGCGCTGATGGTGGCGCCGCTCGGTAAAATCGCCTGGGATAAATTCGAGGTGGCTGTGCCGGCATTCTTAACGATGATTATGATGCCGCTGACATACAGCATTGCGACGGGGATTGCGATCGGCTTTATTTTCTACCCGATTACAATGATCTGCAAAGGAAAAGGAAAAAGCGTTCACCCGATTATGTACGGGCTGTTCGTTATCTTTATACTGTATTTCATCTTCTTGAAATAACGGAAAAACCGGCTGAAGACAGCCGGTTTTTTGTTTTTGTCCTATTCCGTAAAACCAATACATAAGATAAAACGTCATATGGGTGTCCGGGTGAAGAAACCGCTTGACTGTTTAAGGACGCTTCGGTACCTTATATAAGTGTTTTATTTTCTTGTTTAACAAATTCCGCCGTATTTTTTTGATAGGAGTTGCTGACATGACGGAAGAAAGAAAAGAAACGTTGGAAGAAGAAAAACAGCATCAGGGAACTGATGAAGAACCGCTGTCGAGAATGTCCAGAAATGCGGGACGTTATCAAAAACAAAAGAAAAAAGAAAAGGAACGGCGCCCGGCTCCGGCTTTTACGGAAAAACTCGCTTCTGCTTGGGCTGCGGTCAAACGTTATTGCCGTTTCGCGCTGCGCATTTTGACATCACCGGTAAAGGTCGTTGGGGAAGACGGCTTTTACCGCTTTAAATATGCTCTTATTTCAATGCTTGTATTCAGTATCTTTTTCTCAATCGGAAATTGGTTTCAGCTGAGGGCAAGCCAGCAGAGACCGCTCGGTTACGGGGAACGGCATCATACGTTTTTTGACGGCTTTACCATCGTTCTCGTGTATTCGCTCGTCTTTTTTGCAGCTGCGGCCGGCGCGGTCTGGCTTGTATCACGCTATATGATGAAACAGAAAATTACGATGCGGGATGCGGCGGCTGGAGTCGGTTCGCTTTTGGTTCCGGCTGTCGCCTGCTCTATAGTATGGATGATTTTCGCGATATTGAATCTGCCGGTCATCACCGTGGTGTTTACGGCGCTGACCTTGTTTCTGGCCGTCTCGGCAATGGTGCAGTTTGTGCAGATCCTGTACAAATCGGCTGAAAAGCCTGCGGCTGACGTGATGTACTGTATTACTGCGGCAGTCATCATCATGCTCGTCTTTACGGCTGTGACATGGCCGCTTATTTCAGAGTACTTTACCGCCTCGCTGATTCCTTTATAAGTCGAAATTTGTCTTTCACAATGTTTACAAATATTTCTAATAAAGCGTGTTGTTTTGAGCAGCCGTCCGATATATGATGGGAGCAACAGCAAGTTGAAAACGGCATTAATCTTTATGATTCGGAAAGGATGATGAGGATGGCCCCGTTGTTGCGAGAAGCCATTAATCGGAAAAAACAGCATCTGAGGACAAAGCTGATCCGTTCAGGGTTTTATCAAAACCATGTTCAGGAACTGTCCGGATATACGCTGAGTGAACTAGAAAAGGAATATGAAGCCGTCAAACGATTGAAAAAAGCTGAGCTTCACTGATAAGAGTTTGAAAGTCTGCCTTCCGGGGCGGGCTTTTTTTTCTTTTGAAAATGATCAAAAGAGGGTAAACTATCCTTAACTTGAAAGATTGACGCGGCCGTCCCGGTCAGTTTTTTCAAAGATCAGAGGAGGGGGAATCAATGATGCAGACGATTTTATCCAACGGTATAGGTATGGTTCTCATTATTCTCATCATTAACATTATATATGTCTCTTTTTTTACGATCAGGATGATCCTTACCTTAAAAGGGCAGCGCTATTTCGCCGCAGGCATCAGTACAATTGAAATCCTTGTGTATGTGACCGGCTTGAGTCTCGTGCTCGGCAATCTGAATCAAATTCAAAATGTCATTGCCTATGCGCTCGGCTACGGCCTCGGCGTCATAGTGGGTATGAAAATTGAAGAAAAACTGGCGCTCGGCTATATTACAGTCAACGTCATTACGAAAGAGCTTGATCTGGACCTGCCGAAACAGCTTCGGGAAAAAGGATACGGGGTCACAAGCTGGGTGGCGGGCGGACTTGAAGGAGACCGGACCGCCATGCAGATTCTGACGCCGCGCAAATATGAGCTTCAGCTTTATGATACGATTAAAACGCTTGATGAAAAAGCGTTTATCATCGCCTTTGAGCCCAAAACGATCCACGGCGGATTCTGGGTGAAAGCAGTGAAGAAGAGGAGAATTAAGGAATGACAAAGCCAAAAAAGAAACGGTTTGAAGTAACGGAACATGAAACGATCGACACCATTCTCACTTTAATGAAGGAAGAGGGCTATATGCCCGTCCGGCGGATGGAAGAGCCGATCTTTACAGAAAAGAAAGAAAATGGATCAATTCAAGTCGTTCCTTGCGGGAGAAAAATCGTATTTGAAGGGAAATTGATCTAAACACGAACATTAAAAGAAAGAATTTTTATATCGTTCGATAATGTCGTTGACATTATCCAAGTCCGTTGTTAAGATAAACATGAAATCAAAACACGACCTCATATAATCTTGGGAATATGGCCCATAAGTTTCTACCCGGCTGCCGTAAACGGCCGGACTATGCAGGAAAGTGATAAACAGCTGACATGGATATCGCAGAAGCGAACGACTGCCGATACGCGCCATGCCCGGTTTGTATTGCTTCCTCATAGTGCAATACGAGCCGGGCTTTTTTTTCTGAAAAACAAAGCATGAGAAGGTGGGAACAGAATGCAGCCGCTAGCAGGAATCATCATGGGAAGCACCTCCGATTGGGAGACAATGAAACATGCATGCGACATACTTGACGAACTTCACATTCCTTATGAAAAACAGGTGGTATCCGCGCATCGGACGCCTGATTTGATGTTTGAATATGCAGAAAGCGCCAGAAGCAGGGGCTTAAAAGTCATTATTGCCGGAGCCGGAGGAGCGGCGCATCTGCCGGGAATGACGGCGGCCAAAACGACACTGCCGGTGATCGGTGTTCCGGTTCAGACAAAATCGCTTAACGGGCTTGATTCTCTTCTGTCTATCGTACAGATGCCCGGCGGCGTGCCGGTCGCGACGACAGCGATCGGAAAAGCGGGCGCAGTGAACGCGGGTCTGTTAGCTGCGCAAATTTTGTCGGCATTTGACGATGACATTGCGGATAAACTAGAGGCGAGAAGAAATGCGACAAAACAAACGGTGCTGGAAAGCAGTGATCAGCTTGTCTGATAAAAAAACGATTTTTCCCGGCGCCGTCATCGGCATTATCGGAGGCGGACAGCTCGGAAAAATGATGGCTGTCGCCGCAAAACAGATGGGGTATAAAGTCGCAGTCGTCGATCCCGTAAAAGACTCGCCATGCGGACAGATCGCCGATATTGAGATTACCGCCCAGTACAATGACCGTGAAGCGATTCAAAAATTGGCCGGTGTCAGTGACATCATTACCTACGAATTTGAAAATATTGATTACGAGGCGCTCAACTGGCTCAAAGAACATGCATATCTTCCCCAGGGAAGCGAGCTGCTGCTCATCACCCAAAACAGGGAAACGGAAAAAAAGGCGATCCAGTCAGCTGGATGTCAGGTCGCTCCTTATCGGATCGTAAACAGCAGACGGGAGCTTGAGGAAGCCGTTCAGTCATTGGGACTTCCGGCGGTGCTGAAAACATGCCGGGGCGGATATGACGGCAAAGGCCAATTTGTCATTAAGGAAAAAGGACAGACAGATGAAGCGGCCGCACTGTTAGAAAACGGCGCGTGCATACTTGAAAGCTGGGTGTCATTCCGAATGGAGCTTTCCGTTATCGTGACGAGATCGGTGCACGGAGAGATTTCAACCTTTCCAGCTGCTGAAAATATCCACCACCATAATATCCTGTTCCAAAGCATCGTGCCCGCGAGAGCGGAGGAAACGGTTCAAAAGCGGGCAGAGGCGCTTGCCGTTCAGCTCGCGGAGAAACTGGAGCTCGTCGGACCGCTTGCGGTGGAAATGTTCGTCACGGAAGACGGAGACCTTTTGATTAATGAATTGGCGCCCCGTCCTCACAATTCAGGGCATTATACGCTCGATCTTTGTGAAACGAGCCAGTTCGAACAGCACATCAGAGCGGTCTGCGGACTTCCTCTCGGCAGAACCGATCTGCTCAAACCGGGGATGATGGTGAATCTTCTCGGTGATGAAGTGAAGCTGGCGGAGGAGCATCCGGAGCTTTTGAAGGAAGCCAAACTGTACCTGTACGGAAAACATGAGATTAAAAAAGGCCGCAAAATGGGGCATATGACATTTTTGCGGGAGCCTGATGAAAAATGGATTCAGGACATCACGAACATATGGATGAAAAGAGACGGAGGACGAGCATAATGATCGAACGTTATTCAAGACCTGAAATGTCCGCGATCTGGACGGACGAAAACAGATACCAGGCATGGCTGGAAGTTGAGATTTTAGCCTGTGAAGCCTGGGCTGAACTTGGCGTCATTCCGAAAGAAGACGTCAAAGTCATGCGCGAAAACGCGTCTTTCGACATTAACCGCATTTTGGAAATCGAGCAGGATACGCGCCATGACGTCGTGGCATTCACACGCGCGGTTTCAGAATCGTTAGGCGAAGAAAGAAAATGGGTTCACTACGGCCTGACGTCAACAGATGTCGTGGATACCGCTCTTTCCTATCTATTAAAACAGGCGAATGAGATTTTACTCAAGGACATTGAGAGATTTGTTGACATTATAAAAGAAAAAGCGAAAGAACATAAATACACGGTCATGATGGGCCGCACGCACGGCGTACACGCAGAACCGACGACATTTGGCCTGAAGCTCGCGCTTTGGCACGAAGAAATGAAACGCAACCTTGAACGTTTCAAGCAGGCAAAAGAAGGAATCGAAGTCGGGAAGCTTTCCGGCGCGGTCGGCACATATGCAAATATTGATCCGTTCGTAGAGCAGTATGTCTGTGAAAAACTTGGCCTGAAAGCGGCGCCGATCTCCACTCAGACATTACAGCGCGACCGTCATGCGGATTACATGGCTGCACTTGCCCTGATCGCGACGAGCATTGAAAAATTCGCAGTGGAAATCCGCGGTCTGCAAAAGAGTGAAACACGGGAAGTGGAAGAATTTTTTGCAAAAGGACAAAAAGGCTCATCGGCTATGCCTCATAAACGGAATCCGATCGGGTCTGAAAATATGACGGGCATGGCGCGCGTGATCCGCGGCTATATGCTGACGGCGTACGAAAATGTTCCGTTATGGCATGAGCGTGATATTTCTCACTCATCAGCTGAGCGCATCATTCTTCCTGACGCGACAACCGCGCTGAATTTCATGCTGAACCGTTTCAGCAATATCGTCAAAAACTTAACGGTATTCCCGGAAAATATGAAACGCAACATGGACCGCACACTGGGTTTAATCTATTCTCAGCGCGTGCTGCTCGCTTTAATTGACACGGGTCTGCCACGTGAAGAAGCATATGACACGGTTCAGCCGAAAGCGATGGAAGCGTGGGAAAAACAAGTGCCGTTCCGTCAGCTTGTCGAAGCGGAGGAAAAAATCACGTCCCGTCTTACACCGGAACAGATTGCCGATTGCTTTGACTACAATTATCATTTGAAGAACGTCGACTTGATCTTTGATCGTTTAGGTTTATAGAAGAAGCCAGCCGGAGGCGGCTTCTTCAGCCCCCCCCATAGATTGAATATTCCCAACATTCGGGTTAGGAGGACTTCCGTGAATATTGCGAAAAATAATCTTCTTTATGAAGGAAAAGCGAAACGAATTTATCAAACTGAAGACGAACAGATTCTCCGTGTGGTCTACAAGGATTCCGCAACAGCCTTTAACGGCGAGAAAAAAGCGGAGATCACTGGAAAGGGACGTCTGAACAATGAAATTTCAAGCCTGATCTTCAAACATCTGCACGCCAAAGGAATTGACAACCATTTTGTGGAGCGTGTTTCAGAATCAGAGCAGCTTATCAAAAAAGTAAGCATCATACCGCTTGAAGTCGTGGTCAGAAACATTGCCGCCGGGGGCATGTCGAAACGCCTCGGTATCCCGGAAGGAACAGAGCTTCCGCAGCCGATTATCGAATTTTACTATAAAGATGACGCACTCGGTGATCCGCTCATAACCGAAGATCATATCTGGCTGTTAAAAGCGGCTTCATCCGAACAGGTGGAAACGATCAAATCAATTACAAGACAGGTGAATAAAGAGCTGCAGCATATTTTTGAAGACTGCGGTGTCAGATTAATAGATTTCAAGCTGGAATTCGGCTTAGACGCAGAGGGACGGGTGCTTTTAGCGGATGAGATTTCTCCTGACACGTGCCGGCTGTGGGACAAAGACACGAACGAAAAGCTCGATAAAGATTTGTTCAGACGGAACCTGGGAAGCTTAACCGACGCATATGAAGAGATTTTCAAAAGACTGGGAGGCAATTCATAATGTATAAAGTGAAAGTTTATGTCAGCTTAAAAGAAAGTGTGCTTGATCCTCAAGGAAACGCGGTGCAGCATGCATTGCACAGTATGACCTACAATGAAGTGCAGGATGTGCGCATCGGAAAATACATGGAGCTGACGCTGGAAAAATCAGACCGCGATCTTGATGAACTCGTTAAAGAAATGTGTGAGAAGCTCCTTGCCAATACAGTCATTGAAGACTACCGATATGAAGTTGAGGAGGTTGTCGCACAGTGAAATTTGCGGTGATTGTGTTACCCGGCTCTAACTGCGATATTGATATGTATCACGCCGTAAAGGACGAACTTGGCGAAGAAGTCGAGTATGTCTGGCACGAGGAAACAAGCCTTGACGGGTTTGACGGCGTGCTCATCCCCGGCGGCTTTTCTTACGGCGACTACCTGAGATGCGGCGCCATCGCCAGATTCGCCAACATCATGCCGGCCGTGAAAAGAGCGGCTGCTGAAGGAAAACCGGTTCTCGGCGTCTGCAACGGATTCCAGATTCTGCAGGAGCTCGGACTGCTGCCCGGCGCCATGAGACGCAATAAAGATTTAAAATTCATTTGCCGCCCGGTTGAATTAATCGTGCAGAACGGCGAAACAATGTTCACTTCTTCCTACAAAGAGGGACAATCGATTACGATTCCCGTTGCCCACGGCGAAGGCAATTTCTACTGTGATGACGAAACGCTTGAAAGATTAAAAGAAAACAATCAAATCGCTTTCACATACGGCGGCGATATTAACGGAAGCGTCAGCGGCATTGCCGGCGTCGTGAATGAGAAAGGCAACGTATTAGGCATGATGCCTCACCCGGAGCGCGCGGTCGATGACCTGCTCGGCAGCGCAGACGGTCTTACATTGTTCCAGTCTATCGTGAAAAATTGGAGGGAAACTCATGTCGCTACTGCTTGAACCAAGTAAAGAACAAATAAAAGAAGAGAAACTCTATCAGCAAATGGGTGTCAGTGATGACGAGTTCGCACTCATTGAATCTATTATCGGAAGATTGCCAAACTACACGGAAATCGGGATTTTTTCCGTGATGTGGTCAGAGCACTGCAGCTATAAAAATTCTAAGCCGATTTTACGCAAATTCCCGACAACCGGCGAACGCGTGCTGCAAGGTCCCGGAGAAGGCGCGGGGATCGTTGACATCGGTGACAATCAGGCGGTTGTGTTCAAAATTGAATCGCATAACCACCCGTCAGCGCTTGAGCCGTACCAGGGTGCTGCGACGGGAGTGGGCGGCATCATCCGTGACGTTTTCTCAATGGGCGCCCGTCCGATAGCTGTATTAAACTCTCTTCGATTTGGTGAACTCACTTCACCGCGTGTGAAGTACTTGTTTGAAGAAGTAGTGGCGGGAATCGCGGGATACGGAAACTGTATCGGCATTCCGACGGTCGGCGGGGAAGTTCAGTTTGACGCAAGCTATGAGGGCAATCCGCTTGTCAATGCCATGTGCGTCGGCCTAATTGATCATAAGGATATTAAAAAAGGCCAGGCGAAAGGCGTCGGCAACACGGTTATGTACGTCGGCGCTAAGACGGGACGCGACGGCATTCACGGCGCTACTTTCGCATCTGAAGAAATGTCAGATTCATCTGAAGAAAAACGCTCAGCAGTGCAGGTCGGCGATCCTTTCATGGAAAAGCTTCTTCTTGAAGCCTGCCTGGAAGTCATCCAGTGTGACGCGTTAGTCGGCATTCAGGATATGGGAGCGGCCGGTCTGACAAGTTCAAGCGCTGAAATGGCAAGCAAAGCCGGTTCCGGCATTGAAATGAACCTTGATCTCATTCCGCAGCGGGAAACGGGTATGACCGCTTACGAAATGATGCTTTCCGAGTCTCAGGAACGCATGCTTCTCGTCATTGAACGCGGACGTGAACAGGAAATTGTCGATATTTTTAATAAATATGATCTTGAAGCGGTTTCCGTGGGTCATGTCACGGATGATAAAATGCTCCGCCTCCGCCATAACGGAGAGGTTGTTTGCGAGCTTCCGGCCGACGCGCTGGCGGAAGAAGCCCCTGTATATCATAAGCCGTCAGCAGAACCCGCGTACTACCGCGAGTTTCAGGAAACTGAAGTTCCCGCGCCTGAAGTAAAAGACGCGACAGAGACGCTTTTTGCCCTGCTGCAGCAGCCGACAATTGCGAGCAAAGAGTGGGTGTACGATCAATATGATTACATGGTGCGCACGAACACGGTGGTGGCTCCGGGCTCTGACGCGGGAGTGCTCAGAATCCGCGGTACGAAAAAAGCGCTGGCAATGACGACGGATTGCAACGCCCGCTATTTGTATCTCGATCCTGAAGAAGGCGGAAAAATCGCCGTTGCCGAAGCGGCGCGCAACATCGTTTGCTCCGGTGCCGAGCCGCTTGCGGTCACGGATAATCTGAATTTCGGAAACCCGGAAAAACCTGAAATTTTCTGGCAGATCGAAAAAGCGGCCGACGGCATCAGCGAGGCGTGCAATGTTCTCAGCACACCTGTCATCGGCGGAAACGTATCACTTTATAATGAATCGAACGGCACGGCCATCTATCCGACGCCGGTCATCGGTATGGTCGGGTTAATCGAAGATACGGCTCATATTACGACACAGCATGTCAAAGCGGCGGGGGACTTGATTTACGTCATCGGTGAAACGAAGCCTGAGTATGCAGGAAGTGAACTTCAGAAAATGACTGAAGGGAAAATCTATGGCAAAGCGCCCGAAATTGATCTTGACGTTGAAAAAGCCCGCCAAACATCGCTTCTGGACGCCATTAAACAAGGTCTGGTCCAATCTGCGCATGACGTGTCAGAAGGCGGCTTGGCTGTGGCGATTGCAGAAAGCGTCATGACGACAGACGGACTCGGCGCAAACATCACGGCATTTAATGAAGCAGCTCTTTTGTTCAGTGAGTCTCAATCCCGCTTCGTCGTTTCCGTAAAGGAAGAAAACAAGGCGGCGTTTGAAGCGGCTGCGGCAGATGCCATTCATATCGGTGAAGTGACAGGGGACGGACAGTTGACGATCCGAAGCCAAGAAGGACAACAATTGGTTCACGCGCAAACGAAAGAACTTGAGCGCGCGTGGAAAGGAGCTATTCCATGCTTGCTGAAATCAAAGGCCTGAATGAAGAATGCGGTGTGTTTGGCATCTGGGGGCATGAAGAGGCTCCGCAGATTACGTATTACGGCCTGCACAGCCTGCAGCACAGAGGGCAGGAGGGCGCCGGCATCGTGGCGACCGACGGCCAAAAACTGACGGCTCATAAAGGGCAGGGGCTTATTACCGAAGTTTTTCAAAACGGCGAACTGAGCAAAGTGAAAGGCAAAGGCGCGATCGGTCACGTCCGCTATGCGACGGCCGGCGGCGGCGGATATGAAAATGTCCAGCCGCTCCTGTTCCGTTCGCAAAACAACGGCAGTCTCGCGCTCGCCCATAACGGCAACCTGGTCAATGCCACACAATTGAAGCAGCAGCTGGAAAACCAAGGGAGCATCTTTCAGACTTCCTCCGATACGGAAGTGCTGGCTCACCTGATTAAACGCAGCGGCCACTTTTCACTGAAGGATCAGATCAAAAATTCGCTATCCATGCTGAAAGGCGCTTACGCCTTTTTAATCATGACAGAAACAGAAATGATTGTAGCGCTTGACCCGAACGGACTCAGACCGCTTTCACTCGGCATGCTCGGTGACGCTTACGTCGTCGCATCAGAAACATGCGCATTTGATGTGGTCGGCGCGACGTACCTTCGCGACGTAGAACCGGGCGAAATGCTTATCATAAACGATGAAGGCTTGAAATCAGAGCGTTTCTCCATGAATATCAACCGTTCTATCTGCAGCATGGAGTATATCTATTTTTCTCGTCCGGACAGCAATATCGACGGTATTAACGTGCACAGCGCCCGGAAAAGCCTCGGGAAAATGCTTGCTCAAGAGTCCGCGATTGAAGCGGATGTCGTCACAGGCGTGCCTGATTCTAGTATTTCCGCAGCTATCGGCTATGCCGAGGCAACGGGCATTCCGTACGAACTCGGTCTTATTAAAAACCGTTACGTCGGCAGAACGTTTATCCAGCCGTCTCAAGCTCTTCGTGAGCAAGGAGTAAGAATGAAGCTGTCAGCCGTCCGCGGTGTTGTTGAAGGAAAACGGGTCGTCATGGTTGATGATTCCATCGTGCGCGGGACGACAAGCCGCCGTATTGTCACAATGCTCCGAGAAGCGGGAGCGACAGAGGTGCATGTAAAGATCAGTTCGCCTCCGATCGCCCATCCTTGCTTCTACGGCATCGACACATCGACCCATGAGGAGCTGATTGCTTCCTCACATTCAGTCGAAGAAATCCGCCAGATTATCGGCGCCGACACGCTTTCTTTCTTAAGTGTAGACGGATTGTTAAAAGGAGTCGGCCGGAAATTTGAAGACACCAATTGCGGACAATGCCTCGCTTGTTTTACGGGCAAATATCCGACGGAAATTTATCAGGATACAGTGCTTCCTCACGTAAAAGAAGCAGTGCTGACAAAATAAAGTCTGAAAATGATATAAAGGCAGCGCGATTTCAGGCTGCCTTTCTCTTTCTGCCTTTTGAGGAGAAACGAATTGACAAGGAGTGATAGGGATGTCTGATGCTTATAAAAATGCCGGAGTTGACATCGAAGCCGGATATGAAGCCGTCAAACGAATGAAAAAACACGTGGAGCGCACGAAAAGGCTCGGAGTTATGGGAAGCTTGGGCGGTTTTGGCGGAATGTTTGATCTGTCAGAGCTCCCGTATCAAAAGCCTGTTTTAATTTCCGGAACAGACGGTGTCGGCACCAAGCTGAAACTCGCTTTTTCAATGGATAAGCATGACACGATCGGCGTCGATGCGGTGGCCATGTGTGTAAATGATGTGCTCGCCCAAGGAGCGGAGCCGCTGTTTTTCCTTGATTATTTAGCAGTCGGCAAGGCCGATCCGGTAAAAATCGAGCAGATCGTTCAGGGCGTGGCAGATGGCTGCGAGCAGTCAGGATCAGCGCTTATCGGCGGTGAGACGGCGGAAATGCCGGGGCTCTATACGGCTGATGAATACGATATTGCCGGCTTTTCAGTCGGTGTCGCGGAAAAAGACGAAATCGTCACCGGTGAACATATCGAGGAAGGGCATCTCTTAATCGGACTTACTTCAAGCGGCCTTCACAGCAACGGATTTTCCCTTGTGAGAAAGGTGCTTCTTGATGACGGCGGACTTGATTTGGATACTGTCTATGAACCCTTTGCGCGGCCGCTCGGAGAAGAATTGCTGGAACCGACGAGAATATATGTGAAGCCGGTGCTTGAAGCGGTAAAAAGCGGTAAGGTGGACGGCATGGCGCATGTGACAGGCGGAGGATTCATCGAGAACATTCCGCGGATGCTGCCGGACGGATTGAGCGCGGAAATTGATCACGGGTCATGGCCGATCCCGCCGATTTTTCCGTTTTTGCAGGAGCACGGCAAGCTGAAAGAAGAAGAAATGTTTAACGTCTTTAACATGGGCATCGGTTTTGTCCTTGCCGTTAAAGAAGAAAACCTGACAGACGTCATCGACACTCTTGAAGCACAGGGCGAGAAGGCTTATTTGATCGGGCGGGTCAAGCACGGCGAAGGCATTTCTTTCGGCGGTGCGGCTCTTTCATGAAAAAATTTGCGGTATTTGCTTCAGGAAACGGATCGAACTTCGAGGCCATTGCCAAACGCATGAGAGAAGAGAAGTGGGACGCGGAGCTATCGCTTCTCGTGACGGACAAGCCTCAGGCAAAGGCGGTGGAAAGGGCGGAGGCTTTACATATCCCGTCATTCGCCTTTGAACCGTCAGCTTTTGAAAACAAGGCCGCCTTTGAACGGGCCATTATTGAACAGCTTCGTCTGCACGGGGTTGAATTAATCGTTCTCGCCGGCTATATGAGACTGATCGGAGATACGCTGCTTGAAGCATACGGAGGCAGGATTATCAATATACATCCGTCGCTTCTCCCGGCATTTCCGGGCATTGATGCTGTCGGACAGGCGCATCGTGCCGGTGTGAAAGTGGCGGGCATTACCGTTCATTACGTCGACGAAGGCATGGACACCGGACCGATTATCGCGCAAAAAGCATTCGAGATACAGGAAAACGATACGCTTGAAGACATGGAACATACAATACACGAGCTTGAGCACAAATGGTATCCGAGCGTTGTGAAACAGCTGCTGGGACTAAATAACAGAGGTGAAAAGGCATGACAATCAAACGCGCACTAATCAGTGTTTCTGATAAAACAAATCTTGTACCTTTCGTAAAGGAACTGACAGAGCTCGGCGTCGAAGTCATTTCGACCGGAGGAACAAAAAAACTTCTCCAGGAAAACGGTGTGGATGTCATCGGCATTTCGGAAGTGACCGGATTTCCTGAAATTATGGACGGACGGTTAAAAACGCTCCATCCTAATATTCACGGCGGCCTGCTTGCCGTAAGAGACAATGAAGAGCATATGGCGCAGATCAATGAACACGGCATTGCACCCATTGATCTTGTGGTCGTCAACCTTTACCCGTTTAAAGAAACGATTTCAAAAGAAGACGTGACATACGATGAAGCGATAGAAAACATTGATATCGGCGGTCCCGGCATGCTGCGCGCCGCATCGAAAAACCATCAGGATGTGACGGTCATCACGGACCCGGCCGATTACAGCTCCGTGCTCAATGAGATCAAAGAACACGGCGGCGTTTCGCTTAAAAGAAAACGCGAGCTTGCGGCCAAAGTATTCCGCCACACCGCGGCATACGACGCATTAATCGCCGATTACTTAACACACGAGGCCGGTGAGAAAGACCCTGAGCAATTCACCGTTACATTTGAGAAAAAACAATCGCTCCGCTACGGCGAAAACCCTCACCAAGAGGCTGTTTTCTATCAAAGCGCACTGCCTGTCTCCGGTTCCATTGCGGCGGCAAAACAGCTTCACGGCAAAGAGCTTTCTTACAACAACATTAAAGACGCGGATGCGACCGTTCAAATCGTCCGGGAATTTACAGAACCCGCTGCTGTTGCCGTTAAACATATGAACCCATGCGGAGTCGGTACGGGAGCTTCAATTGAGGAAGCGTTCAATAAAGCATATGAAGCAGACAAAACGTCCATTTTCGGCGGCATCATCGCGCTGAACCGTGAAGTTGATCAGGCAACGGCCGAAGCCCTTCACGGCATCTTTTTAGAAATCATAATCGCCCCTTCTTTCAGTGAAGAAGCGCTGAACGTGCTGACGTCGAAGAAAAATCTTCGTCTGCTCACGCTTGACGTGAATGCAGCAGGGAAGAAAGAAAAACAGCTGACTTCCGTACAGGGCGGCCTTTTGATTCAAGATTTAGACGTGCACGGATTTGATGACGCAAAAATCAGCATTCCGACAAAAAGAGAGCCGAGCGAGCAGGAGTGGGAAGATCTGAAGCTGGCTTGGAAAGTCGTCAAACACGTGAAATCGAACGCAATCGTTCTTGCAAAAGACCATATGACGGTCGGTGTGGGTGCAGGACAGATGAATCGTGTCGGTTCAGCCAAAATCGCCATCGAGCAGGCCGGAGAAAAAGCAAAAGGCAGCGCGCTCGGATCAGACGCGTTTTTCCCGATGCCGGATACGGTCGAAGAAGCCGCAAAAGCGGGCGTCACGGCGATCATCCAGCCCGGCGGATCGGTCCGCGACGAAGATTCAATTAAAAAAGCGGATGAATACGGCATCGCCATGGTCTTCACAGGCATCAGACATTTCAAACATTAAGGGAGGTACGAAGCGTGAATGTATTGATTATCGGTAAAGGCGGCAGAGAGCATACATTGGCTTGGAAAGCGGCGCAAAGCCCGCTTACTGACACGGTGTACGCCGCGCCCGGAAATGACGGTATGGCAGACTGCGCGACGCTGGTCAGCATCGAAGAAAGCGATCATGCCGGACTCATTGCCTTTGCGAAAGAACATCATGTCGGCCTGACGATTATCGGCCCCGAGGTTCCTCTCATTGAAGGGATAGCGGACGATTTTGAAAAAGCCGGACTCCTTGTTTTCGGACCGTCCGAACAAGCGGCAATCATTGAAGGAAGCAAACAGTTTGCGAAAGATTTAATGAAAAAATACGGTATACCGACGGCGGAGTATGAGACGTTTACTTCATTTGAAGAGGCGAAAGCATATGTGCAGCAGAAAGGCGCGCCGATTGTCATTAAAGCGGACGGGCTTGCCGCCGGAAAAGGTGTGACGGTCGCGATGACGGAAGAGGAAGCGATTGAATGCCTTCATGATTTTCTCGAGGATGAGAAATTCGGCGAGGCGAGCGCATCCGTGGTCATTGAAGAATTTCTCGCCGGTGAAGAATTTTCCTTAATGGCGTTTGTAAAAGGGGAGACCGTCTATCCGATGGTGATCGCCCAAGACCATAAACGCGCCTTCGACGGAGACAAAGGGCCGAATACGGGCGGAATGGGCGCCTACTCACCGGTGCCGCACATTTCCGATGACATCGTCAAAAGCGCTGTCGAAACGATTGTGAAGCCGGCGGCAAAAGCTATGGTGAAAGAGGGACGCTCCTTCACAGGCGTGCTGTACGCGGGGCTGATTCTGACGGAAAACGGATCAAAAGTCATTGAATTCAACGCGCGCTTCGGTGATCCGGAAACACAGGTTGTGGTGCCGAGAATGGAATCAGACCTCATTCAGGTGCTTTTGGATCTGCTTCATGAGAAGGATGTTGACCTAAGGTGGAAGGATACGGCCGCTGTCAGCGTTGTGCTGGCTTCTGAGGGCTATCCTGAAGGCTATGCGAAAGGGACACCGATCGGCAGTTTGACATCCGCTGAAGACGGGATCGCCGTTTTTCATGCCGGAACGAAAAAAGACGGCGATCAATTTGTCACAAACGGCGGCCGGGTCGCCAATGTCACGGCATTTGCTGAGACATTTGAAGAGGCGAGAGATAAAGTGTACAGCGCCGTTTCCGGTCTGACAAAACCCGGACTGTTTTACAGAAGCGATATCGGCGTCCGTGCGCTGAAAGCATCGCTGCGATAATGAGGAAAACCCCCGCGTCATGAAGATGCGGGGGGTTTCTTTTTACGTAAGGGCGCCTTCAAAGGCTGAGGAAGACAGGACGACCAAGGTTGTCGGCTTGCCGTGTGACATGCATTCATCGATAAAGTCTTCCAGCGTATGGACGGATTCTGTCACGACTTTTGTGATGTAGCTGTACATGCCGGTGATTCTGTGGTTCTCTATAACATCCGGATGCTTGCCGGCAAATGCGGCATAATGCTTGCAGTTTCTCGGTTCCATCAGGATAAAAGCCGTAACGTGCTTATTCAGTTTCTCAAAATTGATATTGGCGCCGTAGCCCGTGATCACGCCTTTTTCTTCAAGTTTTTTGACCCGTTCAGCGGCGCTTGGAGAGCTGAGCCCGACAAGCTTGCCGAGCTCCACCATTGTCAGCCGGGCGTTTTTCTGCAAATGCGATAAAATATGTAAGTCTGTTTGGTCCATAAGGCTGCCCCTTTTCATTTTAAGTGATCTTCCTGTAATTCCTTTATTTTTAAATGAAAGAAACCGTTTTTGCTTAATTGTAGCATATGGAAGACCGTTTTCTTTCTTTATAATAAAGCCAGCTTTTCAAAAAGGGGGAATCACCATGAATACGCTGCGCCGCTCTCTCACATGGGTGCAGGGAACCGCATTGACGATAGGGGCTGTTTTGGGGTGCGGGATTTTAATTCTGCCTTCTGTTGCGGCAAATACAGCGGGGCCTGCTTCGCTCGCTGCTTGGCTTTTAATGTCATTGGCGGCTTTTCCGATTGTGGGGACACTCTCCGCCTTGGTGCAGAAAGTGCCGAGTGCAGGAGGGATTACAGCATATGCGGAACTTGCTTTTCAGAAAAAGGCCGGAGCGGTTTCAGGCTGGATCATGCTTGGATCAGTTCCGATCGGCGTCCCGATTATCGCGCTGACCGGTGCTCAGTACATCACAAGCGTCACCGGAGCGGGTGCGGGTGCCGTTACATTGATTGCGGCAGCGATGCTTGCTTTATCTCTGTTTCTTCATTTAAGAGGGCTTCAGCTATCCGCAGGGATCGGCACGCTGATCATTTGTTTGATTATATTGTTGTTAGCCGCGGCTGTTGCCGTTTCACTGCCGCATGTCACGTCCGGCTCTTTTCATCCGTTTCTCCCGCACGGATGGCATGCCGCAGGCTCGGCCGCAGTTATGATCTTTTTCTCCTTTGTCGGCTGGGAAATGATTACGCCGCTTGCCGAAGAGTTTAAACATCCGAAAAGGGATATTCCGATCAGCCTGTTTGCGGCTGCCGCGTGTGTGGGACTGTTATATACGCTGACTGCTTATGTTACGGTCGGAACCCATGCTTACGGAGACGAAAAAGGCATCGCGTCTCTCAATTTGCTGATGGCAAACGGAACGGGGCGGACGGGAGTATACATAACCGCATGTCTGGCGCTGTTTATTACATTCAGCACCGTTCATGCCAATATTGCGGGCTTTTCAAGAATGGTGTATGCGATGTCGCGGGAAGGGCATATTCCGAAATACTTTGACCGGCTGCATCAAAAAAACCGCACCCCTGTGCGTGTGCTGACGACGCTCGGCGCCATATTTTTTACGGTGCTTTTGATTCAATGGGTGTTTCAGCTCAATCCTGAAGTGCTGCTGAAGGGCCCGAGTGCCGCATTTATCGCTTCATACGTCATTACGATGGCGGCCGGGCTCAAGCTGCTGCGCCGCTTCGGTATCGGCTGGTGGTCCGCGCTGGCGTCACTCGGACTTTGTATCGGCATATACAGCTTCAGCGGCTGGGCTTTCTGTTATCCGATCCTTCTCGGACTCGCCGGACTCTTTTATAACAGGAGAAAATAAATAACAAGCCGAAACGGCTTGTTATTTTTCTTACTGGCGGCTGTCATCCTGATTCATTCCAGCCTGGAACATATATGTTACCGGACAGAAGCGGAGGATGCCGGACGCCGCTTTCATTGCGCCCATCATCATACAGAAAAGATGCATTTTGCACCACGGTTTTCTCGTGTATTTTGCTGACGCAGCAGACAAAATGGTAAGGCCGCAAGTGATTCGCATAACGGCGTTTAATAAACTGATATTCGGTTTCATTATTTCAGCTCCTTTACTTTTCGTTCATCTTCAATAATTTGTAACGTTTTAACCGTGCGATAATTGTGCGGATGTGATACGATGAGTCTAATATAAGCGAAGGAGAGTATGTGAATGTCTGAACGTACCTTTAACTGGAAAAATAAAGACATCAGATCACAGGCGGATGTTGTAGACTCAAAGCTGCTTCCAACGCTACTTTTACGGAACGCTCTCGTTTTAAATCCTTTTTTAAAACAATGGCTGAAAAAGAATATCTGGATTTACGGAGACCGAATTGTATATGTCGGTGATGAGCTTCCTGATGCAGCAGAGCACATTCATACCATAAATTGTGAAGGAAAATACATTGTGCCAGGTTACATTGAACCGCATACACATCCTTTTCAAATATATAATCCCCAAACGCTCGCCGAATATGTGTCTCAATTCGGAACAACGACGTTTGTTAATGATAACTTGTTTTTCCTTTTGCACAGCGGAAAAAAGAAAGCGCTTACCATATTAGAAGAACTGAAAAAACAGCCGGTGCAATATTTCTGGTGGTCCAGATATGATCTGCAGACTGAAGTGCTGAATGAGGACCAGCTTCTTTCTTTTGATGTCCGCAAGCAATGGATTGAGCACCCGGATGTCATTCAAGGCGGAGAATTGACCGGCTGGCCGCGGCTCATGGACGGGGATGACTTGATGCTTCATTGCATGCAGGCGACAAAGAAACTGCGCAAGCGGATCGAAGGGCATTTCCCCGGCGCTTCTGAGAAAACACTTACGAAGATGAAACTGTTCGGCGCTGATTCCGATCATGAGGCGATGAATGGCGATGAGGTGATGAGACGGCTTGAATTGGGCTACTATGTGTCGCTCAGGCATTCATCCATCCGCCCTGATTTGAGGACGATTCTGCAGGACCTCCATCAAAAAGGCTTCCGGCATTATGATCATTTCTTTTACACGACGGATGGGGCGTCGCCGCTTTTTTATAAAGGCGGCATGACGAATGAATTAATCAAAATCGCTCTGGAGGAAGGAGTTCCGGCGATTGACGCTTACAATATGGCGTCCTTTAATATCGCGAAGTATTATCAGATGGACGACTTTCTCGGTGTAGTCGGCCCGGGACGGCTTGCCTCATTGAACATTCTTGATGACCCTATGAATCCGGACCCGGTTACGGTGATATCCAAAGGCATCCTGCTGAGAGAAGACGGCCGAAATATGAAGGCGTTTACAGAAACGGATTGGAAAAAGGGCGGTCTTGTCCCTCTTGAGCTTTCATATGATATGAAGATGGATGATTTACAGTTTTCAATGCCGATGGGTGTGAAAATGCGCAACGCGGTCATTATGGAGCCGTATATGATTGCGATTGATAATTCTGTTGACCAGCTTTCTTTTGATCATGATGAAAGCTATCTCACGCTTCTCGATAAGCATGGAAAATGGCGGGTCAATACAATGCTGAAAGGTTTTGCCGAGCGGGTGCAGGGCTTTGTCAGTTCCTACACGACAACCGGAGATATTATCGCTGTCGGAAAAAATAAGGAAGATATCCTGCTCGCCTTCTCACGGATGAAAGAAATCGGCGGGGGAATCGTGCTTGCCGAAAACGGGAAAATTCTTCATGAAATTCCCCTCGCCTTAAATGGTTCCGCATCTGCGGAGAATTATGAAGAGGTGCTTGAGAAAGAACAAAAACTGAGGATTCTGCTGGAGGAGCGGGGCTACCGATTCTGCGATCCGATCTATACGCTGCTCTTTTTGCAGAGCACACACCTGCCTTATATTCGCATTACGCCGAGAGGAATATTCGACGTGATGAAAAAAACTGTACTCTTTCCATCGATAATGCGTTAAAATATAAAAGCAGGGAGCCGACATATGAAAAGATGGAAAACCGTTTGTATGCTTTGTTTTGCGTTTTTGCTGCTTGCCGCCTGCCGGCAGAATGATGCCGATCAGGTGCAGCCGAAAGAGGCGGAAGCCCCTTTAACAGGGTTGAAAACTGAGCGGAAGCTTGCAGAACGCCGTCCGATTGCAGTCGCAGTGAACAATCATCCGAAGGCGAGGCCCCAATCCGGGCTGTCAAAGGCGGATGTTGTCATCGAAGCGCTGGCAGAGGGCCGGATTACGCGGTTTCTCGCGATTTTTCAGAGTGAGATGCCGGAAACGGTCGGACCTGTGCGGAGCGCGAGGGAATATTTTGTCACCCTCAGCAGCGGATTTAACAGCATATTTGTCCATCATGGCTGGAGTCCCGGCGCTAAAAAGCAGCTGGAGTCCGGAGCTTACGATTATATAAACGGTTTGGATTTTGACGGAAGCCTGTTTTGGAGAGCCGATTTCAGCAAGCCTCCCCACAATTCCTACACGTCTTATGACAATATCAGAAAGGCGGCGGAACAAAAGGGATACAAGCTGAACGAAAAAACAAAACCGCTTCCATTTCAGACATCAGACGCAAAACCCGGAAACGAAACCTACAATATTCGGATAGATTATGGAACACAAAACGTTACAAATCTTGTCGAATACGATTATGATAAAAAAGCTGATGCTTATACAAGAAGCTCTGATGGTGTGAAAGCGACAGACCGGGAGACCGGAAAGCCTTTAGCCATGCACAACATTTTTATTGTTGAAGCCGGCCATCGCATTACAGACAAAGATGGAAGGCGGGCCATCGATATTCAATCAGGGGGAAAGGGCCTCCTGCTTCAGCACGGCGATGTTATTGAGTCAGACTGGGAATATAAAGACGGACGTATTCTGCCCGTAAAAGGCGGTGAGATTCTTCCGTTTGTGCCAGGAAAGACATGGATTAATATCGTGCCTGATCTCGATGCAGCTTCCATTAGTAAAGGAGAAGGTGTTTGACGATGCAAATCGATAAATTACGCGGAAAAGAACTGGACCAGTTATTCTTATCTATTTTATCGCTGAAAGATCTGGAGGAATGCTATCGTTTCTTTGATGATCTTTGTACGATTAATGAAATCCAATCGCTGGCGCAGCGTTTGGAAGTGGCAAGAATGCTCCGCGAAGGAAACACGTATCACAAAATAGAAAGTGAAACGGGTGCTTCAACAGCGACGATTTCCCGGGTGAAACGCTGCTTAAATTATGGCAACGACGCCTATGAAATGGCGCTTGACCGTGTAAACAAAGGAGAATCCTCCTCAGCAACGTAAAAAACCGCTCTGCCGATGACGGCAGGCGGTTTTTTTTATGCGTGCTGATTCATATTCATAAGGCCGGGAAGTTCCCTCAGGCTGCCGTCTTCCTCTCGGTATACGATGTGTTCAGCTGAGAAGTGAATCGGCGAGCTGATGCCCGCCGCCGCGGCAAGGTGAAACAGTCCTTCACGCAAGGAGAGCACGTAGTTGCAGACGCGGTGCTGTTTGTCTTCGATACTGAGCGCGCGCTGAAGCTTCGGATCGGTTGTTGCCACTCCGACAGGACAATGATTGGTGTGGCATACTTGAGCGCGGATACAGCCGACTGAAAACATCATTCCCCGGGCAATATTGACAAAATCCGCGCCTAACGCGAGGGCGACGGCGATTTTATCCGGAGTGAGCAGCTTTCCGGATGCGAAAATTTTCAGCTTATCTCTTATACCGTATGTTTTCAAAAGGCCGTCAACAAGGGGGAGGCCGGTCATAATCGGCAGACCGACGGAATCCGCCAGCTCATGAAAGGAAGCACCCGTTCCCCCTTCACTGCCGTCAATGGTAATAAAGTCGGGAAGCTTGCCTGATGAACTCATACGGGAAATAAGATCTTCAAGGTCTTTTCGGCTGCCCGGGACAATTTTGATGCCGACCGGTTTTTCACCGACAGTCCTTAATTCCTCAATAAAATCAAGCATGTCCGGAACATTTGAGAATTCATTGAACCTGTTTGGGCTGTCTATGGATTGTCCGGGCTGCACATTTCTGATGGCGGCAATTTCTTCGGTAACCTTTGAACCGTCAATATGCCCGCCTCTTGCTTTCGCTCCTTGCGCAAGCTTTAATTCAAAGGCTTTAATTTGTTCGAGACGGCTTTTTTTCTTAAATTCTTCCCACGAAAATTCTCCTTCTTCGGTACGGACGCCGAACAGTCCGGGGCCGATTTGGCAGATAATATCCGCACCGCCTTTCAGGTGATACTCAGACAGGCCGCCTTCGCCTGTATTCATCCACGTGCCTCCGGCCTGGTGCAGCCCTTTTGACAGGGCGGTAATTGCCCGGTCGCCAAGTGAGCCGTAGCTCATCGCTGATTGTCCGATTAATCCTTTCACATAAAACGGTTTCTTGCATGTGTCACGGCCGATCACTTGTACATCGTCCGGATGCAGGTAATAAGGATCCGCTTTTGTTTTTTCGCGGTGTTCGCTGCGTTTCAGCAGGTTGTCCTTGTCAATCTTGTATACCATCGTGTCGATCTTCGGCGTTTGATCTGTGCGCAGCTCCTCCCTTTGTTTCGGAAAGAGGGCATTCCGGATATAATAGCCCGGCTGATCGAAATCCCGTTCTGACCCGAAGCCCATCATTCTGCTTTTATACTTTCCCGACATGACCGTCTGTTCATATTCTCTCCGGGAAAACGGCTGTTCTTCGTTATCATTGCTGAATAAATACTGCCGCAGTTCTGGTCCGATTTTTTCAAATATATAGCGCAGCTTTCCCGCTACGGGATAATTGCGCAGCACTGAATGTTCTTCCTGTTTTTCGTCTCTTATGTATATCCAAAGCAGCAATACGGCGGGAACTAAAATAATAAAAATCAATATACATATCAGTACGATAATGGCTTGTTCCATTGAAATCAGACTCCTTGCCTTTTTTCTCTTTGACATTCCACATTTTGTCTGTTTTCAAACATGGCCGTTTCCCGTCCGCCGGAGCGCCATCTTTTTTTATGAATCAGATGAATGACGTCTTTTTCCGTTTTTCCGGGCCAAATGAATTTGTTATAATGTTTAAATGGCAAGAAACGAATGGAGGAACGAAAACGCATGTACGATGTTAACGAGTGGAAGCACGTTTTTAAACTCGATCCGAATAAAGATTTACCGGATGAACAGCTGGAACGGCTTTGTGAATCAGGGACTGACGCCATTGTGATCGGAGGAAGCGACAATATCACCGAGGACAATGTGCTGAGACTGATGTCAAAGGTGCGGCGTTTTTTAGTGCCGTGCGTACTTGAGGTATCGACGATTGATTCCATTGTGCCCGGATTTGATCTTTATTTCATTCCGAGTGTGCTCAACAGCAAAAATGCGGACTGGATTGTCGGCATGCACCATCAGGCGATGAAAGAATACGGCGAGCTGATGTCCATGGAGGAAATCGTGACGGAGGGCTATTGCATCGTCAACCCTGATTGTAAAGCGGCCGCTTTGACGGAGGCGGATACACATATAGAAACAGAAGATATTCTCGCTTATGCGCGGGTCGCGGAGCATTTGCTTCATCTTCCGATTTTTTATTTGGAATACAGCGGAATGCTGGCGGACATAGAAACGGTGGAGAAAACGAAAGCTGTGCTGGACAAGTCCGTCCTGTTTTACGGAGGCGGCATTAAAGATGCGGAAACGGCGGAACGGTTCGGCCGCCATGCCGATGTCATTGTTGTAGGAAATGCCGTATATGAAGATTTTGATCAGGCGCTCAAAACGGTGGCGGCTGTAAAGACGAAGTAGCCAAGCAGACGAATTTGATTTATGATAGAACATATGTTTGATAGGCGGTGAACGGATATGAATTATATTAGCAATCAATTATTAAGCGGATTAAATCCCGTTCAGCAGGAAGCGGTTAAGACGACGGACGGTCCGCTGCTTCTGATGGCGGGAGCGGGAAGCGGAAAGACACGTGTGCTGACGCACAGAATCGCATACTTAATGGCGGAAAAACACGTCGCGCCATGGAATATTCTGGCGATTACATTTACAAATAAAGCCGCCAGAGAAATGAAGGAGCGGGTCGAGAGCATTCTCGGGCCCGGCGCGGATGAAATCTGGATATCCACCTTCCACAGCATGTGCGTGCGGATACTGCGCAGGGATATTGACAGGATCGGCATCAACCGTAACTTCTCCATTCTTGATACGGCTGATCAGCTCTCCGTTATTAAAGGGATTTTGAAAGAGCGGAATATCGATCCGAAAAAGTTTGATCCGAGAAGTATTTTAGGCTCCATCAGCAGCGCAAAAAACGAGCTGATCGAACCGGAGGAATTCGCAAAAACGGCCGGCGGCTACTATGACCAGGTCACGAGTGACGTGTATGCCGATTACCAGAAAAAACTGCTGAAAAACCAATCGCTCGATTTTGATGATTTAATCATGACGACGATTAAGCTTTTCGAGCGTGTGCCGGAAGTGCTTGAGTTTTACCAGCGCAAATTCCAGTACATTCACGTAGACGAGTACCAGGATACGAACAGAGCGCAATACCTGCTTGTTAAGCAGCTTGCTGCCCGTCTTGAAAATATCTGCGTCGTCGGTGACTCCGACCAGTCCATTTACAGATGGCGCGGCGCGGATATCGCGAATATCCTTTCTTTTGAAAAAGATTACCCGAGCGCAAACGTCATTCTGCTCGAACAAAACTACCGCTCCACAAAGCGGATTCTGCAAGCGGCCAACGAAGTGATTAAAAACAACTCAAACCGCAAGCCGAAAAACTTGTGGACGGGGAATGACGAAGGAGTCAAGCTTTCTTATTACAGCGGCGACAATGAATTCGGCGAAGGCCAATTCGTCGCGGGCAAAATTTATGAGCTGAACAGCTCGGGCCGGCGGAAGCTTTCCGATATCGCGATTTTATACCGGACAAACGCCCAGTCCCGTGTTATTGAGGAAACCCTTTTAAAAGCCGGACTGAACTACAATATCGTCGGCGGAACAAAGTTCTACGACAGGAAAGAAATTAAAGACATTCTCGCGTATCTGCGCCTTGTGTCAAACCCGGACGACGATATCAGTTTTACAAGGATCGTCAATGTGCCGAAGCGGGGTGTCGGCGCCACTTCGCTTGAAAAAATCGCTTCATACGCGGCGATGAACGGGATGTCACTGTTCCAGGCGATCAAACAGGTTGATTTCATCGGCGTCAGTGCCAAAGCGGCAAACGCGCTTGACGGCTTTGGCGCAATGATTGAAAATCTGACGAATATGCAGGATTACCTGTCCATTACGGAACTCATGGAAGAAATTCTCGATAAAACGGAATACAGAGAAATGCTGAAGGCTGAAAAATCAATTGAAGCCCAAAGCCGTCTTGAGAATATCGACGAGTTTCTTTCTGTGACGAAAAACTTCGAACAAAAAAGCGAAGACAAGTCTCTCGTCGCGTTTCTGACCGACTTGGCGCTGATTGCGGATATTGACCAGCTCGACCAGAAGGAAGAGGAATCGGGCGGAAAGGATGCCGTCACGTTAATGACTCTGCACGCCGCTAAAGGGCTTGAATTTCCTGTCGTGTTCTTAATGGGCATGGAAGAAGGCGTGTTCCCGCACAGCCGCTCCCTGATGGAAGAAGCTGAGATGGAAGAAGAGCGCAGACTCGCATATGTAGGCATTACAAGGGCGGAAGAAGAACTGTATTTAACGAATGCCAAAATGCGCACCCTATTCGGACGCACCAATATGAATCCGGAATCCCGCTTTATCAGGGAAATACCTGGCGATTTATTGGAGAACCTAAATGAGAAGAAAAACCCGCGCATGCAGCCGGGGAGAAAAATGCAGCCGAAACGCGGGCCCGTATCCCGTCCTGTTTCCTACGCGAATAAAACAGGCGGCGACTCGCTCAGCTGGGCTGTCGGCGATAAAGCGGGCCATAAAAAATGGGGCACCGGAACGGTTGTCAGCGTAAAAGGAGAAGGCGAAAGCACGGAGCTTGATATCGCATTCCCGAGCCCAGTCGGCGTGAAGCGGCTGCTGGCCGCCTTTGCGCCGATTGAAAAGCAGTAACCTGAAGAGGAAAGGAAGAACATGATGGACAAAGAAACAGCGAAACACCGGGCAGATGAATTGCGCCGCACCATCGATCAGTACAGTTACGAATATTACACCTTAGATGAACCGAGCGTACCGGATTCCGAGTACGACAGACTGATGCAGGAGCTGATTGCGATAGAAGAAGAGCACCCGGAGCTCAGAACGCCTGACTCGCCCACACAGCGGGTCGGGGGAGCGGTGCTTGAATCATTTCAAAAGGTGCAGCACGGCACGCCGATGCTCAGTCTCGGCAACGCATTTAACGATGATGATCTTCGCGATTTTGACCGCCGCGTCCGTCAGGCTGTCGGGGACGGCGTCGCTTACAATGTGGAGCTGAAAATAGACGGTCTTGCTGTTTCTCTCCGTTATGAAGACGGCTATTTCGTCAGAGGCGCGACAAGAGGAGACGGAACAACGGGCGAAGATATTACGGAAAACTTAAAAACGATCCGCAACATTCCGCTGAAAATGAAACGAAACCTTTCCATAGAAGTGCGCGGAGAGGCGTTCATGCCGAAACAGTCATTTGAAGCGCTCAATGAAGAACGGCTGAAACATGAAGAGGAGCCGTTCGCCAATCCCCGGAATGCTGCTGCGGGCTCACTCAGACAGCTCGATCCGAAAATTGCAGCGAAACGAAATCTTGACATCTTCGTCTACAGTATAGCGGAGCTTGACGAAATGGGTGTGGAAACACAGAGTCAGGGCCTGGATTTTCTGGATGAGCTCGGTTTTAAAACAAACCAGGAACGGAAACAATGCGCCACGATAGATGAAGTAATTGAAATGATCGAGGAGCTGCAGGCGAAGCGGGCCGACCTCCCGTATGAAATTGACGGAATCGTCATCAAAGTCGATTCGCTCGACCAGCAGGAAGAGCTCGGGTATACGGCAAAAAGCCCGCGCTGGGCGATTGCATATAAATTCCCGGCAGAAGAGGTCGTGACAAAACTTCTCGATATCGAACTGAATGTCGGAAGAACAGGCGTCATTACGCCGACCGCCGTTCTGGAACCGGTAAAAGTCGCGGGAACGACGGTCTCAAGAGCATCGCTTCATAACGAAGATTTAATTAAAGAGAAGGATATCCGCATTCTCGATAAAGTGGTCGTTAAAAAAGCGGGCGACATTATCCCTGAGGTCGTCAATGTCTTAATTGAACAGCGGACCGGAGAAGAAAAAGAATTCAATATGCCGACCGTCTGCCCTGAGTGCGAAAGCGAGCTTGTGCGCATTGAAGGAGAAGTCGCGCTGCGCTGCATCAACCCGGAATGTCCGGCGCAAATCAGAGAAGGCCTGATCCACTTTGTTTCACGCAACGCGATGAATATTGACGGACTCGGAGAACGTGTCATCACACAGCTTTTCCGTGAACATCTCGTCCGTAATGTCGCTGATTTATATAAGCTGACAAAAGAACAGGTCATCCGGCTTGAGCGGATGGGAGAAAAATCAACTGACAATCTGATCAGCTCCATCCAAAAATCGAAAGAGAATTCATTGGAACGCCTGCTGTTCGGTCTCGGCATCCGTTTTATCGGCTCAAAAGCGGCCAAAACACTCGCCATGCATTTTGAAAGCCTGGAAAATCTGAAACAAGCCACGGAAGAAGAGCTGCTGGCAGTAGATGAAATCGGTGAAAAGATGGCCGATGCCGTCATCACCTATTTCCGAAAAGAAGAAATGCTTGAGCTTTTGAATGAACTGGAAGAGCTCGGTGTGAACACACTCTATAAAGGCCCGAAAAAAGTAAAAGCGGAGGACAGCGACTCTTATTTTGCCGGCAAAACCATCGTGTTAACCGGAAAGCTTGAAGAGCTGTCCAGAAATGAAGCCAAAACGCAGATTGAAGCGCTCGGCGGAAAGCTGACGGGATCTGTCAGCAAAAAAACAGACTTGCTGATTGCCGGAGAAGCGGCCGGAAGCAAGCTGACAAAAGCGCAGGAATTAAACATTGAAGTATGGGATGAAGCACAGCTATTGGGAGAGCTAAAGAAATAAGAGGAGTGTTTTCTATTGAAAAAGATGTTGGCATTGGCGGCGACGGCAACGGCGGCAGTATTGATGCTGTCAGCCTGTTCGCCGAGTTTCGGGGGAAACAAAGAGGAAGAGATCACGCAGAAAACGGCAAAGTCTTCTGAAAAAGCGATCATACCGAAATATAATATCTCTGATTCCTACTATAAGATGGTGCTTCCGTTTAAGGCCGGAAAAGCGCGCGGGCTGACCGCGGACCGGCTGAATACGAGGCTGGACATCGATGAATTCGAGACGGGACTGATGCGGCTCGCCCAAGACACGTTCCCGACGGATGACTATTTGTATCAGGAAGGCCAGTATTTAGATGAGGATACGGTACTCAGCTGGCTTGACCGCAAAAAAGAAGGCAGTGATCTGAAAAAGGCGAAAAAAGCAGACGCCAACTTCCAGAATCTCGGCTTAAATCCGGTGCTGCCAAACTCGGGATCGGCAAAAGAGAAAAACGAAAACAGCCCGATTTACTTAGCGTCTATGCTTGAGCAGGATTACTTAGTAAGAAAAGATAAAAACAGCATCCAGCTTGGCGGTATCATGATCGGTCTCGCTCTCAACTCTGTATACTATTATCGCGAAAATACAGGGGATCCGCAGCAGGAAGTGGAGCTCAGCGACAAAACGATCCGCAGTCATGGTGAAGAAATCGCCCAGGAAGTCGTTAACCGTCTCCGGAAAATGGATAACCTGAAAAATGTGCCGATTACCGTCGCCCTTTATAAACAAGCGCCGAAGACATCAATCGTACCGGGGAATTACATTGCGAAAACAGAAGTCAAAGCCGGCTCATCCACCATTTCAAACTGGGATGATGTCAAAGAAAAGTACGTGTTCTATCCGGCTGATACTGACACAGCAAAGAAATACCCTGACGATTCCGAAGTGTTTAAACGCTTCAAAAACGCGATCGACAGCTACTTCCCGAACTACACCGGAGTAGTCGGAACGGCGATGTATGAAAATGATGAAATGAGAAAAATGAAAATTGAAATCCCGATGCAATTTTACGGAAAAAGCGAAGTCATCGCTTTTACCCAATACTTAACGGGTGAGCTGATGGATTATTATTCAAAAGGCTCAGTCGATGTCGAAATCAACATCACCTCATCAGACGGCCAGGAAGCGCTTATCGTCCGCAATGCGGGTGACAAAGAACCGACCGTCCATATTTACGATTAACCAAGATGCCCTTGTTCATGTCTATATGAGCAAGGGTTTTTTATTGTGTATATCGTTGGTGAGAGAGATGAGGTATGTTATGATATTTGTATAATTAGGGATTAACAGGAAAATACATTCGTTTATAGGCGGATTTTACTAATCTGCTATGAACAAAAGAAGGGCAGGAATGTTGATGAATGACATTTGCTGAGTACTCACGTCACCGACAAAAGTTAAGAAGAGGGTGAATCAGCATGCATAAAGATATTCAAGCGATTTTTGAGGAAGATAAGGTGCTGGCCAAAGCCGGTGAAATATACGGATTTACTAAGTTTCAATTTATTGCGGACGCAGAGAACTACGTATACGAAATTGTAAAAGATAATCAAGCTTATATCTTAAAAATTACGCATACGATCCGCAGAACACCGGAATATATTTTCGGGGAAATGGAATGGCTTCATCATCTGACAAAGGGCGGGCTTTCGGCAGCAAAACCGATTCCTTCATTAAATGGCAGAGATGTCGAAGAAGTGCCGGACGAAAAAGGCGGAGCGTTTTTGTTCAGAGTCTATGAAAAAGCGCCCGGACGCAAAGTGGAGGAATCAGATTGGAACGGGTCTCTGTTTTATGAGCTTGGCAAGTATACGGGGAACATGCATCGGCTGACGAAAAGCTACAGTCTGAGCGACCCGAAATATAAAAGGCAAGAATGGGATGAAGAGGAGCAGCTGAAGCTAAGAAAATATGTGCCCGAAGATCAGCATCTTGTATTCGAACGGGCGGATGCTTTAATGGAAGAACTGCGGCAATTGCCGAAGAACCCGGAAAACTACGGCCTTGTGCACGCCGATTTGCACCATGGCAATTTCAACTGGGACAACGGAAAAATCACTGCATTTGATTTTGATGACAGCGGCTACAATTGGTTTGTGAATGATATCAGTATTTTGCTGTACAATATTTTGTGGTATCCGGTCATCCCGTATGAAGACAAGGTTGCATTTACAGAGGAGTTTATGACTCATTTTATGAAAGGGTACAAGGAAGAAAATGATCTTGATCCTGCATGGCTTGAAAAAATTCCGGATTTCCTCCGCCTGCGCCATATGCTGATCTACGGATTATTGCATCAGGCGTTTGATCTTGACTCACTCGGGGATGAAGAGCTTGAGATGCTGAAAGGTTTCAGGCGTGATATCGAAAACAAAACACCGATTACTGAATATAACTTTACCTCCCTCGTATAAAAAGAAAAACGACCGGCTGAATCCAGTCCGGCGTTTTTTATAACGTATCACACTTCACTCCGACGACACCCTGGATTTCTTTAATATCATAATACACGTCAGTGGTGTAGCGGTTTTTATGGACACTGATTTTCACTTCCATAATCGGATTTTCTGTTTCACGCAGATCGTCAATCCGGACCGAGTGAATGCGGAGCTGTTTGCTTTTCATTTCCTTTAGAATCTCGGTCATTTTATCTTTGTCGGAAAGAGACATCCTCACGCGGATATCTTTCTCCTTCAAGCGATTGGGACCGACTTTTCTGATCAGCCACGGAAGAAATTCGACGCTGATCAGGATAAACAAGAGGCTTGCGAATGCCTCCTTATAAAAGCCGGCGCCTGTGGCCAGACCCAGCCCGGCTGCGCCCCAGATGATAGCCGATGTCGTCAGACCGGAAATGACGTCATTGCTTTTGCGCAGGATCACGCCCGCACCGATAAAACCGACGCCGGAAATGATTTGGGCGGGAAGGCGGAGCGGGTCCATCATGATACGGTAATATTTCGGAAAGTGATATGCCGCATTAATGCTGACGATCGTCAGCATACAGGAGCTGACGGCGATGACGATACAGGTTTTCAGTCCTAACGGTTTATTTTTCAACTCACGCTCAAGACCGATGATCATACCGATCAGCGTGGCAATGCCCAGCTTTAATAAAATGTCCGGTTCGATAGGCCAGCTCAATTTACACAGCACCTCCGCAGTTTTTCTTATAGTAAATTGATATGATTTTCTCACAGTATTTATAGCAGGACAAGTGCGCAAGAAAAAAGCCGTCAGGGATAAGATCTGACGGCTTTTTGTCTATTTCTTGTTTTTCAAAAGAGCTTCCATCCGGCTGAACAGCTGATAAGAAGCATCGGCCGGTTTTTTGGTCAGCAGGCTGACGGCAATACCGGCAATCAGACTGAGGAAGAACCCCGGAATGATTTCGTATACGCCGGTTGAAGCGGCAAGCCCTGTCGTAATCCAGATCAAAACGGCCGCGGCTCCGGTAATCATCGCCGCAAGCGCTCCCCATTCATTCATTCGTTTCCAGTACAGACTGAGCAAGAGTGCCGGGCCGATAGCCGAACCGAAGCCTGCCCACGCATAGCCGACCAGGTCAAGAATGGTGCTGTTCGGATTCATGGAAAGCAAAATGGCGATAACGGCCACGATCAATACCGACAAGCGTCCGGTCATGACCAATTCTTTATCGCTCGCTTCCCGTCTGAAAAAGGCGCGGTATAAATCTTCCGTAATGGCGCTTGCCGTTACGAGAAGCTGTGACGAGATGGAACTCATAATCGCCGCTAAAATCGCGGACAGCAAGAAGCCCGTAATCAGCGGATGGAATAAGATTTTAGAAAAAATAATGAAAATCGTTTCCGGATCTTTTACGGAGACTCCGAAGTGATGAGAATAAGCAACCCCGATAATCCCGGTAAGCAATGAACCGACAACTGAAATAGCCATCCAGCTCATCCCGATTCTGCGGGCGGGTTTTAAATCCTTCACTTCTTTAATCGCCATAAATCGTACGATGATATGAGGCTGGCCGTAATAACCGAGTCCCCATGCCAAATAAGAAATAATGCTAATGACGCTCGCGCCTTTAAAGACATCCAATAGTTTCGGGTTTACGGCGTTGATCGAATCAATCGTCGTCGAAACGCTCCCGAGCTGGGTAAAAGCAACGATCGGCACAAGCACTAATGCCGCAAACATGATCGCTCCCTGTACGAAGTCAGTCAGGCTGACAGCAAGGAAACCGCCAAACAGCGTGTAAAGCACAACAACACCGGCCGTTAAAAATAAACCGAATTTGTAGTCGGCGCCGAATGCCGATTCAAATAACCTGCCTCCGGATACCATTCCGGACGATGTGTACAGTGTGAAAAAGATCATAATAATCACGGCGGAAACAATTTTCAGCAATGATGATGAATGGCGGAACCGTTTATCGAAGAAATCGGGAATCGTAATCGCATCATCCGCAACTTCCGTATACGCGCGAAGCCTCGGAGCAAGCAGCAGATAATTTGAATACGCGCCGATCGTCAAACCGAGCGCCAGCCATAAGGTTGATAAGCCCGTTGCGAACATTGCGCCGGGAACCCCCATCAGCATCCATGCGCTCATATCCGCAGCACCCGCGGACAGCGCCGTTACGAACGGGCCGAGTCCTCTTCCGCCCAGCATGTAATCATTGATATTCGTTGTCTTCCTGAATGCGTACCAGCCGATTAACAGCATGGCAGCAAAATAAATCCCAAGAGATATAATTAATTCAATACTCACGTTTTTGGACCCTCTCTTCTTTCAAGTAAATGTTGCATCACCTCTGTAGATTAGTAGTGCCGGAATTTTGCGCCGGCGGTGAGCCTTTAGTCATCATTACATGCGGCTCGCATGATTTTGTGCAGGCTATGGTTACTAAACCTAACAAAGTATCCCCGATCAATCAACTCTCGAAACCCGCCCCATTCAAGGAAAAAATCCCCGCCAACATAGAACAGCTTAAAGATGAAAACGCTACCAATAAATTATAAAAGTAAAAATTTTCTGACATATAATTCGTTTCTCTTTCTCCCCGATTTAGGATAAAATAGAGAAGGTTTCATCATGCCTCAGAAGGCGGCGTTTTGTTGCTTTAGAGGGCTCGTTTTTGATATGATCAGTATTATATGACGAAACGGAGAATTATGCGGAGGTGGATCTTATGTCACGAATTTCTATAGAAGAAGTAAAGCATGTCGCTCATTTGGCGAGACTCGCCATTACGGATGAAGAAGCTGAAATGTTCACAGAACAGCTTGACAGCATCATCTCGTTTGCCGAGGAGCTTAATGAAGTGGACACGGATAACGTGGAACCGACAACACACGTGCTGAAAATGAAGAACGTAATGAGAGAAGATGAAGCGGGTAAAGGCCTTCCGGTCGAGGATGTCATGAAAAATGCTCCCGATCATAAAGACGGCTATGTCCGTGTGCCATCTATTCTGGATTAAAGGAGGGAGACAGTATGTCATTATTTGATCACAAAATCACAGAACTGAAACAAATGATACATAAAAAAGACATCAAGATTTCCGATCTTGTTGATGAATCTTACAAACGGATCGCATCCGTGGATGATAAGGTGCAGGCGTTTTTGCAGCTTGATGAAGAAAGAGCCCGCGCTTACGCGAAAGAGCTTGACGAAGCGGTTGACGGACGGTCTGAACACGGTCTTCTCTTCGGAATGCCGATCGGCGTCAAAGACAACATCGTGACCAAAGGGCTTCGCACAACATGCTCAAGCAAAATCCTCGAAAACTTCGATCCGATTTACGATGCGACGGTAGTGGAGCGCCTTCAAGCAGCTGAAGCTGTCACAATCGGTAAGCTGAATATGGACGAGTTCGCGATGGGTTCTTCTACTGAAAACTCCGCGTATAAAGCGACGAAAAACCCTTGGAATCTTGATACGGTTCCCGGCGGATCAAGCGGCGGTTCCGCAGCTGCGGTTGCCGCGGGCGAAGTGCCGTTTTCACTCGGATCTGATACGGGCGGCTCCATCCGCCAGCCTGCTTCTTTCTGCGGCGTCGTCGGATTAAAGCCTACATACGGCCGCGTGTCCCGTTACGGTTTGGTCGCTTTTGCGTCTTCATTAGACCAGATCGGACCAATCACAAGAACCGTGGAAGATAACGCATTCCTGCTTCAGGCGATTTCAGGCCCGGACAAAATGGACTCTACGAGCGCCAATGTCGAAGTGCCGGACTTTCTTTCTTCATTAACGGGCGACATTAAAGGCTTAAAAATCGCCGTACCGAAAGAATATCTCGGAGAAGGTGTCGGCAAAGAAGCGAAAGAATCCGTTTTAGCCGCTTTAAAAGTGCTTGAAGGACTCGGAGCGACATGGGAAGAAGTATCTCTGCCGCACAGCAAATACGCGCTTGCGACATATTATCTGCTGTCTTCTTCCGAAGCGTCCGCGAACCTTGCGCGCTTTGACGGCATCCGCTATGGATACCGCACAGACAATGCGGACAACCTGATCGATCTTTATAAACAGACACGCTCTGAAGGCTTCGGCAACGAAGTGAAGCGCCGCATCATGCTCGGCACCTTCGCGCTCAGCTCAGGCTACTATGACGCGTATTACAAAAAAGCGCAAAAAGTGCGCACGCTCATTAAGAAAGATTTTGAAGACGTATTTGAGAAATACGATGTCATCGTCGGACCGACAACACCGACACCGGCATTCAAAATCGGCGAAAAAACGAGCGACCCGCTCACAATGTACGCCAACGATATTTTAACGATCCCTGTCAACCTCGCGGGTGTGCCGGGAATCAGCGTGCCGTGCGGATTTGCGGACGGCCTGCCGCTCGGACTGCAAATCATCGGAAAACACTTCGATGAAAGCACTGTATATCGTGTCGCTCATGCTTTTGAGCAGGCAACAGATCATCATAAAGCGAAACCTGAACTGTAAGGGGTGAAATGAAGTGAACTTTGAAACGGTAATCGGACTTGAAGTCCATGTGGAATTAAAAACAAAATCTAAAATTTTCTCAAGCTCACCGACGCCATTCGGCGCGGAAGCGAATACCCAAACGAGCGTCATCGACCTCGGCTATCCCGGCGTGCTGCCCGTTTTAAACAAAGAAGCGGTCGAATTCGCGATGAAAGCCGCAATGGCTTTGAACTGTGAAATCGCAACGGATACGAAGTTTGACCGGAAAAACTATTTCTACCCGGACAACCCGAAGGCATATCAAATTTCTCAATTTGACAAGCCGATCGGCGAAAACGGCTGGATCGAAATCGAAGTCGGCGGAAAAACGAAAAAAATCGGCATTACCCGTCTTCACCTTGAAGAAGATGCGGGAAAACTGACGCATACGGGCGACGGCTATTCCCTCGTTGACTTCAACCGCCAAGGCACGCCGCTTGTCGAGATTGTATCTGAGCCGGATATCCGCACACCGGAGGAAGCTTACGCATACCTCGAAAAGCTGAAATCAATTATCCAATACACAGGCGTTTCCGACTGTAAAATGGAAGAAGGTTCACTGCGCTGTGACGCCAACATTTCCCTCCGTCCGATCGGCCGGGAGAAATTCGGCACAAAAACAGAGCTGAAAAACCTGAACTCCTTCGCGTTCGTGCAAAAAGGCCTTGAGCATGAAGAGAAACGCCAAGAGCAGGTGCTTCTGTCAGGCGGAGTCATTCAGCAGGAGACGCGCCGCTACGATGAAGCGACGAAAAAAACCATTTTAATGCGTGTCAAAGAGGGTTCAGATGACTATCGCTATTTCCCAGAGCCTGACCTTGTCGAGCTCTACATTGATGACGAATGGAAAGAACGCGTAAGAGCAACCATTCCTGAGCTTCCGGACGAGCGCCGCAAGCGGTATATCGAAGAGCTCGGCCTGCCGGCTTATGACGCAATGGTGCTGACGCTGACGAAAGAAATGGCTGATTTCTTCGAAGAAACGGTCAATAAAGGCGCAGAAGCCAAACAGGCGTCAAACTGGCTGATGGGTGAAGTTTCAGCTTACCTGAACGCCGAACAAAAAGAGCTTGAGGATGTCGCGCTGACTCCGGAAGGTCTTGCCGGCATGATTAAGCTGATTGAAAAAGGGACCATTTCATCTAAAATCGCGAAAAAAGTCTTCAAAGAATTAATTGAAAAAGGCGGCGACGCTGAAAAAATCGTCAAAGAAAAAGGCCTTGTGCAAATTTCTGACGAAAGCGTGCTTCTGAAGCTGGTCACAGATGCGCTTGACAGCAATCCGCAGTCAATTGAAGACTTCAAAAACGGAAGAGACCGCGCGATCGGCTTCCTTGTCGGGCAGATTATGAAAGCCTCAAAAGGACAGGCCAACCCGCCGATGGTCAACAAGATCTTACTTGAAGAAATCAAAAAACGATAAAAAAAAGCAGCCGCCTGTAAGGGCGCTGCTTTTTTTTATATGGTAAGGCTGAAATGAGTTTCAATGGAAGCCCGCAGTGTTTCAATCTGTTCATTTCCGCTGCCGGCCAAATTGGACAGCATTCCTTTAATAATCGGTTTTCGCGGCTCTTCCTTCTGGCATTCCTCTTCAATGACTTCAAGCGATACGAGAACGTCCTCAGGCAGCCCCTGCTGCGCTTTTGCCATTTGAATATCCGCGAGCAGTTTTTCTCTGTCCGCCGCGGGCTGAGTAAAGATATCCTCAGATAAAAGCGGGTCGGGATTGTCTTTTATCAGTCCCGTAATCAGATCATCAATCCTGGCAATCAGAAAGGCCGCCACATTTTCCGTCTGAAATGCCGTATGTTCATTAAAAATCAAGAAATGGATATAAGAGCTTACAATTCCTTGCGCCATAACGGATGCATCCGCCAGAAACGGTGTGACGGCATCTCCGTAAACGGAGAGCAGAGCATCCCGGTACAGCATGTTAAATTGAATATTGACCTCATGAAAATACTGTTTTACCTTTTGATTTTCGGGAATGACCTTTTCGCTCAGCAAGAGAATGATAAAATCCTTGTGCTCCATAAATTCCCGGAATTGATAAGCAATTTGTTTTTGGAATACGTCCTTAGGCGGTTTATGCTGATGTTCTGTTTTGATTTTCTTTATTTCTTCCATAGACATGCCGATGTAATACTCACATGCTGACAGCAAAAGGTCTTCTTTTGATTTGAAATGAAGGTAGAAAGCACCTTTTGAGATCCCGCACTCACCGGCGATTTCCTGAATTGTAGTTGAAGAAAACCCCTTTTTGGCAAATAAATGGATGCCTGTTTTAATGATTTTCTCTTTTTTTTCGTTCATGACGTGCTTCCCCTTAATCCTTGAAAAATTTAGAAAAATTTACTGCCTTATTGGTTGACGATGTTGAGTTATACCGTTTAGTATTATATAGAATGACCAGTCAGTCAATAAAAAATAACGGAGGACATGATGAACCACATTATTAACTTTGTACTGAAGAACAAATTCGCAGTTTGGCTGATGACGATTATCGTTACTGTAGCAGGGCTGTATGCCGGTCTGAATATGAAGCAGGAATCCATACCGGACGTCAACATGCCTTACCTCTCAGTAAATACGACTTATCCCGGAGCTGCTCCGAGTCAAGTTGCGGATGACGTGACGAAACCGATCGAGCAGGCGGTGCAGAATTTAGAAGGAGTGAACGTCGTATCGTCCACATCCTCTGAAAACGTCTCATCGGTTATGATTGAATATGATTACAACAAGGATATGGACAAGGCGAAAACCGAAGTCGCTGAAGCGCTGGATAATGTCAGCCTTCCCGACGACGCGAAAAAGCCCGACATTTCCCGTTACAGCATCAACTCTTTCCCGATTTTGACGCTCAGTGTGACAAGTGATAAAAGCTCGCTTGAAGATCTGACCAAAAACGTGGAAAACACTCTCGTTCCTAAGCTTGAAGGCATCCAGGGCGTTGCGTCCGTGCAAGTTTCCGGACAGCAGGAAGAGCAGGTGGAATTCTCTTTCAAAGATAAAAAAATGAAAGAGTACGGACTTGATGAAGATACCGTCAAGAAAGTAATCCAAGGCTCTGACGTCAATACGCCGCTTGGATTATACACATTCGGCAACAAGGAAAAATCAGTTGTCGTTAACGGAAATATTACGTCAATTAAAGATCTGAAAGATATGAGAATTCCGGTCACATCTTCTTCCGCAGCTCAAGGTCAAGCAGGCGGCGCGGGTGCGGCATCTGCGGCGGACGCTCAGGCTGCGCAGCAGGCACAGCAAAGCGCATCAGCAGGGGTTCCGACGGTTAAGCTTTCTGACATTGCCGACATTAAAGATGTGAAAAAAGCAGAATCCATTTCCCGCACGAACGGAAAGGACAGCATCGGAATTAATATCGTAAAAGCCAATGACGCCAACACGGTAGAAGTGGCCGATGCGATTAAAGATGAACTGAATCAATACAAAAAAGACCATAAAGGGTTCAAGTACAGCTCGACTCTTGATATGGCCAAGCCGATTACAGAGTCAGTGGATACGATGTTAAGCAAAGCGATTTTCGGCGCGATCTTTGCGGTCGTGATCATTCTCTTATTCTTAAGAGATATTAAATCAACGATGATTTCTATCGTTTCCATCCCGCTGTCACTGCTGATTGCGCTTCTCGTGCTGAATCAGCTTGATGTCACTTTAAACATTATGACGCTCGGTGCGATGACGGTCGCCATCGGACGGGTAGTCGATGACTCCATTGTCGTTATCGAAAACATTTACCGCCGCATGAGGCTGAAAGATGAGCCTTTACGCGGAAAACAGTTGGTGCGTGAAGCGACGAAAGAAATGTTTAAACCGATCATGTCATCAACGATCGTAACCATTGCCGTATTCCTGCCGCTTGCCATGGTCGGCGGACAGATCGGCGAACTGTTTATGCCGTTTGCATTAACAATTGTTTTCGCGCTTGCCGCATCATTGTTGATTTCCATCACACTGGTGCCAATGCTTGCGCACAGTTTATTCAAAAAATCGCTCACAGGCGCGCCTGTTAAAGCGAAAGAGCATAAGCCGGGCAGATTGGCCGATTTCTATAAAAAAGTGCTGAATTGGTCATTAAGCCATAAATGGATTACATCCATCATCGCGGTTCTGATGCTTGTCGGCAGTTTGTTCCTCGTACCGCTGATCGGCGCGAGCTATCTGCCGGCACAAGCGGACAAAACGATGCAGCTCACATATACACCTGAACCGGGTGAAACGAAAAGCGAAGCTGAAAAAGCTGCGCAAAAAGCGGAAGACATGCTGCTTAAACGCAAACATGTCGATACCGTCCAGTATTCATTAGGCTCGCAAAGCCCGCTCGGCGGAAGCTCGAACGGCGCATTGTTCTACGTGAAATACGAAGAAGACACACCTGATTTTGACAAAGAAAAAGACAATGTCTTAAAAGAAATCAAAAAAACATCCAGCCGCGGCGAATGGAAAACGCAAAATTTCAGTTCGTCAGGCAACAACAATGAATTAACGTACTATGTGTACGGAGATTCAGAGTCTGATATTAAAGGCACGGTCAAAGAAATCGAAAGCATCATGAAAAAGCAAAAGGATCTGAAGGACGTAAACTCAGGCCTTTCCAGCACATATGATGAGTACACGTTCGTCGCTGACCAGGAGAAGCTCAGCAAGCTCGGCTTAACGGCTTCGCAAATCTCCCAGGCCCTGATGTCTCAAACGTCACAGTCTCCTTTGACAACGGTGAAAAAAGACGGCAAAGAGCTTGACGTGAATATCAAGACTGAAAAAGACCAGTATAAGAGTGTGAAAGAATTAGAGGATAAAACCATCACATCGCCTGCAGGCCAAGAAGTAAAAATCGGCGATGTGGCGAAAGTGAAAAACGGCACGACATCTGACACCATTTCCAGACGCGACGGCAAAGTGTACGCTGACGTAACGGCAACCGTCACTTCTGACAACATCACGAAGGTGTCATCAGCCGTTCAAAAGAAAGTTGACAAACTGGATAAGCCGGACAATGTATCGATCGATACCGGCGGTGTATCAGCGGATATTGCTGATTCCTTTACGAAACTCGGCTTAGCGATGCTTGCCGCAGTCGCCATCGTATACCTCGTTCTTGTGATCACGTTCGGCGGAGCATTAGCGCCGTTTGCGATTCTGTTCTCGCTTCCGTTTACGGTCATCGGCGCATTAGTCGGACTGTATGTATCCGGAGAGACAGTCAGCCTGAATGCCATGATCGGTATGCTGATGCTGATCGGAATCGTCGTCACAAACGCGATTGTCTTAATTGACCGCGTCATCCATAAAGAAGCGGAAGGCTTATCGACGAGAGAAGCGCTCCTTGAAGCCGGCTCTACGAGATTGCGTCCGATTCTGATGACGGCGATCGCGACAATCGGCGCCCTGCTTCCATTGGCATTGGGCTTCGAAGGCGGAAGTCAGGTCATATCTAAAGGACTCGGTGTCACCGTTATCGGCGGTTTAATCAGTTCAACTCTGCTTACCCTTCTGATTGTACCGATCGTATATGAAGTATTGGTGAAATTCCGTAAGAAAAAACCTGGAACGGAAGAAGAGTAAGACAGCGGGCCTTGGCTCCTTAAATGGAGCCAGGGCCTTTTTTCTTCTGCCAATTCCTGTACATATTGTTGCGATTTTCTCAAGTCATAGTATAATTAAAGGTTGTTAGTGTTAATAATGGATCGGATACTCTTAAGTAGGATGATGAGATAATGAAACGTGCACGCATAATATACAATCCGACTTCAGGACGTGAGCTTTTTAAGAAAAATCTTGCCCAGGTCCTGCAAAAATTTGAACAAGCCGGTTATGAAACCTCCACCCATGCCACCACATGTGCGGGAGATGCCACTCATGCCGCAAAAGAAGCCGCTTTGCGGGAGTTTGACCTAATTGTCGCAGCCGGCGGAGACGGAACGATTAATGAAGTCGTCAACGGCCTTGCGCCGTTAGACAAACGACCGACGCTGGGCGTCATTCCGGTCGGCACGACAAATGACTTCGCCAGAGCGCTGGGCATTCCGAGAGAAAATATACTGAATGCCGCTGATACCGTCATTAACGGCGTGGCCCGCCCGATCGACATCGGCCAGGTGAACGGACAGTACTTTATCAATATCGCCGGCGGAGGCCGTCTGACGGAGCTGACGTATGATGTGCCAAGCAAACTGAAAACGATGCTCGGCCAGCTTGCTTATTATTTAAAAGGAATGGAAATGCTGCCTTCACTTCGTCCGACAGAAGTCGAGATTGAATATGACGGCAAGCTGTTTCAAGGCGAAATCATGCTGTTTTTAGTGACGCTGACCAACTCGGTCGGCGGATTCGAGAAGCTGGCCCCTGATTCCAGCCTGAATGACGGCATGTTTGATTTAATTATTTTGAAAAAAGCCAATCTCGCGGAGTTTATCAGAGTCGCGAGCATGGCGCTCAGAGGCGATCATATTAACGATCAGCACATTATTTACACAAAAGCGAACCGTGTGAAAGTCAATGTATCAGAAAAGATGCAGCTGAACCTGGACGGCGAATACGGCGGCATGCTGCCAGGCGAATTCGTGAATCTGTACAGACATATTCACGTCGTCATGCCGAAGGAGAAAGCTGAACAGCTGGATGATTAATACGCGGACAAAATCCTAAAACAGTATTCGTTTTAGGATTTTGTCATCTTTTCAGCGTGATCGGAAACCTTTGAAGGCCTGACAGATTTGAAGGTTTGCCAGCACGCTGAAACAAGGCTATTGGTAAAACTAGAGGTGATTATAGATGAAAATGAAACCCCCGGTAGAAAAAAATGAATACTATGACGTGACATTTGAGGATTTGACGCACGAAGGAGCGGGGGTCGCAAAGATTCAGGGCTTCCCGATCTTCGTGCCGAACGCCCTGCCCGAGGAAAAAGCGCAAATCAAAGTGACACGCGTCAAAAAAGGCTTCGCTTTCGGCCGCTTGATTGAGCTGAAGGAAGAAAGCCCGCACAGAACGGATGCCCCGTGCCCGATCTACAAGCAATGCGGAGGCTGCCAGCTTCAGCACATGACCTACGAGGGCCAGCTCTTGTTTAAACAGAAACAAGTCAAAGACGTTTTAGAACGGATCGGCAAGCTGGATCTGTCCAGTGTTATCGTGCACCCGACACTCGGCATGGAAGACCCGTGGAACTACAGAAACAAAGCGCAGGTGCCGGTAGGAGAAAGAGAAGGCGGACTCGTCGCCGGATTTTATCAGCAAAGAAGCCATGACATCATCGACATGAGCGCCTGCCTGATTCAGCAATCTAAAAACGACGAAGCCGTCCAAGCGGTCAAAGACATTTGCGCAAATTATGGCGTCAAAGCCTACAATGAAGAACGCCACAAAGGCTGGCTCCGCCATATCATGGTGAGATACGGCGTCGTCACAGGCGAAATGATGATCGTCTTCATCACAAGAACAAGCGATTTTCCGCACAAAGCGAAGATCATCGAAGACATCACGGCGCAATTTCCGCACGTCAAATCAATCGTGCAAAACATCAACCCAAACAAAACAAACGTGATCTTCGGAAACGAAACAAGCGTCATCTGGGGCGAAGAATACATCTACGACCTCATCGGAGACGTCAAATTCGCCATCTCCGCCAGATCGTTCTATCAGGTCAACCCGGAACAGACAAAAGTGCTCTACGACAAAGCGCTTGAGTACGCAGAGCTTCAAGGCAAAGAAACCGTCATCGACGCCTACTGCGGCATCGGAACCATTTCTCTTTTCTTGGCGAAGCAGGCGAAAAAAGTATACGGCGTCGAAATCGTGCCGGAAGCCATCGAGGATGCGAAACGCAACGCTGAGCTGAACGGTATCACAAACGCGGAATTCGCAGTCGGAGAAGCAGAAACCGTGATTCCAAAGTGGTACGAAGAAGGCATCACGGCCGACACCCTTGTCGTCGACCCGCCAAGAAAAGGCTGCGACGAAGCCCTCCTGCGGACGATCATCGAGATGAAACCGAAGCGGGTGGTGTACGTGTCATGTAATCCTGGCACGCTTGCAAGAGACCTGCGGGTGCTTGAGGATGGCGGATATCAGACCCTCGAAGTGCAGCCGGTGGATATGTTCCCGCATACGAATCATGTGGAGTGTGTGGCAAAGCTCGAATTGAAATAAAGCAGTGTTCTCTTTTTGAGAACGCTGCTTTTTTTATATTAGTATGTGAAGGATCCTTTTTAATTATTAATTACAAAGAGCATATTAAAACAGATTAATTTGAAGAAAAATGGTATTCTCAATATAACTCAATTTAGTTATTTTGAGTGGCGAATTATAGAGATAACGTAAAAAGTTAATGAAAAGGTGAAACAATGATAGTCTATGAAGCTACAAAAGAAGAGTTTTTAAGTGATGTGTTTGACGATAAGTTGGTAACAAATATTTGTAAAAACTACAATGATAAAATTGGCAAAATCAATGAGAGAGAGGTTAGATCTTGGGATAACTCTATGCAGTATATGTATAGGGTATTAAGTGATAGAGAAATTCCTAAGGACGCAGGAATTGCTATTGAGTTCAAAATACCCAATACTTCAAAGCGTATTGATTTTCTTATATCTGGATCAGATAAGAATGATCGTTCATCTGTTGTGATTGTGGAACTTAAACAATGGGAGAAGGTAGAGAAAATTGATAGTAAAGAGGCCATCGTTAAAACGTTTATAAATAAAGGAATTCGCGAAACAACCCATCCATCTTATCAAGCCTGGTCATACGCATCGTTAATAAAGGATTACAATGAAAATGCGCAAAAAGAAGATATCAACCTATATCCTTGTACATACTTACATAACTATTTGAATCAGGGTACAGACGATCCATTAACTGATTCAATATATGAATATTATATAAAAGAAGCTCCGGTTTTTATCAAAGGTGATTCAGGTAAGCTTCGTGATTTCATTAAAAAGTATATTAAGTATGGAGACAGCAAAGAAATCCTATATACAATAGATAAAGGAAGAATACGGCCTTCAAAGTCTCTTCAAGATTCGTTAAACAGTATGCTTCAAGGTAATCGAGAGTTTATGATGATTGATAATCAAAAAGTTGTGTATGAGACGGCCTTACATTTGGCGAATGAGGCATTACGTACAAACACTAAACAAGTTTTAGTTGTAGAAGGCGGGCCAGGTACAGGAAAATCTGTTCTTGCTGTAAATTTATTAGTAGAAGCAACAAACCGAAGTCTCGTTGCACAATATGTAACAAAAAATGCAGCTCCCAGAAATGTATATGCTACTAAGTTAAAACAAAACTTTCGGAAAGGGCACATTGATAATTTATTTAAAGGATCGGGCAGTTATGTCAATGCTCCATCAGGTGAATTTGACGTTTTAATTGTTGATGAGGCGCATCGATTAAATGAGAAATCCGGTTTATTTAATAACCTTGGGGAAAATCAAATTAAGGAAATAATAAATGCTTCCAAACTTTCTGTTTTTTTCATAGATGAACATCAAAGAGTAACGTTAAAAGATATTGGCAGTACTGATACAATCCTTAAATTCTCAAAAGAATTAGATGCTCAGGTTACAAATATGAAACTGGATTCACAGTTTCGTTGCAATGGTTCAGATGGTTATATAAGCTGGTTAGATGATGTTCTTCAAATTCGGGAAACTGCGAATTCTAATTATATTGGAATGAACTACGATTTTCGTATATATAGAAATCCAAATGAATTGCGTAAACAGATAGAAGATCTGAATAAAGTTAATAATAAAGCTCGAATAGTTGCTGGTTACTGTTGGGATTGGGTGAAGGAAGGAAAAGCTAAAACAGAATTTCATGATATAGAGATTCCTGAATATCAATTCGGAATGAGTTGGAATTTAAATAACTCAGACACGTGGGCAATTGACGAAGATTCTATTAATGAAATAGGTTGTATACACACATGCCAAGGTTTGGAATTTGATTATGTAGGTGTAATTATAGGAAATGATCTAGTGTGCAGGGATGGAGTAGTATTGACTGATCATTCAAAGCGGGCGAAAACAGATACCTCCTTACGTGGTTTGAAGAAAATGCTAAAGCAAAATTCAGAAGAAGCTGAGAAGCTTGCAGACGAAATTATTCGCAACACATACAGAACTTTGATGACCCGGGGACAAAAAGGCTGTTTTATTTATTGTATAGACAAACAATTAGAAAATTACTTTTTTAAAAGGCTGAAACATATGCAAATGAATTACAAAGAGAATGAGTTCTTTAAGTCTTCATTAGTTGCTGAAGAAAAAGCCACATATAAGCACCAATGAAACCTTTTTTAATTATTTATTAAAACGGAATTGGGAAAAACATCACGCTATGATCTTATACCTTTAAAAAGAGCAGGGAGGCAAGATTTTGCGATAACTGTTAAAGGCTTTTTAACGAATGCGACTAAAATTTCTACCGTTTTTGCAGAAAAAGAAAAATCTATTTGTGCAGGAGATCCTTACAAAGCTTCTCAACAAAGTGGCGATGGTTAATGACTTGGGGAATTAAAGCATAATATTAACGTAAAACGATAAAAAGGCTTCTTTTAAGAAGCCTTTTTATGTGCGTATACCTTCATAATCAAGATAATTATTTATAAAAAGATAATAAAGTTGGATAAAAATGAGAAAAATCCTAGCGGCAAAGTCGATATAAAGTTAGTGGTCAACGGCATAAAATCTTACTTTTCGAGGTGAACAGAATGGGAGAAGAACAAGACATTATTACAGTAACGGATCTGCGCAAAAAATACGGATCATTTGAAGCAGTTAAAGGGATATCCTTTTCTGTCAAACGCGGTGAGCTGTTTGCATTTCTGGGAACGAACGGTGCGGGGAAATCAACCACTATTGACATTCTCTGTACACTGATCAAAAAGACATCCGGAAAAGTGGTAATTGACGGTTTTACGCTTGGTGAGGGGAAAGAGAACAATCATATCCGCAAAAAGATTGGGGTTGTCTTTCAAGAGAGTATTTTGGATGAACGATTGACCGTATTTGAAAATATCATGAATCGCGGACAATATTATCATTTAAGCAAAGCACAAGTTCAGGAAAACTATCAGTTTGTATCAGACTATTTAAAATTGGATGATATTAAGGAGAAAAAATACAGCGATTTGTCAGGCGGACAAAGAAGAAGAGCGGATATTGCCCGCGCCATCATCCATAAACCGACCATATTATTTTTAGATGAGCCTACGACAGGTCTTGACCCGCAAACGAGGGTATTTGTCTGGAATGCGATTAAAAGGCTGCAGGAAGAAACAAACATGACGATCTTTTTAACGACCCATTACATGGAAGAGGCCGCTGTGGCTGATAACGTTGTGGTCATCAAAGAAGGACGGCTGATTGCAGAGGGCACACCGAGTCAGCTGAAAGATCAATATGCGTTTGACAGTCTGCATATTTTGTTTAAGCAAGACGTTGATCCGACGGCATGGTTTGAAAGTAAACAACTGGCCTTTACGGTTAAAAACTCTATTTATTCTCTTCGTGTAGAGTCCACTCTCCATGCGTTTGACATTTTGAAAAGTCTTGAAGGAAAAGTCGAATCTTTCGAGGTGATCAAAGGGAATATGGATGATGTGTTTATCCATATTATCGAAGAACAAGGAAGCACTTTGCCAGTAAAGGGGAGCATTGCGTAAATGAAGTCTTTATCCAGTTTAATCAGCAGAAACATAAAAATCTACTTCCGTGATCGAACGCTTTTGCTTCTTTCTCTGCTGTCAGTATTTATCGTCATTCTGTTATATGCCGTGTTCTTGCAGCAGACACAGCTGGACGCCATTAAGGCGCTGGTTGGTTCGACAGATGATTCCAAAGCCATGGTGAACGAATGGATGGTGGCGGGATTGCTGTCCATTACAGCTGTAACAACGACTTTAGGCGCTTTCGGAATTATGGTGAAAGATAAAGAAAGCAAGAGAACGTATGACTTTTTAACAGCTCCTTTATCCAGAGCGACCATTCAATTGAGCTACGTCATTCATTCATTTGTTATCGGCTTGATCTTTTCCTTCATCGCCTTTTTAGGCTGTGAAATTTTTCTCGTTTCAACAGGCAGCAAGCTTTTAAGCGGAGCTGATATACTTGAAGTATTGGGTATCATCATTCTTTCAGTTGCTTTGTCAAGCTCCATTAATTTATTTTTAACGCTGTTTATTCACACACAAAATGCATTTTCAACGTTAAGTACGATCGTCGGAACAGCCATCGGTTTTTTATGCGGAGTATATGTACCGATCGGCGGCGTACCGGTGTTTGTACAGAAGATTATTATGTATTTCCCTATCAGCCACACCGCTGTTCTGTTCAGAAAAGCGTTTATGACGGACTCGGTTGATAAAGTATTTAAACATGCTTCTGCGGACCAAATACAGGAATATGAAAAGCATTACGGGATCGTCTACAAGTTAAACGGCCATTTTATCAGTACGGCTGCAAGCTTATGGATCATTGTTATTACAGCTATCATATTTACCGTCATATCTATTTTCATATTTAAAAAACAAAATAAATGACCTCTTCAGACTATACATAAGGATTTAACAGGCAGCATCCGTTTATGGGGTGCTGCCTGTTTTGAAAGAAAACTTGAATACGTTATGTAAGTCAAATAACAGCCCCTCATTGACATGAAAATGTTCTGGAATGTTTTGAAAATAGATATAATCCTCACTTTGGGGGGTATTAAAATAAAAGAAAACCTCAGATGAATCGTCGAGAATTTCCGCATAAAGAAAGACCTTTTACCATCCAGAAGGAATGATTTTTTCGTTAATGCCTTCAGCTATCTGTTGATATAATTCACCCATTTTTGCAGTTTCATGATGCCTCCAGTCTTTATTATTGATTTAGATAAGTAATTAAAAATCCTCTTCTTCCTCGTCTACAGGCAAAATTCCAAGGGTTTTTATTCCCTTAATGCAATTCTTTGATCCCCATCTAACTCAAATGCCAAAATATCGTCATCATTATAATCAAGTTAGAATTGACCATTGCTCTCCAATGTTAATGTAAGTTAGTCCAGACCTGATCAATATTATTTTTGTGCTCAACTCTTAATTCCTCAAAAATTTCACGGATTTCCCTTAATAAAGTTTTGAAGACATTTTTACTTACGCTGTAATGGCTAAGTATATCTTGTGAATAAATAATTTGATTATTTTCTGGTGTTCTGAAGTAAAAAAGAACCATGGTAGAGTCATTTAATACTTCTGCATAAAGGTAAATTTTTGTCCATTCACAAGGTATGATGTCATTTAATTTCTGACTAATAAGCTGGTACAAATCTTGCGTTTTTTTAGTCTCCAATCTTTCACCTCCAGCCATCGAGAAATCCTAGTTATCAAAAATAGCCCAGCAGAGAAGGGCTGAGCCATTTTTTTGATTTATAGACCGAAGTAGTTTATTACAAATTCTTTATCGTTCTCATCTTTAGGCAATATCCCTAAATTTTGATATTTCCAAACATCTCGTCTTTGAAGGTCATCAAGTTCAGAGGATAAAACATCATCATAATTATAATCAATTGAAAACTTTCCGGTGTTTTCTAATTTTAAAGTGAGATTAGTCCAAATATCTTGGTTGCCTAGTTTAAATTCTTCTTTTAGTTCTTCAAATAGCTCTTGAAGTTCAATTAGCAGTTGATCGTAAATCTCTTCACTCACATCAAAGTGTTCAGGTATATAATGAGAAAATAAATAATCACTGTTATTTGGTGTTGTAAAATAAAAGTATATATCCGCTGAGTCCTCAAGTATTTCAGCATATAAAATGATCTTTTCCCATTGAGATGGAATCATTTCATTTAGATGTTCAGCAATCTTTTGATATAGTTCACCAATTTTTTCATTGTTCATTTAGATATTGTTCAAGGAACTTTCTGCTGCTCTCGCTTATTGGCGTAATTCCCAAGTGCTTATATTCCCAAATTACTTGTCGCTCAGTATCAGTATATTTTGAAGCGAGTACATCTTCATAATCATAATCGATTGAGAATTCACCGTTTCTATCTAAATTTAGTGTGAGGTTAGTCCAAATATCTGAAGATTGCTTTTTAAATTCATCCCTTAATTCATCAAATAAATCTTGAAGGTCTAGTAGCATATTTTTGTAAATTCGATTACTTACTTGAAAATGTTCTGGAATATCGTGTGAATAAATATATTCTTCGTCTTCTTGTGTGTTAAAGAAAAAATAAACTTCTCTGGAGTCGTCCAAAATTTCGGCATATAAAGTAACCCTCATCCATTCGGAGGGAATCATATCATTTATTTTTTCAGCAATCTTTTGATATAGTTGTTCCATTTTTGAAGTTTCCATTTTCATCAGCCTCCAATTTGGTTTCTAATTGTGATGCTCTTTGTTCTTTCTTCTCCAATTTTATATGTTATATCAAATAAAGTGGGTCTTAACGAATCACCCTCATACACATTTTCAATTGTGATCGTAACCTTTTTTGGAGGCTCTTCTTTAAGCGCTTGCGACCATGCCTGTTCTAACTTATACCATTTCCCGCCGCTCCTATTAATCTGAGAATTCATCGGCACGATGTTGTCAAATTGGCCTGAGCCTTTGAATTGAGTGGCGATTAGGTGGCCTCCGTCGTCATCTGTCAGACGGTCTGGTTTACCTGCTTTTGACTGTGCATATTGGTTGCGTTTTGCTTCTCCCAGCTGCAAGTCTGCTTTGACACTTGTAATTCTACCATAGTTGTCAGTGGTGTACGTGTAGCCTTCTTTTGTTTTGTAGATGACATTCGGTTTCAATACTTTCTTTCTGGTCCATTTCGCAAAATGCTCGCCGTATTTGACCGTTACCGGCGGTACATGCGGTGCCGGTGTCCGTCTGCCGCTTGCGGAGGTTCCGTACGGTTTCGGGAGGATGACCTTGGCGAATTTTTGCAGTCCCTCTTTAAGTGTGACCCCGTTGACTGCGTTGTAAGGGACGCCTGCCGGTACTAAGTCGTGACGCGGATGATACGGGAGAATATCAGCTAGAGTGAGATCTCCGATTTGATTCAACTTGGTTTTGACGCGCTTTTTTGATACTTCAATGCCTGTGTTGACCTTTTGCTTGATGTGATCAACGGTTTGTTTTGAGACCGTTATGGCTTTTTGAGCTGTTGCTGATTTGCTTGCTGCTGCTTTGACTTTGGTCGTCACTTTGGCTGCTGTGCCTGTTTTTGAGACGGCGCCGACGCCTTTTGTGCCGACAACTGATGTCACAACTGTGCCCACCGCATATGACACCCACCTTGCTCTTGAGTAGGTGTCACCGTTGACCATGTCTTTTTGGTACGATTCTTCAATTGCGGCTGAAATGGCTTCATACGTTTTGATCGGGTGAGCCACCGCTCCTGTAATGGCTTTAACGGTTCCGCCCGGATCTGTGACCATATCCCACAGGCCTGTGACCGCGTCTTTTCCGGAATCATAAAGGCCGACGGCAACGCCTTTGAAACCGTCTGTGAGTTCACGCGTGTTTTCAATTTGAGTGAAGTAGCGCTGCTGTCCTTTTGTCAGGTTTTTATAGCCGATCGTTTTGGCCATTTCATAGAATTCATCGGCATTCGCATAATCATAGTTTTTCAGTCTTTCTTTCAGTTTTTCAATCTCCCCGCTCTTTCGCTTCTTCCTTCTTAATCGTCAAATAAGCATCCGAATGTCTTGCAATCTCGCCTTTTTTCTTATGGATGTCGCTTTCTCGGTATGCTTTGGCGTTGTAATGAAGCGGCGTGGCGCTTTTTCCTTTGCCCGTGGCATTTTGAAGCTGCTGAAAGTCGGCTTTGATGAACTGTTCGTTCGCTTCGGTTTCTGCGTATTCTTTCGTTAGATCGTGATCGAGCTTGCCGAGCTTATGTATGGTTTCGCTTCTTTTTTTGTCAGCTGAGGAAAGCTTCTGATCTGTGCTCTCGGTTGAAAACAATTCGAGCGAAATGATGTCTTCGATCTCTCCGAGGATGGAGCGCATGTCTTTTTTCTGCTCTTCCATAATCGCCTTTGATTTTCTGAGGGCGTGGGTAAGCTCGTGCTCCAGAAATGATTCCTCCACATGCGAATTGGAAAGTTCGGCATTTTCGACTTTGCCGGGAAGGCTTGTGAGAAATGCGATTTTCATATCGATCAGATCAAGCCAGCTGTCTGTGACGCCGGCGTGGTCCTTGAAAAAAGCTTTAATGTTATTTGCGCCCCGGCCAGAGAAATCGCCGTCACCGAGATCAGCCATGCCTTGGAAGGCTTTTTTTAGATTGACCATTTGGCCGCGGAGTTCTTTGTATTCACTCGCACGCTGCTTGGCGGCGGCCAGTAGGCTGTTTGCTTCGAAAACTTTCATGACCATATCCTTTCTTTTGTTCGATATCAAAATTTTACCACGTGAGTCGGGATATACAGTGTAGGAAATAGGTAATAAGAATAAAATGAATCTTTTGGCTTGCGACTTCCTTCCTGTATGAAGGGAGGCTTTTTATGTTTTGTACAGTAACCCTCAGATTCGGCTTAGTGCGCCGCGGCTATTTTAAGCGTCCCTGCTTTTTCTAAAGTCTTACACTCGAAACAACCCAACCGCTGAGGTATAATAGAAACAGAGTATTTATCATACAGATTCAATTCGTGAAAGAGAGTGGAACAAAATGGGCCGTAAGTGGAACAATATTAAAGAAAAGAAAGCATCAAAGGACGCAAATACGAGCCGGATTTACGCGAAGTTCGGCCGTGAGATTTATGTGGCGGCACAACAGGGCGAGCCTGATCCGGAATCGAACCAGGCTTTAAAAGTGGTGCTTGAGCGCGCGAAGACGTACAGTGTGCCGAAAAATATTATTGAGCGTGCGATTGAAAAGGCGAAAGGCGGCGCGGAGGAGAACTTTGACGAGCTGCGTTACGAAGGTTTCGGGCCGAACGGTTCAATGATCATTGTTGATGCGTTAACGAACAATGTAAACCGCACGGCGCCTGAAGTGCGCGCCGCATTCGGAAAAAACGGCGGAAATATGGGTGTGAGCGGGTCTGTCGCTTACATGTTTGATGCGACCGCCGTTATCGGTGTTGAAGGCAAGACGGCGGATGAAGCGCTGGAATTGCTGATGGAAGCTGATGTGGACGTTCGCGATATTTTAGAAGAGGATGACAGTGTTATCGTGTATGCCGAGCCTGATCAATTCCATGCCGTGCAGGAGGCATTCAAAAATGCCGGCGTTGAAGAGTTCACAGTTGCGGAGCTGACGATGCTTGCGCAAAATGAAATCGAGCTTCCGGAAGATGCGAAAGCTCAATTTGAAAAGCTGATTGATGTGCTGGAAGACCTGGAAGACGTACAGCAGGTTTATCACAATGTAGATTTAGGCGAATAAAGACGAAAAGGCCGGGACCGTGCATGTTCCGGCTTTTTATTTTGCCTGTGCGGCCGCCCTGTATCGGATTCCTCCGTAAAGCGTTTTTTGATTATTTCGTTAAAAATGGGCGGATGCCCATACGTTTCGTTCCTGATGTCATAAGCTGGACTGTAACCTATGTGAAGGAGCGATAAATCATGAATGAAAGAAGACCGATTTACGGCGGAGGCTACGGCGGAGGCTATGGAGGCTTCGGAGGCGGCTACCCGGGGTACGGTTTTGGCGGCTACGGAGGCTTCGGAGGTTATCCGGGGTACGGTTTCGGCGGAGGCTACGGCTACCCGGGGTACGGTTTTGGCGGTTACGGGGGTTACGGCGGTTTTGGCGGCTACGGAGGCTTCGGGGGATATCCGGGGTACGGTTTTGGCGGCTATGGCGGAGGCTACGGCGGCTACCCGTTCCATCATCATCATCGGGACAGCCAATATATCTGACCATAAGAGAAGGGCACTCTTGAGCAGCAGGAGTGCCCTACTCATGTTCTTGCAGCTGTGTTACGATTGAGCAAAATCACGAGTACATAGGGCTTTTCTGTAAATTATAAGCAAGCTCACAAACTTTTTCTTTATGAATTTTAACTGCCGTTTACAGCATCCCTAAAGGCTCTCTTTATGCGGGAGATTTTACATGTGAGAAGTGAAAACGAAATGATGAAATTGATTCTTGATATTGCGATGAAGGACGAGCGAATCCGGCTTGTGACCTTGGAAGGATCAAGAACCAATAAAAATGTACCGAGAGACAGATTTCAAGACTATGATATTTCTTATTTTGTGACCGATATGGACTCCTTCACATCTGACGAAAGCTGGCTGGATCAGTTTGGCGAAAGAATGATGATGCAAAAACCTGAAGATATGGAACTTTTCCCTCCAGAACTCGGAGACTGGTTCTCCTACTTAATGCTTTTTAAAGATCATCATAAAATCGATTTAACTTTGATCCCTGTAAATCAAACAGAGCATTATTTTACACAGAGTGATGGTTTGGCGGAAATATTATTAGACAAGGATGACCGGATCAAGCGCAAGATTATTGCAAGTGATGAACAATATCATATAAAGAAACCGACTCCCAGAGAGTTTGATGATTGCTGCAATGAATTTTGGATGGTTTCAACCTATGTGATTAAAGGATTAATGCGTAAAGAAATACTGTTTGCGCTGGATCATATGAATGACATTCTAAGGCCTAATGTTTTGCGTATGATTGCGTGGAAGATCGGGATAGAGAATCAGTTTTCATTAAGTGTAGGGAAGAATTATAAGTATATTCAAAAATACATGAATGCGGAAGATTGGGAAATCCTGCTGAATACTTTTGTCGGCAATACTTATGAAAGCGTGTGGAAGGCATTGTTTGACTGTCAGGGTCTCTTTAGAGCATATTCAAAGTCAGTCGCTGTTTTATTGAGATATGAATATCCTGAATATGATCAGCAAATTACGGAATATACGTTGACACATTATCAGCGTTTTCAATCAGAGTTTTCATTGTGATTTTTTCACTTCAAATTCCGGAGCGTTACCTTGAGTCCGTTTTTAACGGGCTTTTTTTATTTCTTGCGGAGCATAAAAGCTGATACGGATTCATACCTATTAAGGTCATGTGTTTAGGAAAGGAGGATCGTAATGAAAGAAAATCAGCCGTTTACACCGGTCAAATCTTATAAGCCCTTCCACAGCCGGTTTGATCCCTGCCCGCCGATCGGGAGAAAATACTTCAGAACGCCGCCGCATCTTTATATGCGGTTTCAGCCGTATCACTTGGAGCAGTTTTCTCCGATGGAGGCATTGAAAAAAGGGACCCTTTGGAAGGATCTTTACGATTTCTATGATAATCCTTATCGGGGGGGAATCGAATATGGCGAAAAAGATTGATGATGAATACTATCGGCTGCTGGAGCAAATCCAGGCGGCGGACTTTGTGCTGGTGGAGCTGACGCTTTATCTGGATACGCATCCACACGACCGCCTCGCGCTTCAGCAGTTTCATGAATATTCCCGGTACTCAAGGCAGCTGAGAAAGCGGTTTGAGCCTGAGTACGGACCGCTTCTGCAATTCGGCGTGAGTCAGGTCGGCGCGCAGTGGGATTGGAGCCGCGGTCCTTGGCCATGGCAAGTATAAGGAGGGATCTGTAAATGTGGGTATATGAAAAAAAGCTGCAATATCCGGTTAAAGTGAGCACATGCAACCCGATGCTGGCTAAGTTTTTGATTGAACAATACGGCGGGGCTGACGGCGAATTAGCCGCAGCGCTCCGGTATTTAAACCAGCGCTACACGATTCCTGATAAAGTGATCGGCCTATTGACGGATATCGGCACGGAGGAGTTTGCGCATTTAGAAATGATTGCGACGATGATTTATAAGCTGACAAAAGATGCGACCCCGCAGCAGCTGCGTGATGCAGGGCTCAGCGATCATTACGTCAACCATGACAGCGCGCTGTTTTATCACAATGCGGCCGGAGTTCCGTTCACAGCGTCTTACATACAGGCGAAGGGTGATCCGATCGCTGATTTATATGAAGATATTGCGGCTGAAGAAAAGGCGAGAGCGACGTATCAATGGATTATTGATATTTCCGATGACCCTGATCTGAATGATTCACTCCGTTTTCTGCGTGAGCGTGAAATCGTTCACTCCATGCGCTTCAGGGAAGCGGTTGAGATTTTAAAAGAAGAACGTGATAAGAAGAAGATTTTTTAAACGGCCCTCAAACATGACGGCTGTTTTTTTCCGTCCTGCGCTTGGTCTATAATAAAGGTGTCGAATATTCTGATTACAGGAGGCTTTTATGACACCATTTACGATCACGGAGGAGACGGCGGGGGCATTCCGGGTCATCCCCGCCCGGAAGGATGATGCAAAAGAGGTCATGGATCTGCTCGTGTCAGCGGCAGAATGGCTTCGGGATAAAGGGTCAAGCCAGTGGAGCGGCCTTTTACAGGGGGAAGATACCCACAATATGCGGAAGGCGATCGCCCAAGGACATGTTTTTTTATTCAGGCAGAAAGCAGAGCTGGCCGGCGTCGTCATGCTGCTTCCCGAAGCAAGCGAGTGGGACAGACGTCTTTGGGGCGATGAGGGCCACGGAGAGTCCGTGTATCTGCACCGGCTGGCGATTGACAGGCGGTTTGCAGGCGCCGGGCTCGGACGGACGATTATGACATGGGCGGAGACGGGTGTGTCTTGTCCGGGAAAAACGAAAATCCGGCTCGATTGCGTGTCCGAAAATAAGGCGCTTCAGTCTTTTTACAGCGGGATGGGATATGAATCAAAGGGATTGGCGTCAGGTTATCATTTATTTGAAAAAGAGATGAGCAAATAAAAAGCTCCTCACGACGGAGGTGCAAAAGACATGTGGTATTTTTATCTGATCTGTCTGGCCGCGTTCTGTCTTAATTTTGGGATATCTGCTTTACTCCGTAAGAAATGGCCGAAAAAGATGTGGCCCGAATGTCTTTTGGCGGTGCTCGGCCTTGCTGCATTTGGTACGGTTGTTTACAGTATGGTCGGTGTCGGCGGCTGGGAAGGGATGGGCCTGGGGCTTGCCGCGATGTTTGCCGGTTTCGGAGCGGCCGCCGGTTATGCCGCTGAGGCGTGCGTTAGGGTCGTGAGATCGAATCAAAAACATTAAACAGAAATAGAGAAACGCGGCCTCGGCTGCGTTTTTTTGTGTTTGTCAGCCGCTGTATAGAAAACAGGCGAATGTCCATAATGGTAATGACTTTTAAGAAGAAGGTGCAGATATGGGACATTTATTTACAGTGGCTTGGGAATTAGTATGCGGTTTGGGTATTTTATTTGTGATTCTAAAATTGCTGGGAAAAACTCAATTCTCGCAGATTACGCCGTTTGATTTTATTTCCGCGCTCATCCTCGGAGAATTGGTCGGAAATGCGGTGTATGATAAAGGCGTCAGGATCGTCGAAATCATTTTTGCTTCTCTGTTATGGGGTATTTTAATTTATTTCATCGAACTGATTACGCAGAAAGTCAAAAGCTCCAGAAAGCTGTTGGAAGGCGAGCCGAATATTGTTATCCATAAAGGAAAACTGAAATATGATGTGCTGAAAAAGAATAAACTGGATATTAATCAGCTGCAAAGCCTTCTCAGACAGGCGAATTGCTTTTCCATACAGGAAGCTGAATACGCGATTTTAGAAACAAACGGGATGGTCAGTGTCCTGCCGAAATTTCCGTATGACACGACGAAAAACGGCGACATGCAAATCAAGCCGAAGCAGGTCTCTTTACCGGTCACACTGATCATTGACGGTGAAGTGCTGTATGAAAATCTGAAAGAAGCCGGGGTGAAAGAAGAACAGCTGATTCAGGACCTGAAAAAGCAGAACATCAAAAGAACGGAGGATGTATTTTATGCGGAATGGAAGCATGATAAACCGCTGTTCGTCCTTCCATATGAGGAGAAAAAATAAAAAGAGCTTTGCCCTGGGGCAAATGCTCTTTATTATTTTCCGTACACGCCTGTTTTAACGGCTTTGACATGATACATACCGACATCCGTCCCAAGCATATAATCGGGTTTCGGCTTGCCTTGGTTTGCTTTGTGGGCCGCGATGTGGTCTTCGCTTTTTTCCCATTGCTTCCAATGGTCTTCTGACTCCCAGCGGATTAACACGACGACTTCTTCATCGCCGCGGCGGACTTTTTTCTCCAGAACCGTTACGTCTATCAAACCTTCCTGCTTTTCAATCACGCCTTCTGAGCTGAATCGTTCGATCACTTTGTCGGCATGTCCTTCTTTTACGGTCATTTTTCTGATTTGCACGAACATCTGGCATCTCTCCAATCATTTTCACGTTTTATTTTAAATGAAAATGATTCTCAAAGTCAATTGAGACACCTGATTACGATTTGAGGAGAAAAACATGCCCATCCTCATCTTTAAATTGCACGAAGGTGCCCCATTCCATTTGTTTCGGTTCATCTAAAAAGGTGATGCCGTTCTTTTTCATCTGTTCGTATGCGGCAAACACATCTTCGCACTCAAATACGATAGAAGCCTTCATATGCTCGGCTCCTTTCATCATCGCTTTCGGATAGATAACCAAATGAGTGCCGGCTCCTTTAGGCGCTACCTCAAGCCAAAAGGCGTTCGGGCCCATCGGATGCTCAGCGACGGTTTCAAACCCCGCTTTTTCCGTCCAAAATGTTTTCGCTTTTTGCTGATCATTAGTGTATACGGCGACTGTCGCGATTTTTTTAATCATTTTACGACCTCCTGTTTCATTTCTTTTTATATTGTATCCCGCAACCGAAAAAAGCAACCAAAAGCTTCAATGTGCCGGCTTTTTTTAATTCCTCTAGTACGAACGGCGTTTCCGATTTATAATTTATAAAAGTACATATCTTGAAAGAGGAGACGGCAGTGAACAAAGACCAATTACTTCATGATTATATCATTACACATTCGGCCGAGCTGACGGAAAAATGGCTCAAGCTGAGACGGAAGCTGAGAGGGCGGTTTTATTCCGAGGATCAATTAAGTGAAGAAAAGAAACAACTGCTGATCGAGCAGCATACGTTTACGAACACAACCATCGCCAGCGCTTTGCTGGAAGATCCGGCCGTTTTTCAGCAGAACAAAGAAAAATGGGCCGCACAGGTAGCGAAAAGCAGAGTGGAGCAGGACGCTCAGGTTCATGAGGTCGTTGAGGCGATCGGCAATTCAAGAACCGTCTTTTGGGAAGCGGTCACCCGTTTTATGGATGAGCATCAGGACATCGTAACAAGCGAGGATGCCCGCCGCTGGAATCACCTTGTCAACGGCTCAATTGATCAGCTGATGACGGATTTTACCGAACAGTATCAGATATTAATGATTTCGAGGCTGTCATCTCAGCAGGAGCTTATTTCCGAATTGAGCTGTCCGGTTATTTTGATTGCGGATACGATCGGCACCTTGCCGCTCATCGGTGCGATTGATACGGAACGGGCGCGTGTGATTTTGGAGACAGTTCCGGAAAACTGTGTCGCAAAACGGATCACAAACCTTGTGATTGATCTGTCCGGTGTGCCCATTGTCGATACGATGGTGGCGCAGCAATTGTACATGCTGTCGAAAACGTTATTTCTCCTCGGCATCAGAACAGTATTTTCCGGCATTCGGCCTGATGTGGCACAGACTTCAATCCAATTGGGACTTGATTTTTCAGAGTATCAAACATACGGCAGCCTGGAGCAAGCGCTCGCCAGCATGGGTGTCACATGTATTATTGAGGAAACAAAAGTGTGAGAAAAAGGTGCTCCGGCCAGAGGCGGGGCGCTTTTTTTTTATGGCGGGAAATTTAAATGTTCAAAAACTTAATTAGGCAGCACATCGAACCGGCACAAATAGCTGATCGTACACAAACGAAAGCTGGCCGCCAGTCAACTGATTTTCTTTTTTAAGCAGGAAAAGAGTGGAGAAATCAAATCCAAAAATTGTGTAAATGTTATTGATTTCTGAAAGAAAACATAATAGTATAAGTGTATATTTCTTATCAGAATAGTATGAATTAAAAAGCCATTGTCAAAAGACGAACGGGCAGACATAAAGGGGGAGCATGATGACGTCCAAAGGAAGCGTAGATCCGCATGTGATTGAAAAGATTATCAGTGCGCTGGAAACGATCGATTTCGGGACTGTTCAGATTACGGTTCATAATTCCCAAGTAACACAAATTGATAAGGTGGAGAAATACCGCTTTTCCCTGAAGAGCAAAGAAGCTAAACAGCAATCTTAAAAAACAGCCGATGACAGGAGGCGGTACATATGAAGCATTCAACTGTCCCTTTCCGGGAGAGCCGGTATCTGCACTTGCCTGAAGTGCGCTTTCTGCATTGGTGCACGAAGCAATACGGCATTAACAAAGGAGTGCTGAACACAATTGACGGCTGGTTTTATGATGCGGGCATCATTCCCATTCCCGTCAGGCGTCTTTATGTGCTGGCGTTTCTCGATTTTGCGAAAACGCCGGGACAGAAGGGGAATATCCGATTCGGGCACGGGGGATTGACGAAAAAACTGCATGATTTCATGGATATGCAGGAGTGCGCAGCAAAACGCCAGGCTTGAATATCCTTAAAATCTTCTTAAAATCATGCAAATTTCTCCCATTTTATTTATAATAGACCTATCACGATCATTTTTTGGGAGGACTTTTGACATGCAAACTGCTGCTTATGAGAGCAAACAATCTATTATGCAGCGCATTATAACGGTATTTGTGTTTACGCTGTTAGTTGCGACAATCGGCCTGTATACCGGCCAGTTCATTCCGCCGGCATTGATGCTTCCGCTGTCGGTCTTAGAGGTTATCATGATCTTCGCCGCGTTTTGGCTGCGCCGTAAAAAAGCCGTCGGATATGCGTTTGTCTTTACATTCGCTTTCATTTCAGGAATGACGCTGTTTCCGATTATCAGCCATTATGCGTCCGCAGCGGGCGCCTATGTCGTATTGGAGGCATTCGGCTCTTCATTTGTGATTTTTGCGGTGCTCGGCACGATCGGCGCTAAGACGAAAAAGGACTTGTCGTTTTTATGGTCCTTCTTGCTTGTCGCTGTTATCGCGCTTCTCGCGGTGGGGATCTTTAATATTTTCAGCCCGCTGAATTCCGCCGCCATGATGGCGTATTCCGTCATCGGCACGATTGTGTTTTCAATGTACATCTTATACGATCTGAACCAGATCAAACACCGGGACATCACGGCGGATTTGATTCCTTTGATGGCATTGACGCTTTATATCGACTTTATCAACCTGTTTATCAACCTGCTCCGGTTTTTCGGAATTTTAAACAGTGATGATTAATCGCACGGAAAAGGCGCCCTCTAAAAGGGGCGCCTTTTTATGTTCTGCCGCCGGAAAACAGCAGAAGCTTATCAAATAGAACTTCAAGCATTTTTGTCAATTCCGCTTTTTCTTCTGCGGTGAAGCTTTCCATGGCACCTGAAATTTTGGAGAAATGACCGGGAAGAAACCGCATCAGCTTTTCTTTTCCTTCCTCGGTCAGGTCGATGCTGATTTTTCGTCTGTCGCCGGTATGCCGCCTGCGGTTCACAAAGCCGTCCCGGGCAAGTCCGTCGATCAATCCAGTAATGGTCGCTTTGGTGACATTGGATTCTTTCGCCAGCTCCGTCGGACTCAGGCTGTGGCCGGGCGCGTCAAACAGAAACATCAAAATTTTGAATTTGCCTTCGGACAGTCCATGACTTGAGAAATAATGCTCCATGACCTGATTCATTTTTTTCGACATATCTAATAACGTCAAAAATGTTTTCAATGATTCAGCATCCATATCGGCGTAAATCTCAGCGTGTCCGGCAATCTGCGAGTAATCCGGCAAATGTCTCAACTCCATTTTTGTAAGCCTCCGTACCATTTTAGTGATTCAAAGTATAAGCCTGCCGGATTCAAAAGGCAACCTATAAAGATTGACAGTTTTTCAGCCAATATAGTAATGTGGCTAATAGTTAATAGATAATAAATAAGAAGGCGGTATCGTAATGAACCATGAAGTGAAAAAGATCATCATAGCGGGCGGTGGGATCGGCGGCCTGTGTGCAGCGATTTCTCTCGGGAGAGCGGGGTTTGAAGTGACCCTTTGCGAGGCGGCTTCTGAAATGCGTAAAAGCGGAGCGGGCATTCTCCAGCCTCAAAATGCGCTCGGGGTGCTGCGTGAAATCGGTGTGTATGAAGAATGCTGCCAAAACGGTTTTCAAACGGAATGGCTGAAGCAGCATGATGAAAACGGGTCGTTATTGTTTAAAGTGAGAGAGGCGTTTTTAGATGATTCATTGCCGGGGAGGAATAATATATTGCGGCAAACGTTAAATGATATCCTCAGAAAGCATGCTGAAGCGGCGGGGGCCACGATTTTGCTGGGGAAAAAAGTCGTGTCTTACGAAGAAACGGCGGATGAAATAACGGTGCATTTCGCAGACGGAACCGTGATGACGGCGGACATTCTCGCCGGCTTTGACGGCATCCGCTCTGTTGTCCGTGATCAAATGCTGCAAAGAGAAGTGAAAACGGAGTATCTCGGCATGGGAGCGCACAGATTTTTCATCTCTTTTCCCGAGCGGGTTTTTCATGATTCGACACTGATGTATAAAAAGGGGCAGACGCAGGTCGGTGTCGTGCCGCTGTCCGAAAAAACAGGATACGTATTTATCATCCGGCCGTATGACGCTGACTGTACGGATGACGAGGATACACGTTTTGAACGGGTGAAAGACCTGCTGCACGGATTTCCGGGAGTGAAGTTTGTGACAGAGAATATGTCAAAGGAATATCCTGTTTTGTTTCATAAAATTGAGCAGATGGCGGTCAAAGAACCGTGGCACAGAGGCCGCGTCGTTCTGGGCGGGGATGCCGTTCATGCAGGAGCGCCGACATTGGCGCAGGGAGCGGCGATGGCGATTGAAGACGCGATCGTTCTTAGTGAAGAACTGCAAAATGATGAAAACCATGAAACTGCATTTCAAGCATACTTCGAAAGACGGGCGGAGCGGGCTTTACAGATACAGAATCTGTCATCTGAAATCGTCCGCCGCGAGATAAAGGGAACACCCGGTGTCCAAGACATCATCGGTGAATGCCATCGGCTGCTCAAAGAGCCTTATTAAATAAAGAAAGTCCAGAACATGGCGTCTGGACTTTTGTCAGTCTTGTTCAGATTTATTCCGGATCCGCTCAATCACCTCATGCAGCCCCTCAGGCTTGTGAAACTCCACCGGTGAACTGCCTTTTTCAAACGAAATCGTTTCTGCTTCAATGAGCGCGACATAGCGTCCGTTCACTTTCGCGAGATGGATGGATTCGCCGAAATCGGCCAGCAGTCCTTTAATCTCTGTTTCTCCGACTTTCATTTTCAGCTCGGCCTCAGGCGTATGCTCAATGATCTGCGCGGATGCCTCGATGACTTGATGGGTGTCGAGGCGCTCCTGAATTTCCCGCTTTTCACTCGCTTCCCAAATTTCGATGTCGTGCTCAAACTGCTGAAGCTCTTCACTGTTTTCTTCAAAGGTTTCATACACGTGTTCCTGCACCATGTTTATGACTTGGTTTTTCATGATTTCCGGCATCGATTCGCCGTATTCGACAAATTTGAGAAAATCCTCGAAATAACGGGCGTGCGAGGCCTGATGGATTTTCAGCTCGTGCTCTTCGGTCATGCCTTCTTCCGGCATATAAGGATATTGAATGCTTTTCATATTCTTTGTCGTGATGGCCATTTCGACTTTTTTAATGAGAGACGCGGCGTCTGAGATGCGGGCGACCTTCGGCTCGAAATCGCATTTCATCATAAAGACGAATTTGTCCTCAAAATATTTGCGGGGCACGGCCGATGCCACAATGAAAACACCGCCGCGAACGGCGCTTGTATCGAGGTACGTGCGGACGAACTGCTCACTTGCTTCTATAAATGCTTCCTTCGTATCCGCAAGCCGGGCGCGGTTGAAAAGGTTGTAATTCGGATTTGAATCAAGCTCATGACCCGGCTCCGTGATAAAATGGCCGATTTTTGTGGGGACCTGCTCTGATTGCGGGTGCCGTTCGGCTTTCCGTTTGACGATTTTCTTCAATTCCCCGTCAAGAAAATCCTTCAGCTCGCTTTCTTCAAATTCTTCCGTATCAAGCGTCTGGAAATGTTTGAACTGTTTGTTTGCCTGATCGTCTTTTCCTTCCACTTGAATGACATAAAACGATAAAAACTTGATTTCAAAATCCATATGTGAACTCACCTTATTTCTGTATTTGACAAGCCTCTCCAGTATAGAAAAAACCGTAATCGATCGTCAATCAGAGGATTGATCCGTCCTGGCGGATAATCGGCCGGTGAAAAGGGCACTGTAGTTGGAAGGAACGCATCAACGTTTAAGAAAGGGTGTTGTAAATGAAGGAAACAAGTCCGATTCCGAAGCCGAAGACGTTCGGGCCGCTCGGCAATCTCCCTTTGCTTGATAAAGACAAGCCCACAATGTCGCTTATCAAACTGGCCAAAGAGCAGGGGCCCATTTTTCAGCTGCATACACCGGCGGGCACCATTATCGTCGTGTCCGGCCATGAACTGGTGAAAGAGGTTTGTGACGAAGAGCGGTTTGATAAAAGTATTGAAGGGGCTTTGGAAAAAGTCCGCGCGTTTTCCGGTGACGGGCTGTTTACAAGCTGGACGCACGAGCCTAACTGGCGAAAGGCGCACAATATTCTGATGCCGACCTTCAGCAAGCGCGCGATGAAAGATTATCATTCGATGATGACTGATATCGCGGTGCAGCTGATTCAAAAATGGGCAAGGCTGAATCCTGATGAGGCCGTTGATGTGCCTGCTGATATGACCCGGCTGACGCTCGATACGATCGGACTGTGCGGTTTTAACTATCGGTTTAACAGCTATTACAGAGAAACGCCTCATCCGTTTATTAACAGCATGGTGCGCGCACTTGATGAAGCGATGCACCAAATGCAGCGTCTTGATGTTCAGGATAAGCTCATGATCAGGACGAAGCGCCAATTTCATCATGATATTCAGGCGATGTTTTCGTTGGTAGACAGTATTATCGCAGAGCGCAGGTCAGACGGCGGCCGGGATGAAAAAGATCTGCTGGCCAGGATGCTGAATGTTGAAGACCCGGAAACAGGTGAAAAACTTGATGATGAAAATATCCGCTTTCAAATCATCACGTTTTTAATTGCCGGCCATGAAACGACAAGCGGCCTGCTTTCCTTTGCCATCTACTTTCTGCTGAAGCATCCCCGCGTTTTGGAAAAAGCTTATGAGGAAGCTGATCGGGTATTGACCGATCCCGTTCCTTCGTATAAACAAGTGCTGGAGCTTACCTATATCCGGATGATTTTGCAGGAGTCATTGCGCTTATGGCCGACCGCGCCTGCGTTCAGTCTTTATGCGAAAGAGGATACGGTGATCGGCGGGAAATATCCGATCACGACAAAAGACAGAATTTCCGTCTTAATTCCTCAGCTTCATCGTGATAAAGACGCGTGGGGAGACAATGCGGAGGAATTTTATCCGGAGCGGTTTGAACATCCTGATCAAGTGCCCCACCATGCGTACAAGCCGTTCGGAAACGGTCAGCGGGCGTGTATCGGCATGCAGTTCGCGCTGCATGAAGCGACTCTTGTACTGGGGATGATTCTTCAGCATTTTACCTTTACAGACCATACCGATTATGAGCTGGATATTAAACAGACGTTAACGCTCAAGCCCAACGACTTTCATATCCGGGTGCGGCCGCGGAGCAAAGAAGCCGTTCCGGCGGCTTTCACGGCGGCTGAAAAAGCGGCGGAAGACGTAACAAAAGAAAAACAGGAGACAAAAGGCGCTTCCATTATCGGGCTTGACAACCGACCGCTTCTGATTCTGTACGGCTCAGATACGGGAACCGCAGAAGGCGTTGCGTGGGAGCTTGCCGATACTGCCGGGATGCACGGCGTCCGGACTGAAACGGCACCTTTGAATGACCGGATCGGAAAATTGCCGAAAGAAGGAGCTCTCTTGATCATTACGTCCTCTTATAACGGAAAGCCTCCGAGTAACGCCGGACAATTCGTTCAATGGCTTGAAGAAGTCAAACAAGGGGAATTGGAAGGCGTCCGATATGCCGTCTTCGGCTGCGGTGATCATAACTGGGCGGCGACATATCAGGCCGTTCCGAGACTTATTGATGAAAAGCTTGCTGAAAAAGGGGCGGAACGCTTTTCCTCACGAGGTGAAGGTGATGTCAGCGGCGATTTTGAAGGAAAGCTTGATGAATGGAAAAAAAGTATGTGGAAGGACGCCATGAAAGCGTTCGGTCTCAAGCTGAATGAAAATGCCGAAAAAGAGCGGAGTACGCTGGGCCTTCAATTTGTGAGCGGGCTTGGCGGCTCTCCCTTGGCTCAGACGTATGAAGCGGTTTACGCATCCGTTGCGGAAAACAGGGAGCTCCAAGCGCCGGAAAGCGATAGAAGCACAAGGCATATTGAAATCATTCTGCCGAAGGAGGCTGCTTACAATGAAGGGGATCATCTCGGCGTTCTGCCTGTAAACAGCAAAGAGCAGGTCAGCCGTGTTCTCCGCCGGTACAATCTGAACGGCAACGACCAAGTGCTGCTGACGGCCAGCGGACAGAGCGCGGCTCATCTCCCGCTCGATCGGCCGGTCAGGCTGCACGATCTTCTGAGCAGCTGCGTCGAATTGCAGGAAGCGGCATCAAGAGCTCAAATCCGTGAAATGGCCGCTTATACTGTCTGCCCGCCGCACAAACATGAATTGGAAGGTCTTCTTGAGGAGGGTGTCTATCAGGAGCAAATCCTGACATTGCGCGTCTCAATGCTCGATCTCCTTGAAAAATATGAAGCGTGTGAGCTTCCGTTTGAACGATTTTTGGAGCTTTTGCGTCCGCTGAAACCGCGTTATTATTCGATTTCAAGCTCGCCGCTGAAACATCCCGGGCAGGCTTCAATTACCGTCGGCGTCGTTCGCGGCCCCGCCCGCAGCGGTTTGGGGGAGTATCGCGGAGTCGCTTCGAACTATTTGGCGGATCGCAGTCCTGACGATGGTATCGTGATGTTTGTCCGCACGCCGGAAACAAAATTCCGGCTTCCGGAAGATCCGGAAAAACCGATTATTATGGTCGGTCCGGGCACAGGAGTCGCCCCGTTCCGCGGATTTTTGCAGGCGCGGGCGGCATTAAAAGGAGAAGGAAAAGAGCTGGGGGAGGCCCATCTCTACTTCGGATGCAGAAACGATTATGATTTTATTTACCGTGACGAGCTTGAAGCTTATGAAAAAGACGGAATCGTGACGCTTCATACGGCTTTCTCCCGCAAAGAAGGCGTACCGAAAACGTATGTGCAGCACTTAATGGCGGAAGATGCCGAAACTTTAATTTCGATCCTTGACAGGGGAGGGCATCTATACGTATGCGGCGACGGAAGCAAGATGGCGCCTGATGTAGAGGAAACGCTGCAAAAAGCATATCAGTCGGCTCACGGAACAGATGAACGGCAAGCACAAGAGTGGCTTTTGGATCTCCAGACAAAAGGCATTTATGCAAAAGATGTCTGGGCGGGAATTTAAAAATTACGCATATGGGGACTGGATCACTCCAGTCCTTTTTTTGCATCAGCCGAAAAAAACCTTCAAGTTTTTCAAACCCTTTGCATACAATAACTTCAGCCCGCCTGGTGGGCGGCTGTCTTTGATATTCATTTTTCGTTTTTACAAGTTTGTGTTATTCTTATATTTGGTATCTCATATTTTGGAGACCCGGTTTGATACGGTATCCTTTTAATGTCAGAAAAAAATGTGAAACGAAGAACGGATATCCTGCGTCTAATGGCTGGCGGGATAAGATGTTCAATGGGCATGACACGAATGATAAATATATCGTTTTTAAAAATGGTGTGTTTATGGGGCTGTGTGATGCTTTCGTTTTGCTCGGAAAGCAGGAATTGAAGCAAAAAGTAAGAATACAGATTTAAAGTGTTTAGGAAAGTAGAGGTTGCCATGAAGAAATTATTTTCTTACAGACTTAGTTTTTTTGTACTGGCTATTATTTTGTTTTGGGCCAAAACGTATTTAGCCTATCATGCTGAATTCAACCTTGGGGTGAAGGGGCCGACACAGCAGTTTCTGCTTGTGATCAATCCGTTCTCAAGCGCCATTTTCTTTTTAGGACTGGCATTGTTTGCGAAAGGCCGCAAATCAGCGATTATTATGGTGATTATTGATTTCATCATGACGTTTATTTTGTATGCAAATATCCTATTCTATCGATTCTTCGATGATTTCTTGACATTCCCTAACTTAAAGCAATCCGGTAATGTCGGAAATATGGGAGACGGCATCTTCAGCATTATGTCCGGCCATGATATTTTATACTTTGTTGACATTATTATTTTAATCGCACTGCTGGTGTGGAGACGTGAGCTGAAGGAATTCAAGCTGAAAAAACGTTATACGTCATTAATTATCGTTACGGGTATCGTTTTGTTCTTCATTAACTTGGCGATTGCCGAAGAGGACCGCCCGGAGCTGTTGACAAGAACATTCGACCGCAACTACATTGTGAAATACTTAGGCCTTTATAATTACACGATTTATGACGGCGTGCAGACGGCACAGACGGAAACGCAGCGGGCATATGCAAGCAGCGATGACCTGACGAGCGTTGAAAACTACACATCGTCGCATTACGCGAAGCCGGACGCCGAGTATTTCGGCAAGGCTAAAGGCAAAAACATCATTAAGATTCACTTGGAGAGTTTCCAATCGTTTTTGATCAATTACAAACTTGACGGTAAAGAAGTCACGCCGTTCCTGAATAAACTCGCCCGCGGCGGAGAAGACATGACGTACTTTGATAACTTTTTCCACCAAACAGGCCAAGGTAAAACATCTGACGCAGAGCTGATGATGGATAACAGCCTGTTCGGACTGCCTGAAGGGTCAGCCTTCGTGACAAAAGGAGAAAACACGTATCAATCGCTACCTGCCATCCTTGACCAAAGTGAAGGCTATACAAGCGCCGTTTTACATGGTGACTACAAATCATTCTGGAACCGTGACCAGATTTACAAACATATCGGCTATGACAAATTCTTTGACGCCAGCACATACGATATGTCTGACGACAACCTTGTCAATATGGGACTGAAGGATAAACCATTCTTTAAAGAATCCATTCCGAAGCTTCAATCGCTGAAACAGCCGTTCTATGCGCATTTAATCACGCTGACGAACCATTATCCGTTTACGCTTGATGAAAAAGACGCAACGATCGAAAAAGCGAAAACGGGAGACGCGACTGTGGATGACTATTTCCAGACCGCACGTTATCTCGACGAAGCGCTTGAACAGTTCTTTAAAGACCTGAAATCGTCCGGTTTATATGACAACTCGGTGATTATGATTTACGGAGACCACTACGGAATCTCTGAAAACCATAACCGCGCGATGAAAGAAATTCTCGGCAAAGAAATTACGCCTTATCAAAACGCGCAGAACCAGCGTGTGCCGCTTATGATTCACGTCCCTGGCAAAAAAGGCGGAGTGAACCATACGTACGGCGGTGAAATGGATGTAATGCCGACGATCCTTCACTTAGAAGGCATCGATTCTAAGAAATATATTAATTTCGGTACCGATCTCTTCTCGAAAGACCATGATGACACGGTGACGTTCCGTAACGGAGATTACGTCACGCCGAAATATACTTCTATTTCCAATGTCGTATACGATACGAAGACAGGAAAAGAACTGAAAGGCAATCAGGAAACGAAAAACCTGAAAGCCAGAGTCACAGAGCAGCTGAAGCTGTCTGACAGCGTTATGTACAAAGACCTGCTCAGATTCCACAAAATGAACGACTTTACGCCGGTTGATCCGTCAAAATATCATTACGGCAAAGAAAAGCTCAATCAGGATAATAAATAATAGAAAGAACCTTGCGGAATATCTTCCGTAAGGTTCTTTTTTTGTGTGTATCTTCACTAATCTGAAAAAAGGGAGAGCTTTTGGTCACAAAGGGCGCCAATCTCTCATATCTTACAGTAGATTTTGAAACCGGTAATAGAGAATCGGACAAATTATCGGGTTGGGTTTCTCTTGTACGGGCGGTTTCGAATCCAATATTCACAGAGAAGAGGGGTAGAGATGAAAGCAGTCATTCTCTGCGGCGGGAAAGGAACGAGAATGAGCGAAATCACCAATGAACGTCCTAAACCGCTCGCCATGATTGGCGGAAAACCGATTCTATGGCATATTATGAAACTCTATCAATACTATGGCGTGAACGAATTTATCCTGCTTCTTGGTTTCAAAGGAGAGATGATTAAGGAATATTTCTTAGATTATGATTGGAAGAATCACAGCATGACGCTGGACAGCTCTACCGGAGAAGTGCGGATATTGGGAAAATCCGAGCCGTGGAAAATTACTTTTTTAGACACGGGGGAACACACGCAGACGGCGGGGCGGCTTTTACAGGCAAAGGACATCATCGGGGATGAAACCTTTCTAATGACGTACGGGGACGGACTGGCCAACATCAACATGTTTCATCTGATCAGCTATCATCAATCAAAAGGGGCTGCGGCAACCGTCACCGGTATTGAGAAGACCTCGCAATTCGGGACGCTGAGAGTCGAAGACGGCATGGCGAAAAGCTTTTCTGAAAAAACCTCAAGCGACGGCATCATCAACGGCGGATTCTTCGTGCTCAGCCCGAAGGTATTCGATTATCTGCCGAAAGACAGGGATGTCATGTTTGAAGAAGAACCGCTGAAGGAGCTGGCGAAGGCCGGCGAATTAGCTGTATACCGGCATTACGGATTCTGGACGGCGATCGATACGTATAAAAACCTGCTGGAAATCAACAAGATGTGGGATCAAGGACAACATGTATGGAAGGTATGGTGATCAGGTTTGAGTTTCTGGAAAAATAAAAATGTGTTTGTGACGGGATGTACAGGTCTTTTAGGAAGCTGCTTGGTGAAGGAACTGATCGATCAGGGGGCCAATGTGACAGGACTTGTCCGTGACACTGTGCCCAAATCAAATCTGTATCAGGGAGAACAAGTGAAGCAAATGAATATCGTGCAGGGCGCGCTTGAAGATCTGGATGTGATTGAGCGGGCGCTTGGCGAATATGAAATTGACACGGTCTTTCATTTAGCCGCTCAGGCGATCGTCGGTGTCGCAAACCGCAATCCGATTTCCACTTTTGAAGCCAATATTCTCGGCACATGGAACATCCTTGAAGCGTGCCGCAGACATCCGCTTATCAAGCGTGTGATCGTCGCTTCCAGTGATAAAGCATACGGCGACCAGCCGACACTGCCGTACGATGAAAACATGCCTCTTCAAGGCAAACATCCGTATGACGTGTCAAAAAGCTGTGCCGATCTGTTAAGCCACACATATTTTAATACGTACGGCCTTCCAGTCTGTATTACGCGCTGCGGCAATTTGTACGGCGGCGGGGATTTGAATTTCAACCGGATCATTCCGCAGACGATTCAGCTCGTGCTGAACGGTGAAGCGCCGGAAATCCGCAGCGACGGCACATTTATCCGTGATTATTTTTATATCGAGGATGCGGTCGAAGCATACCTTTTGCTGGCGGAAAAGATGGAGGAGCTCAATCTTGCGGGAGAAGCGTTCAACTTCAGCAATGAGATTCAGCTGACGGTGCTGGAACTGGTAGAAAAAATTCTTAAGGCCATGGACAGTGATCTGAAGCCGAAGGTGCTCAACCAGGGAAGCCACGAAATCAAGCATCAATATTTATCGGCTGAAAAGGCGAGGAAGCTTCTGAACTGGACACCCGCGCATGCCATTGATGAAGGATTGGAAAAAACGATTGAATGGTATAAAGCCTTTTTTCAAAAGTAACAAAAACAGAGGTGAGATAAAGACGTGACAAGCGCATATTGCACAGTTTTATCAAAAGGAAGGCTATATCAGGCCATCGCTTTATTCGGCTCATTGAAAGAGGTTCAGGCGGACGCCCCCATTTTTACTTTGTGCATGGATCAAGACACCTATGACGTGCTTCAAGCAATGCGGCCGGATAATGTCACCTTGATTCAGGTGTCGGCACTGGAAAATGAGGAGCTCCTTGAACTGAAGCGGACGAGGGATCAGAGCGAATACTGCTGGACGGTGAAGCCGGTATTTCTCGAATTCGTACTGGACGGACATCCGGACTTAGAGCGTGTCACGTACATTGATGCCGATTTGTTTTTCTTCGCTGATCCGCGCCCGATTTTTGAAAATCAGCCGGATTGTTCGGTGCTTCTGTCACGGGGCGATATCGTCATCCCCTCATTTGAAAAACAGGAAATTGACATGCTGCAGCGTCTTTTAGGCCGGTATAATTCCGGTTTTCTCAGCTTCAAAGCCGACCGGGCCGGCACAGATTGTCTCAAGTGGTGGAAAGAACGTTGCCTGGAAGAATGCAAAAATGCGCCGGGGGAAGGAAAATTCGGAGATCAGGGCTATTTGGATTACATGTCTGATCTGTTCCCGAATGTGTGTGACATTGCCACGCCCGGCGTGAATATCGGCCATTGGAATTACGGACGGCATACGTTTTCATGGAAGGACGGGCGCCTTGTGCTCGAAGACGGAAGTCCGCTGATTTTCTATCATTTCAGCGGATATCGGATCGTCACAGCCAACGACATTCGGCAGATTCATGAGACGACCCGGACCGACCTGCCGTTTGTCCATCAGCTTTACCAGGACATTCTGAAGCAGGTGATCGGGACGGTCAGCGCCGTCTGCCCGGAGTTCAGCGGCTTTGCATCTGAGGATGATAACAAATAAATGATCATATACAGGAAGTGAACAAAAAGTGAAGGCAAGCGTCATTGTTCCCGCATATAATTCCAAGGAGAGGCTGTATAACAGCCTGCTCTCCCTGAATGAACAGGAATGCACAGAGCCGTTCGAAGTAATTGTGGCTGACAACGGTTCAGAAGACGGAACCTTATCCATGCTTGAATCATTCAGCGCGAATTTTCCGCTGATTTTTGTGAGAATTAAAGAAAACAGAGGGATCGCTTACGGACGGAATCAGGCGGTTCGCAATGCCAGAGGCGATATTTTGATTTTCCATGACAGTGACATGCTTGCCGAAAAGGATTTGGTGGCTAAGCATATCAAGGCTCATGAGAACCGGGACGATCTTGTCGTTTGCGGTATGTTCTGGAAGCGGCTGTACAGCTTTTATTATGACCGCTTTGAAAAAGAGCATAAGGAAAAGCTAGCCGAACTGTATGAAGATCTGCCGGGAGATAAAGAGCCGCTTCTTGATGAAAGTGCGATCAGAGACGGAAGCTTTCTTGACCAATGCTTTGACTTAGATACCGATTTTATCCGCGCGCTGAAAAGTATTTTGGGAAAATACGGGGACGATTTGAAAGGCTACCGTCTGCCGTGGCGTTTTTTCATTACGAACAATTCATCAGTGAAAAGACAGCACGTGGAAGATCTCGGCCTGTTTGATGAAGGCATTGTCAGATACGGCTTTGAGGATTATGATCTCGGCATCAGGCTTCATCAGTCGGGATTGGCGTTTCAGCTGCGGCGCGATATCATGAGCGTCCATCAGGAGCATCCGAGCAACTGCGCTTCCGTTGATGACATCAGGACGAATATCGCGTACATGTGCGACAAGTACAATGATATTCATTCGCTTGACGTGCACCTCGCATTTAACGGCCCATTTGATGCGGAGTTGACCAACAGCATTATGGCAGACATCGAAAAACTGCTTGATTATGAGAAATATGAAAGCCTGCTGCACATCTTTCTCGAGCTGCTGCACGTGGTTAAAGACCGCAACCTCGACCCGGACTGGAAGACGAAAAGCCCGCGTATCACGGCGAACAGCTTTCATCTGCCGGAGGTCCAAAAGCTTTTGTCAAAAGCGGAAAAAAAGCTGGGCGTCACGCACTTTGCCAGGGCGTTCAAAGCGCTGATTGCTGATTTACTGCATGTGGATCTTAAATAAACTGGATGTGATATGGTGAGTAAATATCATTTTTCAACCATTGTTTCAAGAACGCATATCTTTAAACTGATGCCGATGATTCATTCTCTCCATGAGCATTGCCGTGATTTTCATCTGTATGTGCTGTGTGTCGACCTGAAGGCGTATGAACTGCTTCAGCAGGTGCCGTGGGAGCATGTCACGGCGGTTCAGCTCCATGAAATGGAGGATCCGGAGCTGCTTGAAGCAAAGGGCGGCCGGACGTTTCATGAATATTGCTGGACGCTGAAGCCGGCATTTCTGTTCCATGTGATGACGGAGTATAAGGAAGCCGAATATTTTGCCCATTTGGATACCGATCTCTTTTTCTTCTCAGATGTGGATAGGCTGTTTGCGGAAAAGCCGGATGCTTCTCTTTTTCTGACGGATCACCGCAATTCAAAACGGTTTGCGTCCTATTACAAGCTGACCGGGCAGTACAACACCGGGTTTGTCGGCGCGCGGAATACTGAGGAAGCGTACCGGGCGGTCTGGCAATGGAGACAGGATTGTATCTCTTATTGTACCGTGGAGATGAATGAAGAAAAAAAGACATACGGTGATCAAAGGTATGTTGAAAAGTGGCCCGCGCAATTTGAACACGTCCATGTCTCGGAGTCGATCGGCGCGAATGCGGCGCTGTGGAATATTGAGAAATATAAAGTCAGCCTGCGCGACGGAGCTGTATATGTCAATGACACCCCGCTGATTTTTTATCATTTTTCCGGTTTTACACTCGTCACGGAGAACGAATTCAATCTGTGCTGGTACTATCACATCGATGACAAGGCGACAGTCAGCTATATTTACGTGCCGTATATCAAAAATATTAAAAAATGGATTGATGAAATTCAACAAGCGTTCCCAGATTTCAGAGACGGGTTTATTCCGAGATATGCGGTTCCTGACACTCATTTTTATACGGTTGAAACATAAAAATCCCTGCCTTTTTGGCAGGGATTTTTTTATGAGTGCCATTCTTTTAAGGTTTTGTCGCTCGGCAGGACAAAGGCGAGCAGGCCTAAAACGGGCAGAAAGGCGACGGCTGTCATGGTCGGCGTTAATCCCGCCGAATCAATGAGGGCGCCGAGCGCAACGGCTCCGATCGCTCCCATTCCGAAGGCGAGTCCGACCGTCAGCCCTGACATCGTGCCGATTTTCCCCGGAACAAGCTCCTGCGCGTAGACAACCGTTACGGAGAAGCTGGACATCAGGACAACGCCGATCAGGGCCAGTACGCCATAAGCGATGACAGGGCCCGCAAACGGAAGGAAAATCGTCAAGGGAGCCGATGCCATCATCGAAACGATGATGACGTTCCGCTTTCCGAAACGGTCTGCAAGCGGTCCGCCGAGAAACGTTCCCACAGCGCCGAAAAATAAAAAGACGAAGATGGAGCTCTGTGCCTGCTGAATGCTGACATGATAAGCATTCATCGCATAGAACGTATAAAAGTTGCCGATTGCACTCACATACCAGGAGCGTGCGAAAATTAAGAAGATAATCATGATAAGGGCAAGAATAATCGGTTTTGTAATCACGGTCTGTACAGCGGCGGCCGGCGATTTTTTACTTGCGGCGCGCAAATGAATCAGGCGGTCTTTGTACCATTTGGCGATATAAATGAGAAACAGCACAGCGATTGCGGCGACAAGCGTAAACCAGACAGAACCGAATTGACCGAGCGGAACGAGAATCAGCGCGGTAATCAATGGCGCCATCGCCTGGCCGGTATTTCCGCCGACCTGGTAAATCGATTGCGCCAAGCCGCGTTTATTGCCTGCCGCCATGTAAGCGACACGCGACCCTTCAGGATGAAAGACGGCGGAGCCAAGGCCGATAAAGAATACACAGCATAAAATCGTCAGAAAAGACGGGGCGAACGCGAGGCCTAAAATGCCGAGCATGCTTGAGGTGAGTCCGAGCGGCAAAGCATACGGCATCGGGCGTTTATCCGTATACCAGCCGATGACGGGCTGCATCACGGATGACACCATATTCAGCGTAAAGGCGATGATTCCGAGCTGCGTAAAGGTAAGGCTCATGGAACGTTCCAAAATAGGAAACATCGCAGGAATCACCGCTTGCAGCGAATCGTTCAGCAAATGACAGATCCCGATAATCAATAAAATGGAATACATGGTTGTCTCGGGACGTTGGACAGGTTTTTCTTTCAGCGGGGCGGCAATTGCCACAGTTATTCTCCTCCTTTTTCTGTAAGCGAAGCATACACCATATTATTCATAAGGTGAATGAATTATCAAGAGCAAAAAAGGCTCTTCTTTCTCAAACCGAAAAAAGAGCCTCCCTTTTTATTTGTTTAACAAACTGTGTTTTCTCGAATACACCATGTAAACGACGATCCCGGCGGCGATCCAGATGACAAAGGAGAGCCACGTCACGCCCGGCAGGCTGCATGCGAGATAAAGGCATAAGCATGCGCTGATGATCGGCACAAAAGGCACGAAAGGAACACGGAAGGAAGATGTGATCTCCGGATGTTTCTTTCTTAAAACGATGACGGCGATCGCGATGACCGTAAAGGCCGCCAAAGTGCCCATATTGACAAGGTGCGCCAAGGTTCCCAAATCAATAAAACCCGCGATCCCGGCAGCGACAATTCCCGTCACCCAAGTGTTTTGAAACGGTGTTTTAAAGCGCGGGTGAACCTTGGAAAACATGCGGGGCAAAAGGCCGTCTCTGCTCATCGCAAATGTAAGGCGCACCTGAGCGTAAAGCAGAGCGAGCATTACCGTTGTAATCCCGATAATCGCGCCGACGGAGATAATGCCCGCTATTTTGTTCTGGCCGACAAATTGGAGCGCAAAGGATACCGGATCTCCGACATTTAATTTGGTGTACGGAAGCATTCCTGTCAGAACGAGCGACACCGTAATGTAAAGGATGGTGCAGATGGCGAGCGCGCCGATGATTCCGATCGGCATTGATTTCTGCGGATTTTTCACTTCTTCTGACGCGTTTGACACGGCATCAAATCCGAGATACGCGAAGAAAACGGTCGCGGCGCTCGCGATGACGCCTTTCATTCCGAACGGCATAAACGGCGACCAGTTTTCCGGTTTCACGTAGCCGAAACCGACGATGATAAACAGCAGAATGATCGCAATTTTCATCAATACAATGACATTGTTAAAGCGGGTGCTTTCTTTCACGCCCCTTGAAACAATTGCGGTAATGACCAAAATAATGATAACGGCCGGCAGATTAAACACGGCGCCCGCTTTGCTTCCGGGTGCGGCGGTCAGCGCCTCCGGAAGATGCAGCCCGAAGCCTGCGAGAAGCGACTGGAAATACGATGACCAGCCGGTTGCGACGGCGGCGAGCGCGATGACATACTCAAGCATTAAGTCCCATCCGATTAAAAACGCGAGACATTCCCCGAGGGTGACATATGAGTACGTATATACGCTGCCTGAAATCGGAATGGATGAAGAAAATTCCGCATAACAAAACGCGGCGAGCGCGCAGGCAAGCCCCGCGAGCACAAACGAAAGAATCAAAGCCGGCCCTGCGCCTGTCGCGGCCACGGTCCCGGTAATCACAAAAATCCCCGTGCCGACAACACAGCCGATTCCGAGTAAAACCAAGTCAAAAGCGCTTAACGAGCGGGCCAGACTGGTCTGTCTGCTCTGTGCCTTTAAGTCGGCCAGCGGCTTTTTCCGAAATAGTAAAGACATATGGGTCCTCCTGAAAATTCATAATATTCTCATCATTATATACACTGACGTTTGTATTATATTGTTGAAATTTCGCGCAGTCAATTAAAGAATTTTCCACTTTAAAAGGACAAAGCTCAAAAGCGTCGATGTGAGGAAGAGAAAGTAATTTTATCGTGAAATAGTTCAATTTTCTCACGTTAAGACCGATACAAAAAATGACCCATTAACTATTTTCAAGTTTCGGTGAAAGGGAGATGTTTACATGTTTCAATATGAAGAACTAAATAAGCAGTTTATCGGCGGCCGATGGAGGGATGGAAGCAGCCGGAACGTATTGGAAGACAGAAATCCTTATACTCAGAAAGTCATCACCTCATTCCGAAAAGCGACGCCTGATGATGTGGATGCGGCGTACCGTGCCGCGGCTCTTGCGAAACAAGAATGGGACAAAGTAAACCCTTTTAAAAAGCGGGCCATTTTGGAAAAAGCGGTATCTTTCATCGAAGAGCATGAAGAAGCGATTGTTTACTTAATCATGGAGGAACTTGGCGGAACAAGACTGAAGGCTGAGTTTGAAATCGGACTTGTTAAAAATATGATAAAAGAAGCCGCAACATTTCCGGTGCGGATGGAAGGGAAAATTCTCCCGTCGACGATTGACGGAAAAGAAAACAGGCTGTACAGAATACCCGCCGGAGTCGTCGGGGTGATCAGCCCGTTTAATTTCCCGTTTTTCCTTTCAATGAAATCTGTTGCGCCGGCACTCGGCGCGGGGAACGGCGTTGTATTGAAGCCTCATGAAGAAACACCGATCTGCGGCGGCACGCTTATCGCGAAAATTTTTGAAGCGGCCGGCGTACCGGACGGGCTGCTGAACGTCATCGTTACGGATATCGGGGAGATCGGCGACAGCTTTGTCGAGCATCCCGTGCCGCGAATTATCTCATTTACAGGTTCAACAGGGGTAGGCAGCTATATCGGACAGCTTGCGGTTAAACACTTTAAAAAACCGCTGTTGGAGCTTGGCGGAAACAGCGCTCTGATCGTGCTTGAGGATGCTGATCTCGAATACGCCGTCAATGCGGCCGTATTCAGCCGGTTTACGCATCAGGGCCAGATCTGCATGTCGGCGAACCGCGTGCTCGTTCACACGTCTGTATATGACAAATTTACAGAGCTTTACGAAGCGAAAGTGTCATCGCTGAAAGTCGGCGATCCGATGGACCCTGATACGGTTATCGGGCCTTTAATCAATGAGAGACAGGCGGAAGGTTTAAAACGGTCTGTTGAAAAGGCGATAGAAGAGGGAGCGGTTCCGGTCTTGTCCGGCCGATTCAGCGGAACGATCGCTGAACCTGTCATCTTAAAAGATGTGAAGCCTGATATGAGCATCGCGAAGGAGGAACTGTTCGGCCCGGCCGTCTGCATCATGCCGTTTGAAACGGAGGATGAAGCTGTCAGCATCGCAAACGCGACACCGTTCGGTTTAAGCGGAGCCGTGCATACGGCAAACGTTGAGCGGGGCGTTGAGTTTGCAAAGCGGATCGAGACCGGCATGATTCACGTCAATGATACGACCATTAATGATGAACCGAATGTCGCGTTCGGCGGCGAGAAGCAATCAGGTCTCGGCAGGCTGAACGGCGAATGGAGCCTTGAAGAATTCACCACGCTGAAATGGATTTCGGTTCAGCATGAAAAACGGCAATTCCCATATTAAGAAGGAGTGAAAGAAATGAGTATACAGACGGAGCAGCAAACGCACAGCCTGCTTGACGCTTTTGTCAAAGTTGCGCCTTTTTTAAACAGTCTGATCCAAGATGACATCACCATCGGGATTTATGATACGGAAAAATTAATCGTGAACATTCCGGCTAAAACTTTTTCTCTTAACGTAAAGCCGGGCGACCCGCTGCAAAAAGGGGATATCATTACAGACGCGATCCGCATGAATCAGAAGAAGACAAGCATGGTGCCGAAAGAGCTGTTCGGATTTCCGCTGATTGCCAGAGCGATTCCGCTTCACGATGAAAACGGAAAAGTTATCGGCGGCGTCGGTCTCGGCACCAGCCTTGAAAAATCAGCCAAGCTTCATGATGTCGCTGAAAGCCTGTCCGCCGTCGTGGAACAGACGGCTTCAGCGGTCGCGGATATTTCAGAATCCATCAACGGCTTTTCGTCACAGATGTCCGGGATTTCCGCTCAGGCGAAACAAGTCAGTGAAAGCGCGGGAGAAATCGCAGACATCTCCGTCACAGTCAAGGGCATCTCAGATCAAAGCAATCTGCTCGGTTTAAATGCGGCTATTGAAGCCGCGAGAGCCGGAGAATCCGGCAAGGGCTTTTCCGTTGTGGCGGACGAAATCCGCAAGCTTGCCACTCATTCAAAAGACAATGTCGGCCAAATTGACCAGATTACGAAAAAAATCCACAGCCTGCTGAAAGGGCTGGAGGATTCTATTGAATCCATCAACCAGAACACAGACGGCCAAGCGGCGGCGGTTGAACAAATTTCTGCAACGATGCAGGAAATTTCGGGAAGCGCCCAGCATTTAGCGAAAATGGCTGAAAACGTGCTCGGAGATTCATAAAAAAGGGGGGGAGCTTACGGGCTCCTTTTTTTGTTTTATCTTAGCATTCGGAAACTGCTCCTCACACGTTTGACCCGTCATGCTCAAGGGTACACATACGAATACATCACCAATGATAAAGGAGAGTTTTGTATGTCTGATGCAAATCTGCACAACCCGCAGACGAAATATGACCATGATGAATTTCCAAAACAATATCAGGAACCGCCCGGTTTGCAGAAAGAGATGAAGCCTGTGCCGGACTGCGGTGAAACAAGCTACAAAGGAGCAGGAAAGCTGAAGGGAAGAAAAGCCCTTGTTACCGGAGGCGATTCGGGAATCGGCCGGGCTGCCGCAATCGCCTATGCCCGGGAAGGGGCGGATGTAGCCATTAACTATCTGCCTGAGGAACAGCCGGATGCCGAAGAAGTAAAAGCATTAATTGAAAAAGAAGGAAGAAAAGCCGTTCTGCTGCCGGGTGATTTAAGCGATGAAGCGTTTTGCGGAGAATTGGCGGAAAAAGCGTATCAAGAGCTTGGCGGTCTTGACACGCTCGCTCTTGTCGCCGGCAAACAGCAGGCAGTGGATGATATCAGCGATCTTGCCACAGAACAAATCTATCAAACCTTCGAAGTCAATGTATTTTCACTGTATTGGCTCGTCAAGGCGGCGCTTCCGTATTTGCCAAAAGGCGCGTCTATTATCACGACAACGTCCGTAGAAGGGTATAATCCAAGCCCGATGCTATTGGATTATGCCGCGACGAAACATGCTATTATCGGTTTTACCGTCGGCTTAGGAAAGCAGCTGGCGAATAAAGGAATCAGAGTCAACTCGGTAGCGCCGGGGCCGATCTGGACGCCGCTGCAGATTTCGGGAGGACAGCCCGGTGAAAACATTCCGAAATTCGGCAAGGAAACACCGGCCGTTCCATTAAATCGTGCCGGCCAGCCGGCGGAGCTTGCGGGGATTTATGTCTTTTTGGCCTCAGAGGAATCCAGCTATGTGACATCCCAAATTTATAGTGTAAGCGGAGGAATTCCGACAGCGTAATCAATAAGGAGCTGCCCTTCATACGGGGCAGCTCTTTTTTTGATGTTATGTGCCGAGCACGTTTTGATTATACAGTACGCTCGGATGTGACGGGTGGTAGGAGGCGGCTTTGTCGTTATGAATCTTCGCTTTTTCTCTGTCGCCGAGCTGCCAGTAGCAGACGCAGAGCTGCAGATGGGGATACCAGGTGGAGAACTCGAGCTGGGTAAAGCCTGCATCGCTGCTTTTGGCGGATAGGGCGAGCTCATACCAAAACACGCCCTGCCGGTATTGCCGTTTCTCAGCAAAAAAGTCACCCAGCCTGCAGCAGAACTCCGGCCGCGGGCAATCGATCAAAAATGATTTTAAAAGAGACGTCATGGCTGCCTCTTCATGGCCGACCGCCCTGTAGCAATCGGATAAGTATTGGCATGTTCTGATCTCATCTTCGATCCAGCACTGTTTTGTGGAAAGAAAATGGTGATAATACGTAATGGCGCGCTGATACTGGCCGTGATCTTTTAATTCATTCGCAAAGTAAAATAAATCGCGGGGTGTCATCGTTTCATTGTTTTCCGCCATTTTCTCGTAAATCCTCAAGTTGCGGTCTGAGGGAGGCGAATGCTGCTTCTCGGATTTGCGGTGTGTGACGGCGATCTCGGTTTCTATGATGTTTCCGTATACTTCCAGATATTCATGCACGGCTCCGATCCAGTGAAACCCTTTTTCCCGCTTGACGAGACGGTTGCGCCGGTATCTGAAGCTGACCTCTCCCCGATCATCAAAGCCGACGTGATAATACATGGATACCGCGTCAACTTCTTTTGAAAGTGACGCCTTCAGTTCAAGCAGTTTTTCGCGGTCCTTTTCCAAAAAAATATCGTCGGCGTCCAGCCACAGAATATAATCCATTTCCGCTTTGGAAAACGCAAAATTCCGGGCGGCTGCAAAGTGATCGACCCATTCAAAATCATAAATCTTATCCGTATAACGGGCCGCGATTTCTTTCGTCCGGTCGGTTGAGCCCGTATCAACAATCACCATTTCATCCGCAATGTCTTTGACGGAATCAAGACAGCCCGCAAGCACTTCCTCTTCATTTTTTACAATAACGCACAAACTGACGCTGATCATGTCATCACCTCTTCACCTCCAGTGTATAAAAGGAGAGGCGGAAACATTCTTCGGACAAAATGATCTCTTCCAAGAAATTTGTCTGCCCTTTTACTAGTTTTATTCCAGCGCCTGATTTAAAATGAACACATGAACTTACGTGAGGATTGATAGGAACCATGAGCATCATAAAAGCGGAAAACCTTTATAAAACATACGGAGATAAGACATTATTCGACCATATCTCCTTTCATATTGAAGAGAATGAAAGAATCGGTTTAATCGGCCCGAACGGAACGGGCAAGTCAACGCTTCTGAAAACCATTGCCGGCCTTGAATCAACGGAAGAAGGCGAGATTACGGCGTCAGGAAGCGTGCATATTGAATTTTTGCATCAGGACCCCGAGCTTCCTGCCGGACAAACCGTGCTTGAACATATTTATTCCGGCGACTCGGCAGTCATGAGAACGATGAGAGAGTATGAAAAAGCGCTTCAGGCGCTGAATGAAGAGCCTGAAAATGAACAGCGCCAGAAGCACCTGCTTGATGCGCAGGCCAGAATGGACGCGAATGATGCATGGGAAGCGAATACGTTAGCCAAAACGGTTTTGACAAAACTTGGCGTTACCGATTTAATGAAGGATGTCAGCGAGCTGTCCGGCGGCCAGAAAAAGCGCGTCGCGATTGCGAAAAACGTCATCCAGCCGGCTGACCTGCTCATTTTGGATGAACCGACAAACCATTTGGACAATGAAACGATTGAATGGCTGGAAGGCTACTTATCGCAATATCCGGGCGCCGTCATGCTTGTCACGCACGACAGATATTTTCTGAACAGGGTGACGAACAGAATTTACGAGCTTGAGAGAGGCAGCCTTTATACGTATAAGGGAAACTATGAAGTATTTCTGGAAAAGCGGGCCGAACGGGAAGCACTGGCAGAGCAGAAAGAAACAAAACGTCAAAATCTTCTGCGCCGCGAATTGGCATGGCTCAGAAGAGGGGCGAAAGCGCGCTCGACAAAACAAAAAGCGAGAGTGGACAGAGCAGAGGCGCTCAAGGAGCAAAAAGGGCCGGCAGTCTCCGGATCGCTCGATTTCGCGATCGGCTCCCACCGTCTCGGAAAACAGGTGATCGAAGCGGAAAACGTCACCATTACTTATAACGGCCAAGCGCTGATCAGCCAATTTAACGAGCTTGTCATCCCGGGGGAAAGAATCGGCATCATCGGGCCGAACGGAATCGGGAAAACAACACTATTAAACAGCCTCGCCGGCCGAGTTCAGCCTGACAGCGGCAATATCACCATCGGGCAGACGGTCCGGATCGGCTACTACACCCAGGATCACAGTGAAATGAACGGTGATATGAAAGTCATTGAATATATAAAAGAGACGGCTGAAATCGTCAAAACGGCGGAGGGCGATGTCATCACCGCGGAACAAATGCTTGAGCGCTTTCTGTTCCCGCGCCCGATGCAGCAGACGTATATCAGAAAGCTGTCGGGCGGGGAAAAGCGCCGTCTGTACTTGCTGAATGTACTGATGCAGGAGCCGAATGTGCTGTTTTTAGACGAGCCGACCAATGATCTGGACACAGAAACATTAAGCGTGCTCGAAGATTATATCGAACAGTTTCCGGGCGTCGTCATCACGGTATCCCATGACCGCTATTTCCTTGACCGAGTCGTTGACCGCCTGATCGTATTTGAAGGGCAAGGCGTCATTTCCCGTTTCCAAGGTTCGTACAGCGAATACATGGAATATGCAAAAGCAAAGAAAACGTCGGTAAAACAGCCGGCTGAAGAGAAAAAGGCGGAGGAAGAGCCGAAGAAAAAGCGCAAAAAGCTTTCGTATAAGGATCAGATCGAATGGGACGGCATCGAAGACAAAATCGCCGGTCTTGAAGAGAAGCATCAGCGTCTGGAAGCGGAAATCGCCGAAGCGGGAAGTGATTTCGGAAAGATTCAAGAACTGATGGCCGAACAGGCAAAAACGGCTGAAGAGCTTGAAGCGGCGATGGAACGCTGGACTGAACTGTCACTGATGATTGAAGAACTTGAGAATTAAGAAAAGCCGGTATGATCCCCAGGTCATACCGGCTTTTTTGTCATAAACAGATGTCTGCCGGAACATACCGCTTGAGCGATATGTTCTTGTTCATGTCCGTCTAAAGCAATCCCAGCAAAGCGTCCGAAACCGTCCAAGTTTAAACACAAATCGCATCGAAATATCTAATGATAGCATATTATAACAAAATTTTTTCTTTAAAAGTTTACGTTTACGTTAAGGTTCAAAAGGTGTATAATAGTATCAGATACGACAAGAGGGGGATTCACCTTGGAATGGATGAAGATTGATCAAGTTGCCAAACGAAGCGGATTGACAAAACGAACCATTCGGTTTTACGAGGAGATTGGTTTAATTCCTGCTCCTAAAAGGACAGAAGGCGGCGTCCGGCTTTACTCTGAGGATGATATGGAGGAACTTGAAAAAGTAACAAGCACAAAAGAAGTGCTCGGTTTTTCCCTTCAGGAGCTTCAGCAGTTTATGGAGATGAGCCGTCAGCTGGAATTAAACAAAGAGGGGTACTTATTGTCACTGGATCCGAAGGAACGGAAAGAAAAGCTGGAAGAAATTCAGCACGCTTTGAATCACCAGCTTGAGATGATTGATGAAAAGATCAGCACATTCCTGCATTTTAAAGAGCGCCTTAACGGAATGAAAGAAAAAGCTGACCGCGCCATTCAATCAATCGAATGATTTTGCTGTAAACGCTATGGATATAGCGTTTCTTTTAATGGATCAAATAGGAGGCCTGATCAAATGGATACATCATCACAACAGAAAACAGGCTTATTCAGCCAGCCGAAAGCCGTTTGGGCGGTTGCGTTTGCCTGTGTTATTTCCTTTATGGGAATCGGACTTGTCGATCCGATTCTTCCGGCAATTGCCGCACAATTACATGCTTCACCTAGTGAAGTATCGCTGCTGTTTACAAGTTATTTGCTCGTGACCGGTTTTATGATGTTTTTCTCCGGGGCGATTTCCAGCCGGATCGGCGCAAAATGGACACTGCTTCTCGGACTTATTTTTATCATCGTGTTCGCCGCCCTTGGCGGAAGCTCAGGTTCAATCGCTCAGCTTGTCGGCTATCGCGGCGGCTGGGGACTCGGGAATGCTCTCTTTATTTCAACCGCGCTTGCCGTCATCGTCGGAGTGTCCGTCGGGGGCAGCGCCAAAGCCATTATTTTGTATGAGGCCGCGCTCGGTCTGGGGATTTCCGTCGGACCGCTTGCAGGCGGAGAGCTTGGGAGCATCTCATGGCGCGCTCCGTTTTTCGGAGTGTCTGTCCTCATGTTAATCGCACTTTGTGCGATTTCGCTCATGCTGCCGAAGCTGCCGAAACCGGCGAAACGCGTCGGTGTGTTTGACGCAATGAAGGCGCTCAAGTATAAAGGATTGCTGACCATGGCGTCGGCGGCGTTTTTATACAACTTCGGTTTCTTTATTTTGCTTGCCTATTCACCGTTTGTGCTTGATCTGGATGAGCACGGTCTCGGCTATGTCTTTTTCGGCTGGGGTTTATTGCTTGCGGTTACGTCTGTATTTACAGCGCCGGCCTTGCATAAAGCGCTCGGCACAGTCCGTTCGCTCGTCGTTCTGTTCATCTCTTTTGCCGTGATTTTGTTTATTATGGGCATTTGGACAGAACACATGGCGCTTGTCATTACTTGCATCGTCATCGCAGGCGCTGTGCTCGGGATGGTCAACACCATCATGACGACAGCCGTCATGGGGTCCGCTCCTGTCGACCGTTCCATCGCATCTTCTGCATACAGCTCTGTCCGGTTCATCGGGGGAGCCATTGCGCCGTGGATTGCGGGAATGCTGTCAGAGCGTTTTACAGCCCACACGCCGTACCTTGTAGGAGGAGCGGTCGTGCTGGCGGGTATGCTGATCTTGCTTCTGGGACGCAAACATCTCGCCGGAATAAAAGCCGGACATTAAGAAAAAAAGGAACTTCCGCACAGGCGGGAGTTCCTTTTTGTATTTACAGCACTTTCGTCGTCCAAGACTCACAGTTCCATGTTTCCGTCGCGATATCCATGTAGAATTCCGGTTCGTGGGAAATCAGCAGAATAGAGCCTTTGTATTCTTTCAGCGCGCGTTTCAGCTCTTCTTTCGCATCGACATCCAGGTGGTTTGTCGGCTCGTCAAGCACAAGCAGGTTTGTTTCTGAATTGATCAGTTTGCACAGTCTGACCTTCGCTTTTTCTCCTCCGCTGAGAACGGAGACGCGGCTTTCAATATGTTTGGTCGTCAGGCCGCATTTGGCGAGGGCGGCGCGGATTTCATATTGGGTAAAGGAAGGAAATTCGCTCCACACTTCTTCGATACACGTATTGTTATTGGTTTCTTTCACTTCCTGCTCGAAATAGCCCGTGTATTGATGTTCGCCCCGTTCCACCGTGCCTGAGAGCGGCTGAATTTCACCGAGCAGGCTTTTTAACAGTGTCGTTTTCCCGATGCCGTTTGCGCCGTACAGGGCGATTTTCTGGCCGCGTTCCATTTTGAGATTGAGCGGGCGTGACAGCGGAGTATCGTAGCCGATGACTAAGTCCTTCGTTTCAAAAATCAGCTTGCCTGACGTTCTCGCAGGCTTAAAATGGAATTCCGGTTTCGGTTTTTCAGCCGCCAGTTCAATCATATCCATCTTATCAAGCTTTTTCTGGCGGGACATCGCCATGTTTCTCGTGCTGACCCGCGCTTTGTTTCGGGCGACGAAATCCTTCAGCTCAGCCACTTCCTGCTGCTGTTTTTTATAGGCGGCTTCGAGCTGCTGTTTTTTCACTTCGTATACTTCCATGAATTGATGATAGTCACCGACATAACGCGTCAGCTCTTGGTTTTCCACATGATAAATCAAATTGATCACGCTGTTTAAAAACGGAATGTCGTGAGAAATTAAGATGAACGCATTTTCATATTCCTGCAAATAGCGTTTCAGCCATTCAATATGCTGCTCATCGAGGTAGTTGGTCGGTTCGTCCAACAGAAGGATTTCCGGCTTTTCCAAAAGCAGTTTGGCGAGCAGCACTTTCGTCCGCTGTCCTCCGCTTAAGTCAGTGACGTCACGGTCAAGTCCGACATCCTGCAAGCCGAGGCCCCGGGCGATTTCTTCGACTTTGCTGTCAATCACGTAGAAATCATTATTCGTCAGGGCATCCTGAATGACACCGACACCTTCCAGCAGCTGCTCAAGCTCGTCAGGGTCCGCTTCGCCCATTTTGTTATAAATCTCATTCATTTCTTCTTCCATCGCAAATAAGTAATGGAACGCATCCTTCAGCACATCGCGGATCGTTTTCCCTTTTTCAAGCACGGTATGCTGATCGAGATAGCCGACGCGCACGTTTTTCGCCCACTCAACTTTTCCCTCATCAGGCTCAAGCTTTCCGGTAATAATATTCATAAACGTTGATTTACCTTCGCCGTTTGCTCCGATTAAGCCGACGTGCTCCCCTTTTAAAAGACGGAACGATACATTGTTAAAAAGCGCACGGTCACCGAAGCCGTGGCTTAAATCTTTTACGGATAAAATACTCATCATTACACCTCTATCGTTATCAGACACGCTGTTTCGTCATGTGTCTTTCTCATTTATGATTATAAAGGAGGAGACCGTTTGTTAAAAGGCTTGGAAGGAAAAAGAAAATTGCGTTTGGCGCGTGCATTTGAGATACTATGGAGTAGATTTTAAGAATTGAGGAGAACGACATGACCCAAACATGGCCATTTTTACAGCATACACAACCATTTATCGCCGAAAACTGGGAGGCGTCAGGCTTTCAGGAGCCGACCGTCATTCAGGAAAAAGCCGCTCAGGTGATCATGGAAGGAAAAGACGTCATCGCCGAATCCCCGACGGGAACGGGAAAAACATTGGCGTACACGCTTCCGGTTTTGGAGCGGATCAACCCGGAGCAAAAACATCCGCAAGTGATTATTTTAGCGCCGTCCCGCGAGCTTGTGATGCAGATTTTCCAAGTGATCCAAGATTGGAAAAAAGGCTCTGATCTTCGCGCTTTGTCTTTGATCGGCGGAGCAAACGTGAAAAAGCAGGTGGAAAAGCTCAAAAATAAACCGCATATCATTGCAGGCACACCGGGAAGGGTGCTTGAATTGATTCAGGCGAAAAAACTCAAAATGCATGAAGTCAAGACGATCGTTCTTGACGAAGCTGATCAGCTTGTGACAAAGGAACACCGCGAAACGATGAAAAAAATCATTAAAACGACGCTGAGAGACCGCCAGCTTTTAAGCTTTTCAGCTACGCTGCAGCCGGAGACAGAAGAGGTGCTGAATGAGATCGCACACGAGCCGGCCGTTTTGAAAGTGAAGCGGAATACGGAGGAAAAGGCGCGGGTCACGCATCAATACCTCGTCTGCGATCAGCGGGATAAAGTGAAGCTGTTGCAAAAGCTGTCACGGCTGAACGGCATGCAGGCGCTCGTATTCGTCAGAGATATCGGGAATTTAAGCGTCTATGCGGAAAAACTTGCGTATCACCATGTGGATCTCGGCATTCTGCACGGGGAAGCGAAAAAAATGGAGCGGGCAAACATATTATCAGCGTTTGAACGGGGAGAATTTCCGCTGCTTCTGGCGACTGACATTGCGGCGCGCGGACTTGATATCGATGATCTTCCGTATGTCATTCACGCAGACATACCGAATGAAGACGGGTATATCCACAGATCGGGCCGGACGGGGCGTGCCGGTAAAGAAGGAACCGTACTCAGCCTTGTCACACCGATGGAAGAATCCAAACTGAAAAAAATGGCCAAGTCACTCGGAATTGAGCTGAAAGAGGCTGTCTATTCAGGCGGAAGACTATCTGAGAAATAAGAAACGGAGGGCGAAAAAGCCCTCCGTTTTTTGATTTATACTTTGATGATCTGTTTGCCTTTATTTTCTCCTTTAAACAGGCCGAGGAACGCGTCAGGAATATTGCTGAATCCTTCCGTAATCGTTTCTTCATAATGAAGCTTTCCGTCCTTCAGCCATTCGGCTAATTGTTTCGCGCCTTCAGAAAAGCGGTCAGAATAATCACTGACGATGAATCCCTGCATCAGCGCTTTTGTTTTGATCAGCTTCGTCTGTACGCGGGGGCCCATGTCTTCCTCTTCACTTTCGGTATTGTATGAAGAGATCGCTCCGCATACCGGAATGCGGGCGAATTCATTCAGCAGGTTCATCACCGCATCTGAAATCGGTCCGCCGACATTGTCAAAATAGACATCGATGCCGTCAGGACATGCATGTTCAAGCGCTTTTTGAATATCATCTGCCGTTTTGTAGTTAATGGCTTCATCAAATTGAAGCTCCTCTTTCAGATACGCGATTTTTTCGTCAGATCCGGCAATACCGACAACACGCGCGCCTTTGATTTTAGCAATCTGTCCGACTGTTGAGCCGACGGCGCCGCAGCTCCTGAAACGACGACGGTTTCGCCTTTTTTCGGACGGCCGATATCAAGCAGCCCGAAGTAAGCGGTCAGTCCGGTCATCCCTAAAATGCCGAGATAGGCCTGGGCGGGTGCGATATCCGTATCCAATTTTCGGAGGGCGGACTCATTGACGGCTGAATATTCCTGCCACGCGAGATTCCCGATCACAACATCGCCTTTTCTCAGCTTATTTCCGTCTGTCAGAACTTCGGCAATAACTCCGCCTGTTATGGCTTCATCTAAAGCGAACGGCTCGACATATGATTTTGTATCCTGCATCCGTCCGCGCATGTACGGATCAACGGAAACATAACTCGTTTTTACAAGCACTTCGCCGTCTTTCGGTTCGGGAACGGCAATCGTTTCAAAGCGGAAATCGTCATGGACGGGAACGCCTTGGGGGCGTCTTGCCAATTGAATCTGCTGCTGATTTTTCGTCATACTTAAATCCTCCTTCAACATGAGTGTTTGTTCCAAATGTAACACGAACCATTTCCGACTACAAAATCAAACCGTCAGCCGGCATAAAAAAAGAAGGGCTGGGGCCCTTCTTTCTTCATAAGCGTCATTTAAAAGAATAACCGATATATGTCGGTGTTTTTCTCATGTTCCAAATATTCATAGGCATTCGTTTTAGAAGAATGAAGCATGTCGGCGGTGATCACAGGCCGAAGCGCGGTCAGATAAGAACCGAGCGTATTCTCAATTTCTTTCGGCAGAACGGATTCTATATCACCGATATTTATAATAATAGAGAAAACGAAATCGATATTAATATGAAAGGTATTTTCAGCAAAGACCGTAAGCTCTTTTATTCCGTCCGGGCAGCGGGTATGCCGGCGGAATACCTGCTTCACTAAATCACTGACAACCCAAGCGTTAAATTGCTGTTCCGGTGAAAAATAATGAATAGGAACCACCTCCCTGCTTGATCGGCTCATAAAGGTTTTTATTTTTCTGATAAAAGTGGCTCCTCCTACTGTAACATGTCCCGGAAGAAAATATCCACTGACAATCTTCCTGATTTTTCACGGAACTCTCTTTCTTTTGTTTGATACTCGATGAAGCGGGTAAACATCCAATATACAAAAACAAAAGGGAGGACTTATCAATGAAACCAGTAGTAAGAGAATATACAAATGATCAAAAACTGATGCAGGACGTAAAAGAGCTTCAGCAATTGGGTGTCGCAAAAGAAGACGTATATGTGCTTTCTCATGATGACGACAGAACGGATCGCCTGGCCGACAATACGGATGTCAATACCATCGGAGCGAAAGAAACGGGCATTAAACACGCGGTCGGCAATATGTTTAATAAAAAAGGCGACGAGCTCCGCAACAAAATTCACGAAATCGGCTTTTCAGAGGAGGAAGCATCACAATTTGAAAAGCGCTTAGATGAAGGAAAAGTTCTTCTGTTTGTCACAGATAACGAAAAAGTAAAATCATGGGCGTAAGCTGAACAGATCCCAAGGGGTTTTCGGTCCCTTGGGATTTTTTTGCGGGTTCCGCAATAAAACCGAAAGACACTTTCAGTACATTTGCGGTGCTGTTTCTCAACTGATTTGATACAATTTGATTGCAATAAATTGGAATGTAAATCAGGAGGAGCACAATTCATGAAAAAAATGCTATTTATGCTGGCGGTTTGTTTATGTATGATCCCAGCGGGTGTCCATGCCGCTGACCTAGGCCGGCAGACGTTAGGAACAAATGACGGCTGGGGAGCTGCTTCCGGCGGAACAACTGGGGGAGTGAAAGCCTCTTCATCCAATGTATACACCGTATCAAACAGAAAGCAGCTTGTTTCTGCATTAGGGGGAAGCGCCAACAGCACGCCGAAGATCATTTACATACAAGGCACAATCAATATGAATACAAACGATAACAATAAAACGCTCGGCTTTAATGATTATAAAGATCCCGCATATGATCTAAACGCATATCTGAAGGCGTACGACCCGGCTAAATGGGGGAAAAAAGCGCCGTCAGGCACCCAGGAAGATGCCAGACAGCGATCCCAAAAAAACCAGAAAGCGCGGGTCGTGATTGATATCCCTTCAAATACGACCATCATCGGCTCAGGCTCAAATGCCAAAGTAACAGGCGGAAATTTTAATATTAAGAACGGCGTCGACAATGTCATCATCCGCAACATTGAATTTCAAGACGCTTATGACTATTTTCCGCAATGGGACCCGACTGACGGGGACAGCGGCAACTGGAACTCGGAATATGACAATATCACCATTAACGGGGCGACGCACATATGGATCGATCATTGCACCTTTAATGACGGATCGAATCCAGACAGCGGTTTTCCCTACTATTACGGGAGAAAATATCAGCACCATGACGGCCAGACGGATATGGCCAACGGGGCGAATTATGTGACATTATCCTATAATAAATATAATGACCATGACAAAGGCTCCGTCATCGGAAACAGTGACAGCAAGACGTCAGATGAAGGAAAACTGAAGGTGACCATTCACCATAACTATTACCAGAACATCGTCCAGCGCGCACCGCGGGTCCGGTACGGGCAGGTTCACATTTATAATAATTTTTACGCAGGCTCGAAAAGCGCCGCATACCCGTTCAGCTATGCATGGGGAGCGGGGCATGCGTCAAAAATATATGCCCAGAATAATGTCTTTGAAGTGCCGGGACTGGCTGCTGATAAGGTCATCAGCGTTTTCAGCGGCGGTAAAGCGCTTCATGAAGACGGCACGCTTTTAAACGGCGCCGCCATTAACGCGTCAGCCGCCAACGGATTAAGTCAGTCCGTCGGCTGGACACCGTCATTGCACGGCTCCATCGGCTCATCAGCAAATGTAAAATCTGATGTTATATCTAATGCCGGTGCGGGAATATTAAAATAAGAAACGAGAAACACAAAGGAAAATATTTCTTTGTGTTTTTTAATTAACAAAAACATTTATTAACTTAGTTAAGTAGTAAAATGGGATAGGGGATGGAAGATAACAAAATAGGAGGAGACCTGTAATGGCTTCAGAAAAAGACGCAAAAAAACAGCAGGCGGTAAAAATCATTCCATTGCTTATTACTGTTGCTGTGGGATTAATCATTTGGTTTATTCCCGCGCCGTCCGGACTTGAACCTAAAGCATGGCATTTGTTCGCTATTTTTGTCGCAACAATTATCGGCTTTATCTCCAAGCCCTTGCCAATGGGCGCAATTGCAATTTTTGCATTGGCAGTCACCGCGTTAACGGGAACGCTGTCTATTGAAGATACGTTAAGCGGATTTGGAAACAAGACAATCTGGCTGATTGTCATCGCCTTTTTTATTTCCCGGGGGTTTATCAAAACCGGGCTCGGCGCCAGAATTTCTTACGTATTCGTACAACGGTTCGGGAAGAAAACACTCGGCCTTTCTTATTCACTGCTTTTCAGTGATTTAATTTTATCTCCTGCCATTCCGAGCAACACGGCACGGGCGGGCGGCATTATTTTTCCTATTATCAGATCATTATCCGAAACATTCGGATCAACGCCGGCAGACGGAACAGAGCGGAAAATCGGCGCTTTCTTATTAAAGACCGGTTTTCAAGGAAACTTGATTACGTCTGCGATGTTTTTGACGGCAATGGCGGCGAATCCGCTGATCGCCAAGCTGGCCCATGATGTCGCAGGGGTGGACATCACATGGACAAGCTGGGCAATCGCGGCCATTGTACCGGGATTGGCGAGCTTAATCATTACGCCGCTCGTCATTTATAAGCTGTATCCGCCGGAAATTAAAGAAACACCGGACGCGGCTAAAATCGCAACGGAAAAATTGAAAGAAATGGGTCCGTTTAAAAAATCCGAACTCTCCATGGTCATCGTCTTTTTATTGGTGCTTGCGCTGTGGATTTTCGGAGGAAGTTTAAATATCGACGCAACAACAACGGCTTTGATCGGATTATCCGTTTTGCTTTTGTCACAGGTATTAACATGGGAGGACATCAAAAAGGAACAAGGTGCATGGGATACGCTGACTTGGTTCGCGGCGCTTGTTATGCTGGCGAATTTCCTGAATGAACTCGGTATGGTATCTTGGTTCAGCAATATGATGAAATCTTCTGTTTCCGGTTTTTCATGGATTGTGGCATTTATGATTTTAATTGTCGTATATTATTACACTCATTATTTCTTTGCGAGCGCAACCGCGCATATCAGCGCCATGTACGCGGCATTTCTCGCCGTAATCGTGGCAGCGGGCGCGCCGCCGCTATTGGCAGCGCTCAGCCTGGCGTTTTTCAGCAACCTCTTCGGTTCGACGACGCATTACGGCTCAGGAGCGGCTCCGGTCTTTTTCGGAGCAGGCTATATATCGCAAAGCAAATGGTGGTCCATCGGCTTTATCCTGTCGATCGTCCATATTGTGACATGGCTTGTCATCGGTGGATTATGGTGGAAAGTTTTAGGTTTATGGTAGAAGAAAAAGGCAGACTCAGGTCTGCCTTTTTTTTGTTTCTATAAGGGATGGGAAGGCCCAGCACATGATGGCTTCAGTTGGAATACAATATTGCCGGGGTGATAATATGAGCAGCAGCCGTAATCAATACATGATATTGAAACAGAAGCCTTACAAATATATGAGCAGACATATGAAACGCTGGTATGAACAGTTACTATGTGATAATGAACAGCCGGAAATAGTGACGAAAAAACAGTTTCCGTCTTTAGATGAAAATCGATCCGCCTTGTGCGCACCCCAGCTGCGAGGCCCTGAAGGCAAAAGAGGCCCCGCCGGCTCCCGAGGTCCGCAAGGGGAGGCAGGTCCGCCCGGTCCTCCGGGTCCTGAGGGACCGCCGGGAGCGGTTCCGGTTGTCGCTTTTCAAAATAATACAGAACAAATGACGATTCCGTTAGAAGGAACACCGATAAACGTGTTAAGCACTGTGATAGATGCGCCGACGGATCAATTTGTAAAAACGGATGCCGTCATACAAGTAAATGTGGAACTGGATCCGCTCGCGTCTAATTTCTCACTGGTCTTAGCTGTCGATCTGCAAAGAAATGGGGTATCTATTCAAACACAGAGACAAGAGCGGAACCTCTTTTCTTCAGGCGGGCAAATCATAGGAATTCCTTTTACGTACATCGACGAAATGGCAGCGGGAGAAACAGCCGCGTACCAGCTCTTTTTATCCGTGCTTTCTTCGAATTATGTAACACAAGTGACAGCGGAAAACGGCTCCCTTATCGCGACGGGATTCCCCGTTCAAGGATCGGACTAAGGTGATGAAAAGAAATCACCTTTTTTATTTAGGTTGTCAAAAGAGAGCCCGTATTAATATGCTGTCTTAAAAAGTAAGGCTGTCTACTGGAAGGAGAGGGAAAAAGATTGAATGAATAATCCGATTATGAACGGAGGCTTTGAAACCGGCACATTAGCAGGATGGAGTTCGGCAAATACCCAGATTAACAGTTTGTTTGCACATTCAGGGAGATACTCAGCGCAATTTATTGGAACTCAGCCATATGCTTACCTCAGTCAAATTGTCCCAATTTCAGCCAAGTCACTGACTCTATTCGTATCACTGGCAACGCTAGGAAATGAGCCAAGTCCCCAGGTAACCCTCCAGATCATATTTGTCAGTGCAGCAGGTGAAGAAATCAGTTCCATTCAAGAAAATATCACACCCGGAAATTTGCCGAACGTGCTCTTTCATACATGGTCTGAAATTTATAAAACAAGTACGGTTCCTTCTGGCACAGCCTCTGCTGTCATTATATTAAGTAAAGTTTCTTCTGGCACAGTATTAATAGACGACGTTTCATTGGCGCAAACCGGGGGTGACCCTGGCTCAACAGGAATTACAGGCCCCACGGGAGCGACGGGGCCCACGGGAGCGACAGGAGTAACCGGAGCAAGAGGGGCGACTGGAGCAACGGGAGTAACCGGAGCAACTGGTGTAACAGGCCCAACAGGACCAACCGGCGCAACAGGAGCAACAGGCGTAACGGGATCAAAAGGTGTAACTGGAGTAACTGGTGTAACCGGTCCAACAGGTGCAACCGGCTCAACCGGCCCAACGGGTCCAACAGGAGTAACAGGATCAACGGGGTCAACCGGAGCAACCGGTCCAACGGGGACAACAGGACCAACAGGAGTAACGGGCTCAACCGGCGCAACAGGTGCAACAGGCTCAACCGGCGCAACAGGTGCAACAGGCTCAACCGGTCCAACTGGAACAACAGGAGCAACGGGATCAATCGGCTCAACAGGAGTAACGGGAGAAACCGGACCAACAGGATTAACAGGAGAAATCGGCCCAACGGGTCCAACTGGAATAACCGGGCTAACTGGAGTAACCGGAGCAACAGGCTCAACAGGAGCAACTGGCCCAACTGGTGCAACTGGAACAACCGGAGCAACCGGCCCAACGGGTCCAACAGGTGAAACGGGAGTAACAGGATTAACTGGTCTAACAGGTTCAACAGGAGCAACTGGTCCAACAGGAATAACAGGATCAACAGGCTCAACCGGAGTAACAGGATCAACTGGGACAACTGGAGCAACAGGGGTAACTGGCGTCACAGGAGTAATGGGGTCAACCGGAGCAACCGGAGTAACGGGAGAAACCGGCCCAACGGGTCCAACAGGTGAAACGGGAGTAACAGGATCAACTGGAGTAACGGGAGAAACCGGGCCGACAGGTTCAACTGGAATAACAGGCTCAACCGGGGCAACTGGTGTAACAGGCCCAACCGGAGCAACTGGTGTAACCGGAGCAACCGGGGCAACTGGAGTAACAGGATCAACAGGATCAACTGGAGCAGCAGGAGTAACTGGAGCAACTGGAGTAACAGGATCAACAGGATCAACCGGATCAACAGGTATAACGGGAGTAACAGGTTCAACAGGAATAACAGGATCAACGGGTGCAACCGGAGTAACCGGCGCAACTGGTCTAACCGGAATAACAGGTCCAACCGGAGCCACCGGATCAACAGGGGTAACTGGCGTCACAGGAGTAACGGGCTCAACCGGAGTAACCGGCTCAACCGGAGAAACCGGCCCAACCGGAGTAACCGGTGCAACGGGAGTAACTGGAGAAACCGGCCCAACGGGTCCAACCGGCTCAACCGGAGTAACCGGTGCAACGGGAGTAACGGGAGAAACCGGAGTAACGGGAGAAACCGGAGCAACCGGAGTAACTGGCCCAACAGGAGCAACAGGAATAACAGGATCAACTGGTACAACCGGAGCAACCGGCTCAACCGGAGAAACCGGCGTAACGGGTCCAACCGGTATAACCGGATCAACAGGTGTAACGGGAGTAACAGGTTCAACTGGTCCAACAGGAATAACAGGATCAACGGGTGCAACCGGAGCAACAGGACCGACTGGAACAACAGGAGAAACGGGAGCAACCGGCTCAACGGGTCCAACCGGCCCAACCGGAGTAACGGGATCAACCGGCGCAACAGGAATAACAGGATCAACTGGAGTAACTGGCCCAACGGGTGCAACAGGAGAAATCGGATCAACTGGTCCAACAGGAATAACAGGCTCAACCGGGCCAACCGGCTCAACCGGAGTAACAGGTCCAACCGGGGAAACTGGCCCAACTGGTGTAACTGGAACAACAGGAGCAACCGGCCCAACAGGAGCAACCGGCCCAACAGGAGCAACCGGCCCAACCGGAGTAACAGGATCAACTGGAGTAACAGGATCAACCGGCGCAACTGGAGAAACCGGAGTAACAGGAGCAACGGGCTCAACTGGTGCAACAGGATCAACAGGATCAACAGGATCAACTGGTGCAACAGGATCAACAGGATCAACTGGTGCAACTGGATCAACTGGAACAACCGGAGAAATCGGCCCAACAGGCGCAACTGGAGCAACAGGGATAACCGGAGCCACTGGAGAAACCGGTTCAACGGGAACAACCGGAGTAACGGGAACAACCGGAGAAACTGGCCCAACTGGAGTAACGGGAGAAACCGGAACAACAGGATCAACAGGAGTAACGGGCTCAACCGGCCCAACGGGAACAACCGGAGTAACAGGCGTAACGGGTCCAACCGGAATAACAGGATCAACAGGTGTAACGGGAGTAACAGGTTCAACTGGTCTAACAGGTTCAACTGGTCCAACCGGAATAACAGGATCAACTGGTTCAACCGGAGAAACCGGTCCAACCGGAGTAACGGGCTCAACCGGAGAAACCGGTCCAACCGGAGTAACGGGCTCAACCGGAGAAACCGGTCCAACCGGAGTAACGGGCTCAACCGGAGAAACCGGTCCAACCGGAGTAACGGGCTCAACCGGAGAAACCGGTCCAACCGGAGAAACCGGCCCAACCGGAGTAACCGGTTCAACTGGAGCAACCGGCCCAACCGGAGTAACGGGATCAACTGGAGTAACAGGAGTAACCGGATCAACAGGATCAACAGGAACAACAGGATCAACAGGAGCAACAGGATCAACTGGAGCAACCGGATCAACAGGAGAAATCGGCCCAACGGGTCCAACGGGAATAACCGGTCCAACAGGAACAACAGGAGCAACAGGAGAAACTGGTGCAACGGGCTCAACCGGAGCAACAGGATCAACCGGATCAACAGGAGTAACAGGATCAACTGGGACAACTGGAGCAACAGGGGTAACTGGCGTCACAGGAGTAGCGGGGTCAACCGGAGCAACCGGAGTAACGGGAGAAACCGGAACAACGGGCCCAACAGGCTCAACCGGAGTAACTGGTGCAACTGGATCAACTGGAACAACCGGAGAAATCGGCCCAACCGGAGTAACAGGATCAACTGGAGCAACAGGTTCAACTGGAGTAACCGGAATAACGGGAGAAACCGGCTCAACGGGTCCAACCGGCCCAACGGGTGCAACAGGATCAACAGGCTCAACCGGAGCAACTGGCCCGACTGGTGCAACAGGGCCAACCGGAGTAACGGGAGAAACCGGATCAACTGGAGTAACGGGATCAACAGGCTCAACCGGAGTAACGGGATCAACCGGCGCAACAGGTGCAACCGGCCCAACAGGAATAACAGGCCCAATCGGAGAAACAGGAGTAACTGGAGTAACCGGTGCAACAGGAGAAATCGGATCAACTGGATCAACTGGAGTAACGGGAGAAACCGGGCCGACAGGTTCAACTGGAATAACAGGCTCAACCGGGCCAACCGGCTCAACAGGAGTAACCGGTCCAACGGGATCAACAGGAGAAACCGGTCCAACAGGAGTAACAGGATCACCGGGGACAACTGGAGCAACCGGGCCAACCGGCTCAACCGGAGCAACTGGCCCTACTGGTGTAACAGGCGCAACAGGAGCAACTGGTCCGACTGGTGTAACCGGACCAACCGGAGCAACGGGATCAACCGGCGAAACTGGAGCAACAGGAATAACAGGAACAATGGGTCCAACCGGCCCAACCGGAGTAACGGGATCAACCGGCGCAACAGGTGCAACCGGCCCAACAGGAATAACCGGCTCAACCGGAGCAACTGGCCCAACGGGATCGACCGGCCCAACGGGATCGACCGGCCCAACCGGAGAAACAGGAGTAACTGGAGTAACCGGTGCAACAGGAGAAATCGGATCAACTGGAGTAACGGGAGAAACCGGGCCGACAGGTTCAACTGGAATAACAGGCTCAACCGGGCCAACCGGCTCAACCGGAGCAACTGGCCCGACAGGTGTAACCGGCCCAACGGGGTCGACCGGGCCAACCGGCTTAACCGGATCAACTGGAGCAACAGGCTCAACAGGAGTAACCGGTCCAACGGGATTAACAGGAGAAACCGGGCCAACAGGAGTAACAGGATCACCGGGGACAACTGGAGCAACGGGTCCAACCGGAGCAACAGGCCCAACCGGATCAACTGGATCAACAGGAGCAACAGGATCAACTGGAGCAACTGGAGCAACAGGAGCAACAGGATCAACAGGATCAACAGGATCAACAGGATCAACTGGATCAACAGGAGCAACAGGAATAACAGGCTCAACCGGAGTAACCGGCCCAACGGGGTCAACAGGTGCAACCGGTCCAACAGGTGCAACCGGAGTAACTGGAGAAACAGGATCAACAGGACCAACAGGAGAAATCGGTGCTTCTGGAGCAACAGGATCAACAGGATCAACAGGATCAACAGGATCAACAGGATCAACAGGATCAACAGGAGCAACAGGATCAACAGGATCAACTGGATCAACAGGATCAACAGGAGCAACAGGAATAACAGGAGCAACCGGAGTAACCGGCCCAACTGGAGTAACTGGAACAACAGGAGCAACCGGCCCAACTGGAGCAACAGGAATAACAGGAGCAACCGGAGTAACCGGCCCAACGGGGTCAACTGGAGCAACAGGAATAACAGGAGCAACCGGAGTAACAGGCTCAACCGGAGTAACGGGTCCAACCGGATCAACCGGATCAACCGGCCCAACGGGGTCAACAGGATCAACAGGATCAACAGGCTCAACCGGAGTAACAGGCTCAACAGGAGTAACTGGAGCAACCGGCGCAACAGGATCAACAGGGGTAACCGGAGTAACCGGCCCAACGGGTCCAACAGGCTCAACAGGAGTAACCGGCCCAACCGGTCCAACGGGGTCAACTGGTGCAACCGGCCCAACTGGATCAACCGGAGTAACAGGTGCAACAGGAGTAACCGGCCCAACCGGTCCAACGGGGTCAACTGGTGCAACCGGCCCAACTGGCTCAACAGGAGTAACCGGCGCAACTGGTCCAACCGGAACAACAGGGATAACTGGAGCAACCGGCGCAACCGGCCCAACTGGATCAACAGGAGTAACCGGCGCAACCGGCCCAACGGGATCAACTGGAGCAACAGGCGCAACCGGAGTAACAGGCTCAACCGGTTCAACAGGCTCAACCGGAGTAACAGGCTCAACCGGTCCAACGGGGTCAACTGGATCAACCGGTCAAACGGGGTCAACTGGATCAACCGGCCCAACGGGGTCAACTGGATCAACCGGCCCAACGGGGTCAACTGGTGCAACCGGCCCAACTGGATCAACCGGAGTAACAGGTGCAACAGGAGTAACCGGAGCAACAGGTGCAACCGGTCCAACCGGAGCATCAGGAGCAACCGGTCCAACCGGACCAACCGGACCAACCGGCCCAACGGGAGTAACCGGTGCAACAGGAATAACAGGCTCAACCGGAGTAACCGGCCCAACAGGCTCAACAGGCAGTACACCGACCTTGCTCTTCACAAGAACCAACGGGCCGCTCACTGTTTACCCGCCATTAAATACAGAAATTCCTGTTGCTACGCTGGCAATCCCAGTTAATGCTTTGCAGAATATAAAGCTGGATTATTCAGTCAGCGTCGAGGTAACATCTACAGCCAATTCAAACTTTGTCTTTGAAATAAGATTATATAGGGGAGCAGTACAGATTCATACAAGACTTTTGTCGCGATCTATTATTAGCGCAACTACTGAAAGGTTTCCGATTGCTGATACTACAGTAGATACAGCTCCGACCGCAGGAACAAACACGTACCAGCTGAGAGTTGTTTTCACAACTGCTAGTAATATAACAACAGCAACAGCTCTCAATATTGATTTTAACAGCATTAGTTTTCCGACAACCTCATGAAAATAGCAAACTGATATTTTAAAGGTGAAAGGCCTGACTGATATACGGTCGGGTCTTTTTTCTGTAAATGCTGTGCAGCATGCAAACTTAAAGACCAGTTGATATTTTTAAAGGGAATTTTGAAACACCATTTGTCTTTGTGAAAATATTATGCAAGAAGAGGTGGTGTAATGAGAAAAGGAGATACTTGGTATAGCAGATGTGATTCTTGGGATTGCGACTGCCGGCATTGTAATGATTGTTGCTGTCATTCTCAACATAAAAGAAGAAATCAAAGGCGCAGCTATCATAATCGGGCACATTGCTGTGAAGGATGCTGTTGCGAAAACTCTTGCTGTCATGAAAGATGGTGTCCGTGCTGTCATCCGAATCATTATCATGGAAGAGGAGAGACTGGGGCAACGGGGCTGACTGGAGCCACCGGAGTAACAGGAGCCACCGGAGTAACGGGAGCGACTGGAGACCCGGGTGCCACCGGTCCCACTGGAGCCACAGGAGTAACTGGTCCAACAGGAGATCCAGGAGTAACCGGAACGACTGGAGTAACGGGTGCCACAGGGATAACAGGAGTCACCGGAGCAACAGGAATAACTGGTGCGACGGGAGCCATGGGAATCACCGGAGCCACCGGGGTAACCGGCGTCACAGGAGCAACAGGCGTCACAGGAGTAACGGGTGCAACAGGAGTAACGGGAGCGACTGGAGACCCGGGTGCCACCGGTCCCACTGGAGCCACAGGAATCACCGGAGCCACCGGATCAACAGGAGTAACAGGAGCCACCGGGGTAACGGGAGCCACCGGAGCCACCGGAGTAACAGGAGATACCGGAACAACAGGAATCACCGGCGCCACAGGAGCAACCGGAGTAACCGGAACGACCGGCGCAACCGGATCAACAGGGGTAACCGGAGCCACGGGAGTAACGGGCTCGACCGGAGATACTGGAACGACCGGAGTAACGGGTGCAACAGGAGCCACGGGAATCACCGGCGCAACCGGATCAACAGGGGTAACTGGCGTCACAGGAGTAACGGGAGTAACGGGAGCCACGGGAGTAACGGGCTCGACCGGAGATACTGGATCAACAGGGGTAACCGGAGCCACTGGAATCACCGGCGTCACAGGAGTAACAGGAGATACCGGAGCCACGGGAGTAACGGGTGCCACTGGAACGACCGGCGCAACCGGATCAACAGGGGTAACGGGCGTCACAGGAGTAACGGGAGCAACCGGAGCCACGGGAGTAACGGGCTCGACCGGAGATACTGGATCAACAGGGGTAACCGGAGCCACGGGAATCACCGGCGCCACCGGAGCAACAGGGGTAACCGGCGTCACAGGAGTAACAGGCGCCACGGGAATCACCGGAGCCACGGGAATCACCGGAGCCACGGGAGTAACGGGTTCGACCGGAGATACTGGAGCCACTGGATCAACAGGGGTAACTGGCGCCACAGGAGTAACGGGTGCAACCGGAGTAACCGGAACGACCGGAGCCACTGGAGCCACCGGAGCAGGCGCGATCATTCCTTATGCTTCAGGCCTTCCAACTGCCGTGACCACCATTGCCGGCGGATTAATCGGAACGGTGAGCCTTGTCGGGTTCGGCAGTTCTGTGACGGGCGTCAATGTCGGAGGAGGAGGTGCAATTGATCTTACCGGGGCCGGAGGGACTCTGCTGAACTTTGCTTTTTCTGCTCCGAGAAGCGGAACCATTACATCAATTGCCGCCTATTTCAGTACAACCGCAGCATTGTCACTTGTCGGCTCGACTGTCACGATAACTGCACAATTATACAGTTCAACTGTGCCGAACAATACGTTCACACCGATTCCCGGAGCATCTGTCACCTTGGCTCCTGCCCTTACCGGCGTATTATCCATCGGCAGCATCAGCAATGGAATCACTACAGGGCTGAACATTGCGGTAACTCCTCAAACCCGGCTGTTAATGGTATTCCCCGCCACTGCGACAGGTCTTTCTCTTATTAATACAGTGGCGGGATATGCAAGCGCGGGAGTTACGATTTCTTAAGTGAAAACGGCCAGACTGGTGTGAATCATCTAAGCTTGGAGAAGGTATCACTTTTTCTTCAAGCTTTTTTGTTTTTTCGTCTTTCTGAGTAAATAAAGGCTGACGGGAATTTCCCGACAGCCGGCAGAAGTATTTCATCCTTCTGAAGTTAATCAGTATCTTAAACAGATGAAGACGTTTTTAATGAGTTTGAATCATCCGTTGTGCCGGTGATGTGAATCATCATCGAAACCGCGGTGCCTGCATCCGGTGTGCTCTCAATAGTCAATTCACTTCCGCAAAAATGCTTCAGCCGCCGATTGATATTTTTCAGGCCGACACTGCGGTCAACATGGGAAGACAATATATCTTTTTGTATATCCGGCATGATGCCGGTTCCATTATCCTCCACTTTAATTAAATATGTGTTTTCGCTTTGTTTTTTTGCCGTCAGCTTTACCCATCCGCCGCCTCTTTTCTTGCTGATCCCGTGATGAACGGCGTTTTCCACCAATGGCTGTATCATTAAAGGCGGAAGGCTGAAGTCCATGTCCTCATCGATGTCAAAAAGGATTTCCAGCCGCTTGCCGAAGCGTGTTTTTTCGATAGCCAGATACGACGTAATGATAGAAAGTTCGTTTTTGAATGAGCTGATGTCCGAAGTATTTTGAAAATCAAAACTCATTCTTAAATAGTTTGTAAATGCAGCAGTGGTTTCCCGTGCTTTTTCAATATCCAAATGACTAAGCGCGATAATCGTATTTAATACATTGTAAAGAAAGTGAGGCTTGATCTGCGACTGAAGAAATGCCATTTCCAAATTTGTGGCTTGGTGAGCCGTATGCTTCATCAAAATTAAATTTTTAATACGCGCGGTGAATTCAGAGTAATGATAAGGCTTCTGTAAAATATCATTTGCACCGACATGAAAAGCCTTGTATTTGTCATGGCTGATTATGGCTGCCGTAACGATAAGAACCGGCAGCTCGACCATACTGAATCTTTCGCGGATATTTGTGCAGACTTCAAATCCCGTCATGTCGGGCATCATCAAGTCTAATATCACCAAATCAAGCTTCGAGGAAGAGACAGCTTGAAGCGCTTCTTTTCCGCTTTTTACTGCGATTACGTTATAAGGAACACCTTCAAGCATATCAGTTAAAATTTTTAAACTCTCGATGTTATCGTCGACTATCAGAATTGTCGGAGCATCGATTTTTTTTGAGTGATAAGGCGTTCTCAAAGAAATATCCGGCATTTTCTGTCCGGGCTGCGATTTAGGAAGTCCGATCTTTGCTTCCGGTAAAGAATCAATTTGAGCGGCGGGTAATGTAAAATGAAATGCTGAACCTTTCGCCTCTTCCGACTCTGCCCAGATGTCCCCGTTTTGGAGCTTGACGAGCTGTTTCACAATACTTAAACCTAAACCCGTTCCATCCTCGTTATTTCCTCCCGCTTGCTGAAAAGAATCAAAAATGGTTTCAAGATCAGCTTCAGGAATGCCGCTGCCGGTATCGGCCACGGTTATTTGAATCATGCTGTTATTCAGGCTTTCGGCAGAAAGAATAATTTTCCCCTCGGATGTATACTTGATTGCATTTTCAACAAGATTCGTTAAGATTTGCCGAAATCGGTTTTCATCTGCAAGCACAAAGGGGAGATCGTCCGGTACATGATTAAGAATGTCGAGATTTTTATGCTTGGACAAAAGCCGGTAGAAGTTCATCTCACTGCATATTGCGGCATGCACATCAACAGGAACAGGACGAATCTGCAGCAGACCCTGCTTCATTTTTTCCAAATCAAGAATATCATTTACGAGATTGGAAAGTCTGTAGCCCATCCTGATGATCAGCTGCATGTTTTCTTTCTCTTCCTCTATCGTCTTCTTTTTTCTGCCGGCTACAAGCGTCTGGCATATATTAATAATGCTGTTCAGCGGCGTTTTGAATTCGTGTGAAGTTTTGGCGATAAATTCATCTTTCAGCTGGTTCATTTTGACTAATTTACGTGAGAGGACTTCATTGTCCCGGAAAGCCCCGGCGAATTGCTGCGCCATCAGAAGAACCAGTGCCAATAAAGCAATGACTGTCGGCAATGAATAAATCGAATTAAAAGAAACAGCCGTTCTGCCGCTGTAAGCTGAAATTGTCGTAAGAATCACAAAGGCGCTCATTGAAACAGATGCCAGCGTAAGGTACATGCTTCCTTTTATCTTCCGTATGGCAGCAATCGTAAAAATATATGTAATATAAAACAAAGTCGTAACGGCAAGGACCGAATGTAAAATGTAAGAGAGGTGGTCAATAAAACTTACAGACATAAAATCAGTGACCAAGATGATCCCCGAAAAAGCAGTTAAAATGGTTATTGTCGTTTTTGACACAATTTCTCTGTATGCATAAAAGAGATAGAGAAAAACCGCAATGCTGACAAGCACGGAAGAGGTGCTGCGCAACAAATTCAGCAATGAAAATGATATAGACGGAAAGATGAGAAAGATCATTCTTTCTTTTCCGATCATAAGAATAATCGCAGAAAAAAGCAGACACATCACAGAAAAGAACAATAAATGTTTAGCCTTTGTTCTTTGCAGAAAAAAACCGAGAAAATATAAACCGGTAATGAAAAAAGCCGTGATCATAATGGAATCATTAAGAAAGGAAATTTGATTTTCGCGTATAATTTGTTCTTGAGTCCCAAACGTTATCGGTTTTGCGATCCCCCAGCCAGGCACTTTTCCGAAATTCGAAAATTGCAGGACAAGTTCATTATCACCCTTGTGAAGCATGAAAAAGCAAGTATACGGTTTGTTCTGAGCCTCAAAATCAGCTTTCTCTGAAGGGCTGCCGCTCTGTCCGATCAATTGTCCATTAAGATAAAGGCGGTTTGAACTGTAGATAAAAGATGTGCTGATTCCGAAAACCTGATTCTCTTTATTTGAGCGGATTGTCAGTTTGTACGTTCCGTAATCCGTATCGGCTGTTTTTCTGAACAGCTTCACATTGACAGGGACATCAACGAGTACAGGTTTTTTTCCTTTTTCTGAATGAAGATCCCGCGGTGACAGCATTTGATTTGGATACAGAAACCACTTCCCATTCAGCTGGACATTCCCGTCCTTATGAAAATCCCAATTCTTCAGATTGATCACTCCCTGTTCTGCTTTAGGGAGAGTTGTTCCGGAGAAATGATCCATGGCTATAAAAATGATAAAGAAGGCAGCGTAGCCGCAAATAATCGAAATAGAAATGAATTTTTCTTTCACATCATTACTCCTTTATCCCATTCAGGGTCATTCTATTATCCTATTCAATGTATAAATATTGTAATCCTAAACTTCATAAAACAACAAGAGAAAGAAAAAGAATCCAACTATATAGGGCGTTGGGCATGGTATAATTGAAATTATTTTCAGATATCTATATTGACGGGTGGGATGCGTTTTGAAAGCGATAATTGTGGATGACGAGGAATTGGCATTGCTTCATTTTAATCATATGCTTGAGCGGACAAACGCCTTTCAATCTATTTTAATGTTTCAAGATCCGGCGGACGTTCTGGAGTATTCGGGGCTTTCAGCAGCTGATGCGGTGTTTCTTGACATTGAAATGCCCGGGATAAACGGTATTGAGCTTGCTGAATCAATTCAGGCAATTAATGAAAATATTCAAATTATTTTTATCACCGCTTATAATGAATTCGCTATAAAAGCGTTTGAGTTAAATGCTGTTGATTATCTTTTAAAACCGGTTGACAATGCCAGGCTGCTGACAACCGTTGAGCGAATCCGAATGAATAAAAAGCTCAGGACGGCAGACGAAAACACCGGGACGGATTATTTTATACAATGTTTTGGAAACCTGGACTTTTATCAATCGTTAAATGGTGTCAAAACATACATAACAGTCAAGTGGAGAACATCCAAAGCGCGTGAACTGTATGCATTTTTACTTCTTAATCAAGGGCGCACGGTCAGTAAAGACATGCTGATTGAGATGTTTTGGCCTGCTTATGAAGTTTCAAAAGCGAGCACTCAGCTCTACTCGACAATATATCAGATACGGAAATTAATCAGTCAGCTTCCCTTCAGCCAATCCATAGAAAATACCGATATAGGATATATTCTTCGGCTTTCAGGGGTAAAGGTTGATACAGTTGACTGGGAAAATACATTAAAAGAAGCTCCCCCGCTCAGTCAAGCCGCATTAACCCGGCACATGGACATTGTCATGTCATATGAGAACCATTATCTGATGGAGAATGGCTACCTGTGGGCGGAGCCGGAAAAAACACGTCTGGCGCATCTGTGGCTCAGCAAGGCGTACGAACTGATTGATTTTCTCATTCAAGAAAAGAACGAGCATCAAGCAATGGACGTTTGCCTGCAGGTCGAGAAAATAGAGCCCCGTGACGATAAAATTATACAATACAAACTGCAGTTATTTAATCAATTGGGAAAAGTAGAAGAGGCGATAAAAGAATATGAACGCTATAAACAAGTGAAGGACTGGACCGGCTGATGCCGGTCTTTTTTTGTGCGTTATTTCTGAAATGATCCTATGTACAGAATTTGTATAGGTCGATTTCATACAATGTAGTTTGGTTCGGATAAGGAGAATCCCATGCTTACGGGCTTGTTCGAACGTAAGTCTATATAAAAGGGGAGGAATAAGACATTGGGAGTGAGGAACTTTTCGTTCAGCCCGCAAAAAAGCAAAAGGCTGAGAACAGCATTGATCACATGCTTCACGCTGTTTTTCATCTTCAGCCAAGTTGTCAGCTTTACTCCGATCGCAGCCGCTTCCGGATCGCAGCTAAGCGAGAGCGGATTCTTTGATTCAGTCACGGTCAAAGACGGCAAACATCAGACCGTTGACGGATCAAAAGGCAGTGAGCCGGCTTTAGCACCGAAAGATGAAGTGACACTGACATACGAATGGTCTCTGAAAAACAAGGAAGATGCAAGTGACCGAAATATCACCTTAAAGATCCCTGAAAGTTTTACATTAGATAACGATATCGAAGGTGAGCTGAAATCAGCTGATCGGGTGATCGGTATATATAAAGCTGAAGCAAAAAGCAGCACTCTTGAGGTGAAAGTGAACAAGGAAAAGGCGGAGGCCGATGATGTCAAAGGCTCCATTACACTGCCGGCGAAGTTTACACCTGACGTAACAGATAAAACGAAAACGGCAAAAGCTCTTTTTCAACTGGACGCCGGCAAGACCCAGCAGGTGATCATACCTGTGAAGAAAGATGAGACAACGAATTCCGAAACAGAAAAAAACACCTCTTCAAAACCTGCTGAACCTCAGGAAGAAGCAGAGAAAAAGTCAACATCTGCAGACAGCAGGGATAAGAAAGAACAGACAACGAAATCAAGCCCTTCTGCTGAACGCAATCAATCAAAAATGGTGATTTCAAGCAAATCTGCTGTTAAAAGTCTTCAATCAGGCGGAAGCCAGATTACGCAAAATATTTTAACTGATGTGAAATTGACGGATGAAAAAGGAAAACCATTTGACAAAAACAACCGTGCGAATACGAATTCTCCGGCAAATATCACCATTCAATGGGCGATCCCGAATGAGCTGGGGAAAACAATAAACGACGGTGATCGATATGAATTTGACCTGCCTAAAGAATTTATCATGCACAATGACATTACGAACCAGCCATTGACCAACGGCGACATGACGTACGGAACTTTTTCCATTAATACGAGCGGCCATGTCATCATGACGTTTAACGGCGAGGTAAAAGAAGATTTTAATGTCAAAGGGTCATTGTATGTAAACACCCAATTCAATCAGAAAGAAATAAAAGGGTCAACCACACAAAAGATTAAGTTTCCGGTTAACTCTGATACCCCGGAAGTAACGGTTTATTTTAAACCGAATGTCACTAAAACCATTGATAAATCAGGGTCATTGGATAAAGGCATTAACCCCGGAAAGGTAACGTGGACGGTTGATCTTAATAAAAAGGAAGAAGAAGTCAAAAATGTGAAATTGACGGAAAGTCTTCCGGACGGTTTGACCTTCCGCTCTGTGAAAGTGTATGAACTCGATGTGAATATTGACGGCTCGGTGAGTCAAGGAAGTGAGATAACGTCAGGCTATACCGTCGACGACAAAGGAAATGTCACATTCGCCGGGACGATTGATTCAGCCTATCGGCTCATCTATGACACAGTTATTGATGACGATGCAAAGCCTGCTAAAGGCGGAAATATCACGCTGACAAACAAGGCGGCATTCAGCGGGGATAATGCGGAGCCGATTTCTGCGGAAGCCTCCGTAACGGCGGGCTACGGAAAAATGATTGAAAAATCTTCGACCGGTTATAAAGGGGAAACCCAAACGTTCAGCTGGGCTGTTATGTACAATTACGGTGAGAAAAAGATTGATCAATCCAAAGCCGGCATCAAGGATACGTTCGGATCAGACGATCTGCACCTTGTTCCCGGATCTTTGAAAGTCCTTCCGATTACATTCAGCCAAAACGGCAGCGAACAAGAAGGCGCCCCATTAAAAGAAGGCGGGGATTATACGCTGACTGATAACGGGAACGGCTTTGAGATCAAATTCAAGCAAACTGTCACAGGAGCATATAAGATCAATTATCAATCTCAAGTCAACGATGGGGTCATTATTGACAGTCCTGTCAAATACACCAACACAGCAGTTACAGATACGGGGGAATCAAAGGAAACTCCGGGGACAGCCATTCAGCAGAATCTGATCAAAAATTATTCAAACGCAGACTATGAGAAGAAGACGGTTGATTGGACAATCACAATCAATAAAAACCGTTACACAATGAAAGACTGGACTCTGGATGATCAATTCACCAGCGGAGGTCTGGCGCTCATTGATGATTCATTTCACATGCAAGATACGACTGAGAACAAAACGCTGAAAGAAGGAACAGATTATACAATAACAAAAAAACCCGGAAATCAAGGCTTTACAATAGCATTGATCGGGGATTACGCAGAAACAAACAGTCAGTTTAAGATCACGTATACGACAAAATTCAACACTGACTTTTCTAATGAAAACATCAAGAATACGGCGGAGTCGACATGGACCGATCAAAATGGCGGCAAACGCACAAATAAGGAATCGAGCGGCTTCACACCGAACAATCAGACTTCCCATAACGGATTCAAAAACGGCTCATACAACGCCGTTTCAAAAGAAATCACATGGAAAGTCGGCATCAATTACAATGGCGAACCTTCAAAGAATCCTTATATAAAAGATACGCTAACAGATGGTCAGCAATTTTTGCACGGGTCGGTTGCCGTCAAAAAGTACACCATCAGTAAAAACGGTTCCATCACTGAAGGAGAGGCGCTGGATCCTTCGAAATACGAAGTGGAAGAACCGTCAGACGGCAACAAAAATACATTAACCGTACATCTTAAAACAGAGGACTCTGTACCATATCTGATTGAATTCAAAACGTCACTGAAAGGTCAGGTCATTAAACAGAATCAATACACAAACAAAGCAGAGTACTATAATGATGACCATGCAGACCGAACGTTGACGGGTTCAGTATCAATCGCAAACGGCGGAAACCTGGTTTCTAAAGGCGGTAAACAGAGCGGGAACTATATCGATTGGAACATCAATGTCAATGCCAGCCAATCGACACTGGATGACGTAAAAGTCAAAGACACCCCAGATGAGAACCAAATAATAGATGAAGATTCTTTTAAAGTATATCAAGCAAAATATGATGAGAACGGCGTTATGAAAGACAGCAGTGGAAACCTTGCTGCGGGTGATGTGCAGCTTGAGAAAGATAAGGACTATAAATTAGATGTTAAAACCGACAATGCCACCGGTGAACAATCATTTGTCCTCACCTTTACAGGCAGCTATAAACAAATAGACCGTGCGTATGTCATACAATATCGTTCTCTCATTAATATTTCCGGCAGCAGCGGTCAGGTCAACAACAAAGTATCAATATCAGGGACAAGTGTTAAGGAGCAGACCCAGGAGAATAACAGCTCAGTGCTTGTCGCCATTTCAAGCGGCGGCGGTTCAGGATCAGGAGAGAAGGGAAGCATGACGATATCCAAAACAGGATCAGACGGTGCATCTCTTCCGGGAGCAGATTTTCAATTATGGTCTAAAGACGGCAAGCAGCTGCTGCGTTCAGGCACAACAGATGAAGCCGGTAAACTTACGTTTGGGAATATCCGTTACGGAACCTACGTACTGAAAGAAATAAAAGCGCCGGACGGCTACACCATCAGCGACGCCTATGTAAACGGGGTCCTTGTAACGGTCGACAGTAAATCCTCCGGGGCGGGTGCTCCCTACAAAGTCATAAATCAAAAAAATAAGGTGACGCTTATCAAAAAAGACGAAAACAACAATCCTTTGGCTGGTGCCGTATTTAAGCTGGAGAAAAAATCAAGCGACGGTACCTATACATTAATAAGAAGTAATATTGAAAGCGATAAAAACGGGAAGGTTGAAATAAACGGTTTGCCAGCGGGGTACTACCGACTGATGGAGACGAAAGCTCCTTCAGGGTTTATCGTGAACACAAAAGCGATTCACTTCTCAGTCGCAAAGAACGAAAAGAATCAAGTGCCTGATGTTGAATTGGGATCAATGGTTAATTATCAAGGAAAAGCCGCTTTAACGAAGGAAGATGCGGAAGGCCGGAAGCTTGAAGGTGCAGTCTTCAAAATCATCGACAAGGAAGGAAAAACGGTTCAGAAAGATCTGGTTTCAGATCAGGACGGCAAAGTAGAGACTTCCGGACTTGCACCCGGACATTACGCCTTCATTGAAACAAAAGCGCCAGCCGGTTATGTGTTAAACACGGAGAAAAAAGAATTTACCATCTCAGAATCGGCAGAAGGAAAGCCGAAGCCGTCTGACGCAGGAACGGCCGTCAACTATAAAGGCTCTGTTCAGCTGACGAAGGAAGATGCGGAAGGCCGGAAACTTGAAGGTGCAGTCTTCCAGATTATCGATCAGGATGGAAAAACAGTTCAAAAAGATCTGGTTTCAGATCAGGACGGAAAAGTAGAAACATCCGGACTTGCACCGGGGCGTTACGCCTTCATCGAAACAAAAGCGCCAGCCGGTTATGTGTTAAATACGGAGAAAGTGGAGTTTACGATCTCAGAATCAGCAGAAGGAAAGCCGAAGCCGTCTGACGCAGGAACGGCCGTCAACTATAAAGGCTCTGTTCAGCTGACGAAGGAAGATGCGGAAGGCCGGAAACTTGAAGGTGCAGTCTTCCAGATTATCGATCAGGATGGAAAAACAGTTCAAAAAGATCTGGTTTCAGATCAGGACGGAAAAGTAGAAACATCCGGACTTGCACCGGGGCACTACGCTTTTATCGAAACAAAAGCGCCAGCCGGTTATGTGTTAAATACGGAGAAAGTGGAGTTTACGATCTCAGAATCGGCGGAAGGAAAGCCGAAGCCGTCTGACGCAGGAACGGCCGTCAACTACAAAGGCTCTGTCCAGCTGGTCAAGAAGGATCAAGACGGAAATGTTTTAGACGGTGCAGTATTCAAAATCACTGACAGTGATGGAAAAACTGTAAGAGACGATCTGATGACAAAAGAAGGCGGCAAGATTGACGCCGACGGTTTGGCACCGGGAAGCTATCAATTTGTTGAAAAACAAGCACCGGATGGTTATCTGCTGTCAACAACACCTGTGCCGTTTACGATTAAGGCTGAGAACAGCGGAAAACCGGATCAGGCTGTCCTGACTGCAGTTAACATCAAGAACAGTGTTGTTCTCACAAAATTCGATCAAGACGACAAACGGAAAGTCCTGAAAGATGCAGAGTTCAAACTGACAGATGCAAACGGCAAAGTGCTGACAGAGGGTCTGACTACAGATCAGCACGGGCGGATTATTGTGCGGGGACTGAAAGCGGGCGAATATCAATTTATCGAAACAAAAGCGCCTGAACTTTACAGTTTGGATCAAACGCCAATATCATTCAAGGTTACAAATACCGACATAAAACCAATCGAAATCAGTGCGAAGAACAAATTAACACCTGGCGATGTAACACTGACAAAAGTGGATCATGACGATAAAAATAAGGTGTTAGAGGGTGCTGAATTCAAGATAACAGATTCCGGCGGACATCCGGTAAACACCGGCGGAACCAGCGAAAAACGGCCGGCGTTATGGAAAACGGATAAAAAGGGACAGTTTACGGTGAAAGGTTTAGCCCCGGGACAGTACCGATTTATCGAAACAAAAGCGCCTGACGGCTATCAGCTGAACGAAAAACCAATTGAATTCACAATTGAAAAAGGACAGTCAAAAGCTGTTGAAGTTGTCGTTTCGAATAAGAAATTAAAAAATCCCGCACTTGGGAAAGACACACCGAATCATCAAACGAAGCAAGGCGGGCATCACCCTGATACCAATGGTAATGCCAATCATCCGGATACAGGCAAAAGCCTGCCGAAAACCGGTGATACGGACGGTATGATGCAGGTGACGGCCGGTATTCTGCTGCTCTTAGCCGGCGGAGCCGCGGCTCTTGTATCAAGAAAGAAGAAGGCAAGAAATAGATAGACGTTACCGCACCTGATCATGTAAGAATCGATCAGGTGCTTTTTTAAAACGAAAGTCATTTCACAACAAGTACCCATCCCGTATTATGTACAAGAAAGGAATTTTCTTCATGTTTAAAAAAACGATCATTGCTGTTCTGATTCTATCCGGGCTGCTTCTTGTCACCTCTCCTCTCATGAAAGGGTGCCTTATCGCTTACCTCAGTAAAAGCCATAGTGAAGCTGAATTGACCGCAGAACAGGCGCGGAAAAACAACATGAAAAAAGCGGATTATGCATTTGATTCAATTCATCCTCCCGGTTTTAGGGAAACCGTTCAGTCGAGTTTTAACCGCAAACCGAAACCGATAATCGGACGGATCACCATCAGCAGCGTCAATTTGGAGCTCCCGATTTTAAAAGGCACAACCAATGAAAACCTGCTGATCGGCGCGGCAACTATGCGGCCGGATCAGAAAATGGGAGAGGGAAACTACCCGTTGGCTGGTCACCATCTGAGGCAGGAGAACCTATTGTTCGGCCCTCTTTTACACATAAAAAAAGGCGCGCAAATCGTAATTACCGATTTTAGAAAAGACTATATTTATTCTGTAACATCAAAAAGCACGATTTCAGAAATAGAAGCAAACATAATTCAGGAGACAAAAGAAAAAGAGATTACTTTAATCACATGTGACAAAGCGGTAAATACCGAAGGACGTCTGGCCGTCAAAGGAAAGTTGATTGATATTGCCGGTCATTCAAATGTATCTCAGCCATCTTAGAGAATCATTCTGTCAACTGGATATACGTCAGTAATTAAACTTCCCGAGACTGGCTTCTGTCAGTCTCTTTTTTGCACAGCGGTTATAAAAAGGTCGTCCTGCTTATCTCTCTTGAGGAAAATGATACCTATCGCACTTTTTTACAGGAATTACAAGAGAAAAAGATCACGAAAATTCATAAAAATGAGAAATAAAGATTTGAAAAGTGGTATCATTTTAGGAGGAAAGGACGGCTGGTGCTGTGTTGGAAGAGAAGCGGTTTTATGTCTCTCTGCAAATGAAAATAGCCGGATTAATCACGGCTTTATTAATACTTGTCATCGGAACGCTCACCGTTATATTTGCTTTTCAGCAATTAAATGAAGGGCAGAAGCAGGCTGAACAGCTGGCGGTGCAAACAGCAAAAACCATTTCTTACATGCCGCCTGTAAAAGAGGCATTCCGGCTTGCGGACGAAGGTGCTTTTACAAAGTTAGACGTCATTGAACAAATGAAAGAACAGGCAGGTGCGCACGCCGTCTACATTACTGATCAAAAAGGGCATGTTGCATTTCATTCGGCCCGCAGCAGCATCCCAAAAGAAAATCAAAATCTGCAAAATAAAACCGTTATGTTCGGCGGATCTCCGGTTTCCGATGGAATGAAAGCCGTCCGGGGAAGCGCGCCGGTTATTCTGGATGAAAAAAATCATAACGAAGTCGTCGGAACGGTGACAGTCGAGTTTTTACAAGATGAGATAGAAAAAGATATGAAAGCGCATCTGCGGCATTTGGGCTATTTTGCATGTTTGGTATTTCTTATCGGTATCGGGGGAGCGGCGGCACTCGCAAAAAGCATCCGTAAAGATACACTCGGCCTTGAACCGCATGAAATTGCAGCGCTGTATCGGGAGCGCAATGCGATGCTCCTTGCGATTAAAGAAGGAATTATCGCCGTAAACAAAGAGGGCGCGATAACGATGATGAATTTATCCGCGGCTGATATGCTGCATCTTCCGGAGCCGATGATCGGAAGGCATATAAAAGAAATCATGCCCGGCGCAAAGCTCATGCCGGTTTTGTCAGGGGGAGAAGTGCCGCCGAATGTTGAGGTGCGTGCCGGAGATAAAGTATTCATCTTAAACGTGAAAGAAATGAGGCAGGCCGGGCAAGTATACGGAGCGGTCATAAGCTTCCGCGAAAAAACGGAGCTCAAAAAGCTGATTAACAAGCTGACCGAAATGAAAAAATACTCGGAGGATCTGCGGGCGCAAACGCATGAATTCTCGAATAAGCTTTACGCGATACTCCGTCTGTTAGAGCTGGGAGAATACGAGGAAGCCATTGAACTGATTAAAGAAGAGTATGCCATCCAAAATGAACAGCATGAAATCCTATTTCAAAACATTCATTCCCAGCGTGTTCAGGCCATACTATTAGGAAAAATGGGAAAAGCCTCTGAGAAAAAAGTGAAGCTCTCGATAGATGAAAACAGCTTTTTAGAGTCGCTGCCGGAGCATGTGGGTTCATCCCAGCTCATTACGATCATCGGAAATCTTATTGATAACGCTTTTGACGCCGTCGCCGAAAAAGAGAAAAAAGAGGTTGCCTTTTTTATGACCGATATCGGCAGGGATATCGTCATAGAAGTGGCGGACTCAGGGGACGGCGTGCCTCAGGAAAAAACAGGAACGATATTTGAAAAGGGATACTCTTCAAAGGGGACAAGGAGAGGATACGGCTTAGCCAATCTGAAGGAAGCCGTCAGTGAATTGCAGGGATGGATAGAGATTTCACAGCAAAAGAGCGGCGGTGCCGTATTTACGGTGTTTATACCGAAAGAAAGGCCAAAGGGGGAATCCGTGTGATTAACATCGCGATTGCAGAGGACGACTTTCGAATAGCGCAAATCCATGAAAAATTTATCGAACATCTGGATGGGTTCAATGTCATCGGCAAAGCAATCAACGCCAAAGACACCTTATCTCTGCTTGAGAAACAGCAGCCTGATCTGCTGCTATTGGATATTTATATGCCGGATGAGCTGGGAACAGATCTGCTCCCGCTCATCCGCCGCCGTTTTCCTTCCGTTGATATCATTATTATTACGGCTTCTGCTGAAACAAGGCTGCTGCAGGAAGCGCTCAGATCAGGCGTTTCCCACTATGTCATAAAACCGGTTTCGGCACGTAAATTTACAGATGTGCTTTTGCAGTACCGTGAAAAAAGAGAATGGCTGCACTCACAGCCGGAGCTGAGCCAATCCGTAATCGACATGTTTTTCGGAAGCAGTCAGAAAGAACAAAAACAGCTCAGTGATCTGCCGACAGGCATTAACTCTATTACCCTTCAAAAAATCAAAAACGCGCTCCGGACTGCCCAAAAAGGGATGACGGCTGAAGAGCTGGGCGAAAAAATGGGCGCCTCCAGAACAACGGCGCGGCGCTACGCCGAGTTTCTCGTTTCTCGGGAAGAAGCGCTCGCTGAATTAGAATACGGCATTATCGGCAGGCCGGAACGAAAATATTATTTAGCACATGAATAAGGGATGGGAGAAATGAAGCGGTTTGGAGTGCTTCTTATTATGCTTGCGGCGCTGGTTTCTTTGGACGGACGGCAGATGGCGGGCATCCGCTCAGCCGGGGGACCGATTGAAATTGTCGTACCCGCAGCGCCTCAAGGGGGCTGGGATGTAACGGCAAAGGCTTTGCAATCAGTAATAGAGCGGAAACATATTTTGGGACGGCCTGTAAAGATCGTCTATAAGCCCGGCGGAGGCGGAGACAGCGGGTGGAAATACGTGAATGAACGAAAAACGGATGTCATCAGTATGAATTCAAGCCTGCTGTTAAGCAATGAAATCTTGGGCCAAAGCCGGCTGAAGGCAGCTGATTTTACGCCCTTGGCCATTATCGCAAAAGAGTGGCAGACTGTCGCTCTTCCGAAAAATTCAAAGATAAAAAGTGGGAAGCAGCTGCTCGGTGCTATTAAAACACATCCGGGCGGCATAAAAATCGGATTTGCGCCAGGTCTTGGAAATGATGACCAGCTCTCCTTTGCGAGAGCCGCGGAAATGGCCGGAATTTCTCCGTTTGATATCCGCTTTTTTCAATACGGGAGCAGCAATGAGGTTATTGAAGCGCTTATCAGTCACGATATAGATGCCGCCTCAATGACCATTTCAGAAGCGAGAGCCGCCTATCAGAAGGGAAAAATCACATTAGCGGCCGTTACTTCTGACAAAAGGCTCTCCGGCTTTAGCGATGTCCCGACCTGGAAAGAGCAAGGGGTGCCGTTTGTCTTTGCGCACTGGAGGGGCATCATGGGGCCGAAAGACATGACCGAAGGCGAGATCGCTTATTGGGATCAGGCTTTGAAACAGATTACCTCATCCGCGGAGTGGAAGCAAATGATGAAAAAACGGGATTGGGAGAGCTTTTATAAAAACAGCAGCGGCGCAAAACGCTTTTTAGAAGAGCAGACTGAGTTTTATAAAGAGATGATGAGCAGCGAAAAATAAGGATTCCGCAGACTTGCGGAATGCTTTTTTATTTATAAATGAACAAAATGATCAAAAAGGTTATAAAAAATTAAAAATCTTTAAAATCCAAAATATTTACTTCATTATGCAATTCTCATAAGATAGCAAAAAGGCAGATAAAGGGGAATCGGGCCTTTAAAATGTAAGCGTATTCATGATAAGGGGGACATACTGTGTTAGCAATCTTAGGCTTTCTTATGATGTTTGTTTTTATGGTGCTGATCATGACAAAACGGCTTTCGGTGTTAACGGCGCTCGTGTTGACGCCGATCGTGTTCGCGCTGATTGCCGGCTTTTCTTTTAACCGGGTCGGCGAGATGATGATCTCCGGTATTGAACAGGTGGCGCCGATTGCAGTCATGATTATGTTTGCGATTCTATATTTCGGCATTATGATTGATACCGGTTTATTTGATCCGATGGTTGCGCGTATTTTAAAGCTGGTCAAAGGCGATCCGCTCAAAATTGTTGTCGGAACAGCAGCGCTGACCATGCTCGTCGCGCTGGACGGTGACGGCTCGACGACGTATATGATTACGACAAGCGCGATGCTGCCTTTGTATATTATGCTCGGAATCCGTCCGATTATTTTAGCGGGAATTGCCGGTGTCGGCATGGGGATCATGAACACGATTCCATGGGGCGGCGCGACGCCGCGTGCGGCAAGCGCGCTCGGTGTGGACCCGGCAGAGCTGACGGGTCCGATGCTTCCTGTCATTGCCAGCGGCATGGTATGTATGATGGTGTCCGCTTATGTGCTCGGAAGAATAGAACGGAAACGGCTCGGGGTGATCGAATTAAAGCAGCCGTCCCATACAAATGAAACTGCTGCGGCAGTGGAAGATGAATGGAAGCGGCCGAAACTGTGGTGGTTCAATTTGCTGTTAACACTTTCTTTAGTGGGGTTTTTAGTATCGGGAAAAGTGAATTTAACCGTGCTGTTCATCATTGCGTTTTGTATCGCGCTGATTGTCAATTATCCGAGGCTTAACGATCAAAGGGAGCGAATTTCAGCCCATTCGAGCAATGTGCTTGCGATCGGTTCGATGATATTTGCAGCAGGCGTGTTTACCGGAATTTTAACGGGGACGAAGATGGTCGATGAAATGGCCATTTCCCTCGTATCGCTTATTCCGGAGCAGATGGGGGGATTTATTCCGGCGATTGTTGCCTTAACGAGCGGTATCTTTACGTTTCTGATGCCCAACGACGCCTATTTTTACGGCGTGCTGCCCATTTTGTCTGAAACTGCCGTGGCATACGGCGTGGATAAGGTGGAAATCGCACGTGCTTCGATTATCGGCCAGCCGATTCATATGTTAAGCCCGCTCGTGCCGTCGACGCATTTATTAGTCGGGCTTGCCGGGGTAACCATTGATGAACACCAGAAATTTGCGATGAAATGGGCGGTTCTTGCCGTTATCGTCATGACGGCCTTTGCGCTCATCATCGGCGCGATCACGATTTTTTAACATAAAACATCCGCTTCGTCGCACACTAAAGGCATCAGAGGAGGTGCCATGATGAGTGATCCGTTTATGCCGCTCTTTTCATTGAAAAGCGGTGTCGGTTTTAAAGCGGCGGACGGTGTTTACGGGCTGACCGTCCAGATTGCGAATGTTTACTTTATCGAAAATCCCTCAGCTCCGGGGGAAATCATTCTGGTTGACGCGGGAATGCCGCAATCAGCGGAGATGATTACAGAAGAAATGAAACGCCGGTTCGGAGATGGGTATCAGCTGAAGGCGGTCATGCTGACGCACGGCCATTTTGACCATGTCGGAGCGATTGAAGAGCTGCTTGAAATGTGGGATGTGCCGGTTTATATTCATGAACAGGAGCTTCCGTACGTGACGGGAAAAGCGGATTATCCGCCTGCCAGGCCCGATGCGAAAAAAGGGCTTGTCGCAAAGCTGTCGCCGCTGTTTCCGCGCCATGCGATCCGCATTCCGTCCGTTCAGACCCTGCCTTCAGACGGCACCGTTCCGTTTCTTGAAGAATGGAAATGGGTGCATACGCCCGGCATACGCCCGGCCATATTTCTTTTTTTCGGCAAAAAGACCGCGTTCTGCTTGCCGGTGATGCCGTCATCACTGTTGAACAGGAATCGCTTGCGGACGTTGTCATTCAAAAGCAAGAGCTTCACGGCCCGCCGGCGTATTTCACAGCGGATACGCAGACTGCGGCAGCATCCGTCCGGAAACTGGCCGAACTGGAGCCGGAAGCGCTTTTGACGGGTCACGGAATTCCGATGACGGGCAAAAACTACCGTGAGGATTTGCTTACATTGGCTGAAAAACTGCATTCCGTTTTGTAAAACACCTGCGAAAATCACAGGTGTTTTTTCTTTGTACTTTCCAGTATGATACAAAAAAACCATTGTGTTCACTTCTAAAAACGATACAATGGGAAGCAGATGTAAATTGAAGGAGAGAGTTTTTTGAAACATACGGAATTACTCTGGGATGAGGCGAAAGCTTTTATTGATGTCTGCTATCAGGAACTCGGAATGGAATCGGAAACCAATGCGCGTCTTCACGCGATAAAAGATGAGATAGATCGGACGGGAAGTTACGTCCATACGGCGGAAGAGCTTGAACACGGGGCGAAAATGGCGTGGCGCAACAGCAACCGCTGTATCGGACGTCTCTTTTGGCAATCGCTGAACGTCATTGACCGGCGCGGCGTGAGCACGAAAGAAGAGGTGCGCGACGCATTATTTGAACATATCGAAATCGCGACGAACGGCGGAAAAATTAAACCGACGATTACGATTTTTCCCCCTGAGAAGAATGGGGAGAAACAAGTGGAAATCTGGAATCACCAGCTCATCCGCTATGCGGGGTATGAGACAGAACAAGGAAGAATCGGCGATCCGGCATCATATGAGCTGACGGCTGTCTGTGAAAAACTCGGCTGGCGCGGAAAGCGGACCGATTTTGATATTTTGCCGCTGCTTTTCCGAATGAAAGGGGACGAGCAGCCGGTCTGGTATGACCTGCCTCAGACGCTCGTGAAAGAAGTGCCGATCTCCCATCCGGATATCAAAGAGTTTGCCGATATGAATCTCAAATGGTACGGGGTTCCGATTATCGCCGATATGAAGCTTGAAATCGGCGGACTGTCGTACAACGCGGCGCCTTTTAACGGATGGTATATGGGAACGGAAATCGGCGCAAGGAACCTTGCTGATGAAAAACGGTATGACTTGCTCAGAAAAATCGCGTCGGTCATGGGGATTTCCGCCAGCCTGAATACCGATCTGTGGAAAGATCAGGTGCTTGTGGAACTGAATAAGGCAGTGCTCTATTCATATAAAAAACACGGCGTCAGTATCGTGGATCACCATACGGCGGCGAACCAATTTAAGCGCTTTGAAGAGCAGGAACAAGACGCGGGCAGAAAGCTGACGGGAGACTGGACCTGGCTGATCCCGCCGATCTCGCCTGCTTCCACCCACATTTTCCATAAATCATATGACAATACGATTGTGAAGCCGAATTATTTTTACCAGGACAAGCCTTATCAGTAACTGATGGAAAAGGTGCGGTACCCTTTCAGATGGCGTGATTCTTCGACGGTTACGCCTGTGACATTTGAGAAGGGGCTCCCTTTTCTGACCGCTTCGGCAAATTTTTTCAGCGACTCTTCAGGGCCTTCGGCAAGAATTTCAACCCGGCCGTCATCACGGTTTTTTACCCATCCGGCGATCTTATGTCTGTCTGCTTCCATCTGAACGAAGTAGCGAAAACCGACGCCCTGAACCCGGCCGTCTGCAACCATACGATATTGAAGCATGGAAAAACCACCTTTTTCTTACTATGATAAAGGATAAATATGATATTTCGCAAAGGATGTGAACGAGGTGACGCAAGACTATTCTATCAATCTCGGAAAGCCCGCCATTCATGAATTTGCCGGCAGACAAATCAATTCCGGCATCGTAAAGCGGCCCGCGGATTCCCCCGTCATGCTGTATAAAACCCATTTTGCAGGGGACGGACAAGCTGATCTGAAGCATCACGGCGGCCCGGATAAAGCGGTGTGCGTGTATCCCGCCGAGCATTATTCATATTGGGAAACAACGCTTGAGAGAAAACTTCCCGCCGCCGCGTTCGGAGAAAATGTAACGGTCAAAGGGCTGGCCGAGCAAGACGTGTGGATCGGAGACGTGTTTCAGCTGGGGGAAGCCGTCGTCCAAGTGAGCCAGCCGCGCCAGCCCTGCGTCAAACTCGCGCTCAAATATGACATCAAGGATATGGTGCTCCGTGTACAGCAGACCGGCTTTACCGGCTTTTATTTCAGGGTGCTTGAAGAGGGATATGTCGATCCGCGTCCGGTCCTCAAGCGTCTGTCGAGAGGCAAAGAAAGCATTTCCGTCTGGTATGCGAATGAAGTGAAATACCGCGATTCCGGCAATCTGGCGGCGATCGAAGAAGTACTGCGGGAAGAAGCGCTGTCAGAAAGCTGGAGGGACTCCTTCCTTAAAAAAAGAGACAGACTGATGAATGTATAGAAAAAAAGCCGTGCTGACTGACAGCACGGCTGATTTACGTTATGCTTGTTTCTTTGTTTCGAGCAGATTGGCAAGGAAATACTTTTTGAAGCTTTGAAGCTTTCTTCCTTCATAGTGGGTAATTCCTTTTTTCTTTAACTCTTCTACATACCAGCCTTTACTGCCATAATGCATGTCAGAAAACTCCTTTCTCCGTTCTCCCGCTTAGGAGAGTTTCTTCAGTTTTTGCCAAACTTTTGGCATTGTAACATCTATAAAAAGACGCTGAAAAGGGGGTAAGCAAAAACTGAGCCTTTCGATTCAGAGATGTAAAGCTTTCTTACATATATATGTAAAGGGCGGTCTTTTCATGCTTAATGGCCGGTCAATTTTAACAGCACCGTGCCGAGCGTCATGATTCCGAATACGACGCCGAAATAAATCAGCAGCCCCTTCTTTTTCTTCACCCCGTAAACGGTGAGAATGATGCTTTCAATAAAGAAAATAAACCCGAAGATAATAAACCACATGTTGAAAAATGGCTCCTTTCACAGACATATCTCCAGTGTAGCACATCTCTTATAACGGAACATAAAAAGCCGGGCACTGTATCAGTGTCCGGCAAGTTTGACAAGCAGCTGGGCCAAATGCTGTTTTTCATTGTCATCCGCAATGTCCCACAGCTCTTGTAAGAGTTTTTCTTCCGCATTGCGGGGCTCCTCGTGCTTGGCGAGATAGTCCCCGAGGATGGCGGCGCTTTTGATGATTTTGCTGTCATCCAGGCCTAGTTTTTTTCCGGCGGAAATTTTCTGGTGAAGGTACGCCTTAAATTCCTCGAAATCCTCTAAAATCTGCTGCTTCGTTACGCCGTGCATGGCGTGTATTTCGTTTTCGATTTTGATTTGTTCTTTATCTTTTTTCATGCGTCTCCCTCCTTCGGGTTAGTTGTTGTATACCTGTTTGGGAGGGAAATGAAACATTACAATGCCGTTAAAATAATCGGTTTGTCTTTTGTGATGACGATGGTATGCTCCACTTGGGCGACAAGGCTTTTATCCGGCGTTTTAAACGTCCAGCCGTCTCCCGCTTCAACAATCGTTTCGGCCTTCGTGGAAATAAACGGCTCAAGCGCGATCACGGTTCCGTTTTTAAAAAGCGCGTTATCAAACGGATCGTAGTAATTCATGATGTGGTTCGGCGCTTCGTGGAGGTTTCTGCCGATTCCGTGGCCCGTCAGCGTTTTAATGACGGTAAAGCCGTTAGAGCGGGCTTCATGGTAGACGGCTCTGCCGATCTGGTTCTGGCGCTTGCCGGCTTTCGCCTGTTCAAGCCCTTTTTCAAATGCAGAAGCTGCGCAATTACAGAGCTTTTGCAGGAGTTCGTCACCTTCGCCAAGCACAAATGAAATACCCGTATCAGAGTAAAAACCGCCGAACTCCGCCGAAATATCGATATTTACAAGATCCCCCGCTTTTAGGATTTTAGAGGCGCTCGGAATGCCGTGAGCGACTTCGTCATTTACGCTGATGCACGTCACGCCCGGGAAATCATATTCCTTCTCCGGAGCGGAAGCGGCTCCGTATTCGTCAAGCACCGCCTTTCCGATCAGGTCAAGATCTTTCGTGCTCATGCCGGGCTCGGCTTTTTTCTTCATTTCTTCCCGTGCCAGCGCGACAATTCTGCCGATTTTTTTTAGGCCTTCTAATTCTTGATCGTTTGTTACAATCATTGTCATTCCCGCTTTCTATTTTTATTCATCTTATTCAAGCTTACCACAACTGGTTTATAAATAGAAAACCAACAAGCCGTGTCTGAATAAATGAAGGAAAATTGGTATAGATCACTAGATAACTTATGTGTTATATTTAAGAAAAAAGAAGGGGGATGGGTAAAATGCTTCAATTTTTTCAAAAACTCGGAAAATCTTTTATGCTTCCGATTGCCGTTCTGCCCGCCGTGGGTATTATTTTGGCCATCGGCAGGGAGGACTTATTAAATATTCCGTTCATTTACGCGGCGGGGACAGCGGTATTTGATCATCTGCCGCTGATTTTCGCGATCGGGATCGCGATCGGGATTTCGAAAGACAGCAACGGGGCCGCCGCTCTGTCGGGAGCAATTTCCTATATAATGCTTGAGGCGGCTGTAAAATCAATCAATTCGACAAATAATATGGCCGTTTTCGGGGGGATTATCGCGGGGTTAATTGCGGGTTACACGTATAACCGCTTTAAGGATACGAAGCTGCCGGAATATCTCGGATTTTTCAGCGGACGCAGGCTTGTGCCGATTGTAACGGCGCTGATCACCATTATTTTGGCCGGGATTTTCGGCTTTGTGTGGCCGCCGATTCAGTCAGTGATTACATCATTCGGAGAATGGATGATCGGGCTTGGCGGTATCGGCGCCGGGATTTACGGGATTTTTAACCGTCTTTTGATTCCGTTCGGTCTGCATCATGTGCTGAATAATATTTTTTGGTTCCAGTTTGGTGAATTTCACGGAAAAACGGGAGATCTGGCCCGCTTCTTTGCAAAAGATCCGACGGCCGGGACTTATATGACGGGATTCTTCCCGATTATGATGTTCGGGCTTCCGGCCGCATGTCTGGCAATGATTGCTGCGGCTAAGCCAAGTAAGCGCAAAGCGACGGCCGGGATGATGATCGGACTCGCGCTGACGGCATTTATTACCGGAATTACAGAGCCGATTGAATTTGCATTTATGTTTTTATCACCGCTTCTGTACGGGGTCCATGCTTTATTAACCGGATTCTCTTTATTTATCGTCAATATTCTCGGAATCAGGTCAGGTTTTTCGTTCTCAGCGGGGGCGATAGATTATCTCCTCAGCTACGGCATTGCCGAAAAACCGCTTTTGCTGCTCGTTGTCGGGATTTGTTATGCGGTGCTCTATTTTGTCGTCTTCTACGTACTGATCAAAACGTTAAACTTGAAAACGCCGGGACGGGAAGATGATGAGGAAGAGGAAGTGCTTAGTGAAGATACGGCCGGTTCCGTTGAAGAACATGCCATGCTCAAGGGGCTCGGCGGCAGACAAAACCTCGAAACGATTGACCACTGTGCGACCCGCCTCAGACTGACCGTACATGATACGTCTCTCATTAATGAGGCGGCACTTAAAAAAGCGGGAGCAAAAGGGGTTATCAAAACGGGGAATAAAACGGCGCAGGTCATTATCGGCCCGAACGTCGAATTTGTCGCGGAGGAGCTGAGAGAGGCCGTCCGCCGTGACGATCAGAAGTAGACTTGAAAAATCCGGATCATATATGCGATCCGGATTTTTTGCATATCTATCAAGTTTCACATAATGTACAAAAAACAACGTTTCCTCCTGTGTTAAGATTCATGTAGAACAAGTATGGAGATGATGTAAGGTGACGTGGATTGCAGTTGTTTCAATTGTTGTCATAAGCCTGATTAAGATTGTACTGACATGCCTTCCTACCGGAGCGGTGGAATGGATTCTCCGCAAATTTGAAACCCATTCAAAGCTCAGTGACGAGTCCGCTGCCGTATCCCTCGGCGGAAAACGTCTGGAAGGCGAAGACAAACGCCGGGTGATTGATGACTTTAACGAAGCTGTGTTTATAGAACGGCATTATATATACCCGGGTGATGAAGAGCGTTATCTTCATCCGCAAAACGGAGCCGATCCGCTTGTCATTAAGACGAGAAAAGGAAAAAAAGATGTGACGGTGTTTGTATACAGCTACGAAGATCATGTAGATGTCGTCAAACAGCAGAAAAAGAAAGTCGTCGCTTATTCGGTTCTTTCCGACAGCCTGCAAAAGCGCTCAATGGCCGCAGCCGGAAGTTGAACATAAAAAAGCCAGATCATAATATGATCTGGCTTTTGTTTATTCTTTTTGATCATCTGATGAAGAATCTTCACGCTTCGTATAATCGAATTGTGACGGGTCCACTTTCTTGAAGCCTTTCGGCTGATAGAAACGAAGCAGATCGCCGTTGATGATCTTATCAGACATTTCAAGCTCGGTTTTGACGAGAGAGTCTTCTTTTTTATCGACTTCTGAATCATCTAAAAGTCTTCCGGTTTTCGTATCGTAATACTTGCCGGCGACTTTCGTATAGTTCGGTGAGATGAAGTCGCCGTTACGGAACGGAATCACTTCTCTGTGCTCTTTCGATAAGATATCAGAACCTGACATGAGATAATCTTTCGTATCGACGCCGAGCAGATGAAGAACGGTCGGCGCGACATCGACATCGCCGGCAAATTTATGATTACGGCCGCCTTTCACGCCTGGAGCGTGGATAAAGAGCGGAACCCGCTGAAGCTGAGCATTGTCGTAATCAGTGATCTCATCTTTGCCGAGCACTTTCGCCATCGCTTTATTATGGTTTTCAGAGATGCCGTAGTGGTCTCCGTACATCACGATAATCGACTTATCGTACAGACCGTCTTTTTTCAGATCATTAAAGAACTGTTCAATTGATTCATCCAGATAGTTCGCGGACTGGAAGTAGTTATTGACGACTGAATCGCCAAAGTCTCCTGCCGGGAAGTCTGTGTCCTCTTTATCCATTCCGAACGGGAAGTGGTTGGACAGCGTAATGAACTTCGTATAGAACGGCTGCGGCAGGCTCTTTAAGAGCGGCATGGATTCTTTGAAATACGGTTTGTCTTTCATGCCGTAGTTTTTCGTATTCTCTTCGCTCATGTCATAATAAGCGGAATCGAAGAACTTATCGATGCCTTCCGCTTTGTACATTTCGTTACGGTTCCAGAAAGTCTGCGTATTACCGTGGAAAGCGGCAGACGTATAGTTTTTGCCTTTTAAGATCGCAGGAACGGACTGAAGCGTGTTTTGCGCTTTATTGACGAAAACCGAACCTTGCGACAGCGGGTACAGAGAGTTTTCCATCATAAATTCCGCATCTGATGTTTTACCTTGTCCCGTTTGGTGGAAAAAGTTATCAAAGTAGAATGTTTGATTGTCATGCGCCAGTTTGTTTAAGAACGGCGTCACTTCCTTGCCGTTAATTTTGTAATCAATGATAAAGGACTGCAGAGACTCTAATGAGACGTAGATGACGTTTTTCCCTTCGGCTTTTCCGAAATAGACGTTGTTCGGCACGTCATAGTTGGCCTTCATGTAGTTTTCCACATCCGTTACATCGCTTGAATCGGCAAGCGCGCGCTGGCTGTTTGACTTCACATTCTGCACGGCATCGTAAATCGTGAAGTTGTACGTGCCCAAATATTTCACCAGATAGTTTCGGTCAAATGAGCGTGTCAAAAGCTCAGGTCGGTCGGATTCCGCGACGGCCAGGTTGATCAGGAACACAAGCACGGCGGAAGCCAAAACGATTCTGAATGATTTCTTCGCCGGTTTTTCAGCCGGTTTTTTCATCTTAAGGGCCAAAATAATCAAAATGACGGTATCCAGGAAGTAGAAGGCGTCTGTCCATCTCATTAATGAAAACGCGCTGTCTCCGAGCTGGCCGCCGTTTGTTTTTGCCTGCATCATGACCGGGATGGTAATGAAATCATTAAAGAATCTATAATAGACGATGTTTGCATAAAGCAAAAAAGACAATAAAAAATGAATCACAATAATGGCTGTCTGCTGTAATTTTTTCTTGAAAAGAAGTCCAAATCCAAGAAAGAACAAGCTGGAGCTCAGCGGATTCACAAAAAGCAATATTTTCTGGATCGTGTTGTCTATGCCGAGGTTAAAGTTTAAAATATAAGCAGCATATGTTTTCACCCACAATAACACGACCGCTATCAAGAAGAAGGCAAGTCCTCTTTCTTTTATAAATGTTTTCATTGTTACACTCCTTTTTTCCGATCACGGTTTACACGGAACGATAGAAAAAACGAACGTAATCAATATACCATGAAACCAGCAAATAGAAAAGGTGGAAAAGGCTCATCGGAAAAAGGGCGAAAAACGCTGTCGCAAAGGCAGTTTATCTGTTGAATGACAGCTTTAAAAATAAAGATGGGATAAACTGGGACCATCATTTCCGTGTGATATGACCCGGTTCAATCGAAAAAAAGAGGTGACAAATGATGGATATTGCCCATATCGTGGCTGAAGATAAAATCAAGCGCGCCATTAAGGATGGAGAATTCGCCGGCATCAAAGGAATGGGAAAGCCCCTGCCGAAAGACGATGCTGCACATCTTCCGGAGTCGCTCAGAATGGGCTACCGAATCTTGAAAAATGCCGGGATCGCCGAGGATGAGGGCGCGCTGAAGAAAGAGCTGATGACACTCGATTACTTGATCGCCAAGTGCCGCAATGAAACGGAGCTGGATCACCTGCGGAACAAACGGACGGAAAAACAAGTCAGGCTCGACAAGCTGACGGAGGAGAAAGCCATGTTCTCAAAACCCGCATCTTCTCATTATAAGGAGAAAGTGTACAGATGGCTGAACCGCCCGTAAGCCGGCTCCTTATATTTTTTTCTGAAAAGGAATGTGTTCCATCAGACGCGGATAGGAAATGTGAAGCAGGCCGTTGACGCACTGCGCCTGTAAAAGATGGGGCTCAGCCGGTTCAGGAAGATCAATCGTCTCATCAATTTCCCCGTAATACCGGTTTTGGCAGATTCCCATGTCCTTGGGAAAAAGGGGCGTGATGTTTCCTTTTATATGCAGCCGTGTTCTTGACAGCAGCCTCAATGTTAATTCTTCTTCGTAAACACCGGGCAATTCCACAATGACAAATGTGTACTGTTCATCCTGATAGATATCATAAATCAGGGTGTTTTTTTGTAAGGAGAAAAACTCTTCGGGAGATTTCCGTTTCAGGACATTGGTCCAAAAGTCGCTGGGCTTGTGCTCATTCGTAATCTCAAGCCACTTTCTCATTTTTTCGATATCCACTTCAGCATAGCTCCCCTATATTTGATTTGCGATCGGCATTGACGGGTTGGCGATCTGATCCTGATCGCTCACGTCAGGGTCAAGATGGCCCGAATTCAAACATCCGGCGGCCGGCGAAAAGTCTCCTAAAGAAAAGTTCGCGCCGACAAGTTTACTGTTGGCGGTGTGGCTGTTTTGTACGGTCTGACCGATATCGACGTTTCCGTTTTGCGTTGCTCCGTTTACTTTTATATTGACGACGTTAATTTGGTAAGGCATTCATAAAAACCCCTTTAATCTATAATGGGCGGCACCGGCGTAATATTTGCGGTATCTGCGGTTCCGATGGCTGTCTGGTCGTTTACATCAGGATCATTTAACAAGTTCTCCATCATCGATTCTATAGGTGACGTATCGCCGAATGAAGAGTTCAGTCCTTGTGATTTGTTATTTGTGGTGGGACTGTTGTATGCCGCTTCCCCAATCGTAATAGATCCGTTGCCAGAAATACTGTTAATCTTCAAATAGTACAGGTTGATAACAGTGGATGGCATCTCTTCACACCTCTTTAACTTAGTTGTACAGTACTGTATGCTTTTGCTGCTCCTGTTGTGATTCCGCCTGGACATGCTCCGGGAAAAACAAGTAATCAAGACCCCGTCCCGGCGGGGATTTTTTTGTGTAAGGGTCTTTCGCAGTATATTTGTGATGAAAGCGCTATAAAAATAGATTGACGACATGTATATACATCATTACAATAGAGTCATAAACATGTATATACAAGTTTACAAGACAAAATGAAAACGGTTACGGAGGGGTTGGCATGGGTGAGTTTAACCGGGCTGCGCGGCAGATCGCTGAAGCTGTCGGCGGAATCGAAAATATTGAGGCGGCGACTCATTGTGTTACGCGTTTGCGGTTTGCGTTAATAGATGAAACCAAAGTGAATCAGAAAATGCTTGATGCAATAGACATTGTCAAAGGTTCTTTTGCGGTAAACGGACAATTTCAAGTCGTGATCGGGCAGGGGACGGTCAACAAAGTATATGCGGAGTTAGTGTAGGAAACAGGGATAGGCGAAGCGTCAAAGGATGACGTAAAGAAGGCGGCAGCGCAAAAAATGAATCCGTTGCAGCGCGCTGTGAAAACGCTTGCGGACATCTTTATTCCGATCCTTCCGGCGATCGTCACAGCCGGGCTTTTAATGGGTCTGAACAACATCTTAACGGCGGAAGGCATTTTCTTCAGCACAAAATCGATTGTCCAAGTGTATCCGCAATGGGCGGATCTCGCCAATATGATTAATCTGATTGCGGGGACGGCCTTCGCTTTTCTGCCGGCTTTAATCGGCTGGTCAGCAGTGAAGCGGTTCGGGGGAAGCCCGCTTTTGGGCATCGTGCTCGGGCTGATGCTTGTGCATCCTGATCTGTTGAATGCATGGGGCTACGGGGCTGCCGAGCAGAGCGGCGATATTCCGGTGTGGAACCTCTTCGGCCTTGAGGTGCAGAAAGTCGGGTATCAAGGTCAGGTGCTTCCGATTCTGCTGGCGTCTTATTTACTTGCCAGGCTTGAGCTCTTTTTAACCAAACGGACGCCGGAAGGCATTCAGCTGTTAGTCGTCGCACCTGTGACGCTGCTGGTCATCGGTTTTCTGTCGTTTGTCATCATCGGACCGATCACTTTTGCGATCGGAAACGCGCTGACAGCGGGATTGATCGCTATTTTCGGCCAATTCTCCGCCATTGGCGGCCTGCTGTACGGAGGGCTGTATTCGGCGCTTGTGATTACGGGGATGCATCATACGTTTCTGGCGGTCGATCTTCAATTAATCGGCTCAAAGCTCGGCGGCACATTTCTATGGCCGATGCTCGCTTTGTCAAATATTGCTCAAGGATCGGCGGCTTTGGCCATGATGCTGATTACAAAAGATAAAAAACAGCGGGGGCTTTCACTGACGGCCGGCATTTCCGCATATTTGGGCATTACCGAGCCGGCGATTTTCGGCGTAAATCTGCGTTACAAATTTCCGTTTGTGATCGCCATGATCAGTTCGGGAATCGCAGGGATGTACATCTCCGTTAAAGGCGTTTTGGCAAGCTCAGTCGGAGTCGGCGGCGTGCCGGGGATTTTCTCCATCATGAGCCGGTACTGGGGGCCGTTTGCGCTCGGAATGCTGATCGTGCTGATTCTCCCGTTTGCGGGAACATACGGGTATGCGCGGCTGAAGCGGAAAAAATAGATAACCTGCGGGACGCCTTCATTCAGGCTGTCCCTTTCCCTTTTCAAATCAAACGAATACAGGCGGTGAAGAAAAATGAAAACAGACAGCACACCATGGTGGAAAAAGGCAGCGGTGTATCAAATTTATCCGAAGAGCTTTAATGATACGACGGGAAACGGGATCGGCGATCTTAACGGCATTATCGAGAAGCTTGATTATTTACAGAAGCTTTTGATTGATGTCATTTGGCTTACGCCGATTTACGATTCACCGCAGAATGACAATGGCTATGACATTCGTGATTACTGCACCATTTATGAAGAATACGGAACAATGGAGGATTTTGAACGTCTTCTCAATGAAGCGCACAAAAGAGGGATCAAGGTCGTCATGGATCTTGTTGTAAACCATACATCCGTCGAGCACAGGTGGTTCAAAGAAGCGGTCTCGTCACCTGACAGTCCGTATCGGGATTTTTACATTTGGAAAGACGGAAAGGAAGACGGCCGGGCGCCGAACAACTGGGAATCAAAATTCGGCGGCTCCGCTTGGAAGCTCGATCCGGCGTCAGGCCAGCACTATCTGCATTTATTTGATGTGTCGCAGGCTGATTTGAACTGGGAAAATGAAGAGATGAGAAAACGGGTTTACGACATGATGCATTTTTGGTTCCAAAAAGGGATCGACGGCTTCCGGCTTGATGTGATCAATCTCATTTCTAAAGACCAATCGTTTCCTGATGCCAAGGACGGACATGACGGGCGTCCTTATTATACGGACGGGCCGCGTGTGCATGAATTTCTCCATGAGATGAACCGGGAAGTGTTTTCGAAATATGACAGCATGACGGTCGGTGAAATGTCCTCGACAACGGCTGATCACTGCATCCGGTACACAAACCCGGAAAGTAAAGAACTCGATATGACCTTTAACTTTCATCATTTAAAAGTGGATTATCCGAATGGTGAAAAGTGGGCGCTCGCTCCGTTTGATTTTCTGAAGCTGAAACGGATTTTAGCGTTTTGGCAGACGGAGATGCAAAAAGGCGGGGGCTGGAATGCTTTATTCTGGTGCAACCACGACCAGCCGCGGGTCGTATCCAGATACGGAGACGACGGCGTGTACCGGACGAAATCAGCTAAAATGCTGGCGTCGGCGATTCATATGATGCAGGGAACGCCTTACATTTATCAAGGCGAGGAGATCGGCATGGGCAATCCGAAATTCGATGACATCGGCTCATACCGTGATGTCGAATCACTGAACATTTACAAGAAGATGAAGGAAGAGGGCGTGCCCGAAAAAGACATTATCGCCATTTTAAAAGAGAAATCAAGAGACAATTCAAGGACTCCCGTTCAATGGAACAGCGAACCGAACGGCGGTTTCACGACGGGAACGCCTTGGATTCCCGCGGCGGATGATTATCAGGACATTAACGCAGAAGCGGCTTTGCGGGACCCGGATTCAATTTTCTACCATTATCAGAAGCTCATCCGGCTCAGAAAGGAATATGACATCGTGACCGAAGGAACGTTTGAACTGCTTGCTGAAGACGATCCGTCGGTTCTGGCGTACGTGAGACACGGCAAGGATGAAAAACTCCTGTGCATCAACAACTTCTATGGAAAAGAAGCGGATTTTACGCTCCCGCTTGAAGACATGGCCGGCTGGCGGTTTACGGTGCTGTTGACGAATGATGAACAGAGGGAAGGGCGGCCGGAACGATTGACGCTCCGTCCGTATGAATCGATCGTTTATCATCTGACCAAAGCGTGATACACTAATCTGGGTGGTCATGAATGAAAGTGAATAAATACATCACAATCTATAAAGACATGGTGCAGCAAATCGAAAGCGGCATGCGGAAGGCGGAAGACGTTCTTCCGTCTGAAAATGATTTGTGCGATCAATACGGCGCATCAAGAGAAACCGTCCGCAAAGCGCTCAATATGCTGGCGCAAAACGGCTACATCCAGAAAATCAAAGGCAAAGGCTCCGTCATATTAGACAGAGAAAAAATGCGTTTTCCCGTCTCAGGCCTGATCAGCTTTAAGGAGCTTTCGGAAACGCTCGGAAAAGAGACGAAAACGACGGTTCACCGTCTCGGGCTGATTCCGCCTCCCGCCGAAGCCGCAAAAGAGCTTGGCACAAAGGCGGATGAAAAGGTGTGGGAAGTCGTCAGATCAAGGCGGATTGACGGAGAACACATTATTTTGGACAAGGATTACTTTGTGAAAAAGCACGTTCCTCTTTTGACGAAGGCGATTTGCGAAGATTCGATTTACGAGTATCTCGAAGAAGAGCTCGGTCTGTCAATCAGCTACGCGCAAAAAGAAATTGTCGTGGAGCCGGCAGGGGAAGAAGACCGAAAGTATTTGGATCTCGGCGGATTCAGCCATATGGCGGTCGTGAAAAACCGTGTGTTTTTGGAGGACACCAGCCTCTTTCAATATACGGAAAGCCGGCACAGGCTCGATAAATTTCGTTTCGTCGACTTTGCGAGAAGAGAAAAATAAGAACGGACTGCCGCGGCAGTCCGTTTTTTTGTCAGTATCAAAATGGATACTATCCAACAAAAATGTGCGTACTGGTACTTTTAAAAATGTTGGCTACAATAGTACATACGAGATTGTAAAGGAGAGATCAGAATGTCAGATAAAAAACACGAGATCATCGAAGCGTATCAATTCAGACACGCCACAAAGGAATTTGATCCTGAGAAAAAAATTTCAGAAAGCGATTTTGAATTCATTTTAGAAACGGGAAGATTATCCCCAAGCTCACTCGGTCTTGAACCTTGGAGATTTGTCGTTGTCCAAAATCCGGAGCTTCGCGAAAAACTTCGCGAGTTCACGTGGGGCGCGCAAAAGCAGCTGCCGACCGCAAGCCATTTCGTTCTTCTGCTTGCCCGGACGGCAAAGGATATCCGTTTTGACGCCGACTATGTCAAAAACCACTTGCGGGAAGTCAAAAAAATGCCGGATGATATGTATGAAGGCTATATCAGCAAAACGGAAGAATTCCAGAAACATGATTTCAATCTGCTTGAATCAGATCGTGCGCTGTTTGACTGGGCATCAAAGCAGACATATATCGCCCTCGGCAATATGATGACAGCCGCTGCGCAGATCGGCATTGATTCCTGCCCGGTAGAAGGCTTCAATTACAAAGAAATTCACCGGATTCTTGAAGAAGAAGGGCTTCTTGAAGACGGAAGTTTCGACATCTCCGTCATGGCCGCATTCGGGTACCGTGTCAGAGAACCGCGCCCGAAAACAAGATCTGTCTCAAAAGACGTTGTGAAGTGGGTATAAGATAAAAAAGCTGCCGGGAAACTGCCGGCAGCTTTTAACGTTTATTTTGTTTCGCTAAAAAATAGGCGGTGATCCAGGACGTAACGGGAATGATCAAGCCGATCCCGATTCCGGCGCAAAGAATGGTGACGGCTTCTGCGCTGAAGACTTTTGAGTTCACTATTTTTTCAGCAGAGTATGATAAGTCTTTAAACCATATAATTAAAGCCAGATAGCTGCCGAAAAAAGCAAAGAATAAAGTATTCGTATTCGTTCCTAAAATATCTCTCCCGATGCTTAAACCGAATTTGTACAGATCTTTTCTGTTCATGGACGGATTATGGCTGTGAATTTCTCTCATGGGCGAGGTAATGGAAATCGCCACATCGGTAATCGCCCCTATCGTGCCCATAATGATCATCGCAGCGGTCACCTTCACAAAATCCACCCCGACAAAAAGCGTGAATATACCGATATCACCCAGTTCTTCTTCACCAAATCCTTGAATCGAAGTATGTTTCGTTACGGCCATAATAAAAAACAGCAGCAATACAATCGTCAGCATTGCAGAAATAAAGGCGGTTACGGTTTTGACGTTTCCCCCGTTAATATAAAAAAGTGTAATGCTGCAAATCACGGCGGAAGAGAGCAATGTTAAAACAATCGGATTGATATGCGGGTCTGTCATTAAAATGATGGTGAGAAAGAGAACACCGAAATTTAAAAATAACGCAATAAATGATCTCGCTCCCTTTTTACCGCCGATCATGACCATCAATAGAAATAAAATCGCCGCAAGAATTACGATGACATTCATGAGCTTGCCTTCTTTCGTTTAATGAAAAAGATAGAAGCATACAGACTGGCAGGTATGGTTAAAACAATTCCGATCCCCCCGGCCAATGCTCTGGCTATTTCCAAGGAAATGTTCATAGAAAGAGTGAATCCTATCGGTGAATCATTTTTCAGATACAAAAGCATCATCGGAATAGAGCCGCTTATATAAGCAAAAAACAGAATGTTGGTCATCGCCCCCATTATGTCTTTTCCGATCTCCATCCCGGACCGTTTAAGCGCTTGTAATGAGATACTCTTGTTTTCTTCATATAACCCAAAGACAGATGACGTCATGGTAATGGCCACATCCATGACCGCTCCCAGTGATCCGATGAATACCCCAGCCATAAACACCGTGTGATAAGGGCGGGTTAAATACTGCATTTCTTCATATCTGAGCCCTTTCTCTCCGGCAGCCGTCATCACAAGATACGTAATCAGCAGGGAAACAAATGTGCCTGCGAGCGTCGCGGCTATGGCCGCATATGTTTTCGCGTGAAAGCCGCTGACAAGCAGCAATGATATGACAGTAAAGATGAGAATACAGATACCGCAGATGAAAATGAGCCCGATGTTCTGGTGCTTCCGGTACAAATCTAATGCAAACGACAGCAAAACAGCGTTAAAGATCAGGCTGATGATCGAAAAGAAGCCTTGTTTTTTACCGACGATAAGCAAGGTGAATATGAAAATCCAAGCGATCAGCAAAAGCTGTTTATCCCGTTTTTTATCTATAATGCTTCCCGATATATCCTTATTTGACGTGTTTCCTTTATCAATAGAAACGAATACTTCATCGCCGATTGAATATTTCTGATCATTCGCTCCGGAGGATGAATATTGATTGGACAAATGAATGAGCTGTCCTTTCCGACTGCCGTTTTCAAGTTTGGCTGTGATCCTCTGATTGAAAATCCTATCTTTGTTTTTATGCATGTCCTGCACGTCAGATTGATGCTCCAATGTTGTTTTCGTCACTTTGGCAATCGGGCGCTCATAAAAAGAAGCGTTGTAATTGACGAAAATGAGCGAGCCGATAAAACAAAGTGCTGTTATTGCGTAAAACAGCTTTTTTTTGTAAGTCATGCTGTTTCGTATCTTTCCTGTTATCTTCAATAAAAGTCCTCCAAACAGGCGGCGCCGGGAAAGCCAGACCCGCCATGAAGTGTCATACCATAGATTGTACGTCTGTGCGATATTTTATCATTCGGACATGCGGCTGTCGACTCAGAAAGGGACCGACAGAAAAGCTCCCCTGATATCAGATCAGGGGAGCTCTTGTGCCGAACCGCCCGATAAAAGCGGTTTTTTTATGCTTCGTTCACTTTTTTTGCTTTTCTTCTTTGATACAGATACAGTGCCGTTCCGAGCGCGCTGATGAGAAACCCTGCAAGGAGAATGGTATACATAGTTGTGGCCGTATCAGGAAGCAGGCCGCCCGGCGATACTCCGTCCTGCGCAGGGCCGGATGATGGGTTTTGTCCGTTTGGCTGCTTTCCCGAGCCGTGATCTCCGCTTGCCGGCGGCGCGCTCTTCGTGTTTGCGTTTAATATGGTGTATTCACTGAAATGATTTGTATAGCCCGTGACGAGATCGTGTGAAACCGAACCGTTTTCTGTTTTTGTATAGACGTGCTTTTTCCGGTCTACATGATAAATGCCCGGCTGTTTCGCTTTTTTCGTATTCTCAATGCGCAGGGTGAGCTTTACCGGCGCTTTGAATGTTTTTACTTCTTTGTTGTTCTGCTTCATTGTAAAATCGTACACATTTGAAAGCGACCCGCTTACTTTTCCTTTCGGCGATACGCCGAACCTTGTATCAGCTGCGGCTGCGTTTGCCATCGGCATTTTCATGCTGAACTTGTCATGCAGGATCGTAAGGGAAGAATCAGTTGTTCTGTCCTTTAACAGTCCGATCTGTTTTTTGGTCACACTGAGGTCAATCTGCTTTTTGGCGCCGTCATTCTTGTCGTAATACACGATCGGAGTGTTGGCGTTTTTGGCATAGACGGCAAATGCGCTGTCATCTTCAAGGGTCCATGAGCCGTTTTTTTGTTTCGTCGGCAGGTACACTTCTTGTGCGCGGCCGTCAACTTTCGGTTCAACCGCTTTTCCTGCTTTTTCAAGCTGTTCTATGAAGACCTCATAGTCGACAAAGCCAAGGTCTTCTTTATGTGATGCTTCGTTAAAGACGGAATATCCGTCTCCGCCTTCACCGACAAAGTTACTTGTGGCGACTCTGTATGTTTCCATATCAGAAATCGGCTTTAAGCTGCCGTCATCCTGCACGGCCGCGGCTTGAAGAACGCGGTGTCCCGGTTTTTTATTCAGTGTAAACGTGTATGTCAAGCCGGCAACTTGAGGGAAGGCGCCGCCTTGAGCCTCAATTCCGCTTAACCCTTGTTCCAGGGCTTGTTTGATCTGTTTTCCGGTTAAATCCGCGACGTAAAGCGTGTTGCCGAACGGCATCACATTCAGTACATCACCGAGTGTGATGTCTCCTTTATCAATGCCTGCGCGGATGCCGCCCCCGTTTGTAATCGCAAGTTGGGCGCCGGCCGCTTCCTTCGCTTTTTGAAGCATGCCGTCTGCGATGAAGTTCCCGAGATTCGTTTCTTTGGAGCGGACATGCTCACGCTGGCCGTCAAGTGCGACCTTCGTTGAGCCGACTTTTTCATTTTTGACTGAGATGAGCTCTTTTTTAAACGGATCAAGCTCTTCTTTCAGATCCGGGTCTTCTTTCGTCTGCTCGTTCACAGGCAGCGCCTGAAGAGAGGATTGTTTCGGCAGGACGACGCCGTTTTTGTCAAATGCGACATCAACCCGGCCTAGGTATTCACCGTATTCTTTTGCTTGTGCGACGATGGTCGGCTCTTCGTTTTTGACTATCTCCATTTTATCTACAAGCGTATGCGTATGTCCGCCGACGATTAAGTCGATGCCTTTTACTTTTTTGGCGAGATCGAGATCGCGCTGATGCCCGATATGGGTCAGAGCGATAATTTTATTGACGTGTTCTTTGTTCTGTATCTCTTTTACCGTATCTTGCGCCGATTGGAAGGCATCGTTAAAGACTATGCTTTTTCCCGGGCTTGATGTGACGGACGTATCTTCTGTCGTTAAGCCGAATACGGCGACTTTTTCTCCGTTTACATTAAGCAGAATGTATGGATAGATGCCTGCTTTTTTCTTTTTTCCTGCCGTAAACGTGTCTGCTTTTTTGATGAATGGACTGAGCTTTGATTCTTTGGACACATCAACGTTCGCGCTGACGAGCGGAAAATCAGGCGCTTGGAAATGATATTTTCCGGACGGATCAACCGCGCTTCCGTTACCGCTCAGGAAGCTGGCGAGAGCACCCGGTTCTTTATCAAACTCATGGTTTCCGAAGGTCATTGCGTCGTAGCCCATGCTGTTCATCAATTTTAAATCCGCCAGTCCCTGCCACTTTGTGAAATAGAGATCGCCTGAGAAGACGTCTCCCGCATCAAGCAAAATGCTGCTGTCGGTTTCGCTTCTGATTTCTTTAATTTTCGTCATCCGCCTCGCCGCGTTATCAAGGTGGGCGTGCGTGTCGTTTGTATGCATAACGGTGAGCTTCCACGGATCATCTTTCGGCGGATCTGTGCCCGGTTCATCATCCTTGAACTGGAGCTTGTACTGTCCGTAGCCAGCGTTTTTGGATTCTCCGATATAGGCAACGTCATCTGCACGGTCGGCAAACGGCTTTGCGGCCAAGGAGGATTCAAATGTCAGGTTCGTCCCTTTGACCGGAAGGATGGACCAGTTATGATCAGCCTGCGGATTAATCGTTTTCTGCTGGATGATGTAGTCCATTAAGACCTGTCTGTTTTCATCGGCTGATGAATATACGATTTTATCATTGCTTAAGTGAGGGAACCCTCCGCCTCCTGAAGCGCGGTAATTATTTGTGACGATAAGAAATTCCTGCTTGGCGCTGACGGGCTTCCCTTGATAAGAAAGGTTGACGATCCGGCTTGCGTCGGGATGAATGACTGTTCCGTTTTCATTGTATTTCGCCGGTTTTGTGACATCGACCTGATAGGTGACGCCGTCAATGACATCGAAATTGTATGAGCGGTAGGCGTCATTTATGAGGGCTTGGCTGCCGCCTTTTGCCTGGTCGATCTGATTAAACTGCCCCGCGGACATTTCGAGCCAGTCTTTCACTTCGCTTCCGTTCAGCTTGACGATCTGAACCGTGTTGTCATACAAGTATAAATCGCCGATATTTTTGATGGCGAGGTCACCTGCGGAAATGTTTGTATAGTAGTTTGAACCGTTCCGCCCCCCGGCTTTAAACGGAGCGCCCGCAGAGAGGATAGGCAGATCTTTATATTTCGTATCCTTCATCTTATTTTCGGCGTACCATTTTTGCGCATCCGTTACGATTTGAATGGACGGATCATCTTTGACTTGGGCGAAGAAACTGTTGATATCGGCTTTTGTCTGGCCGACAGGTTCTCTGATATATTTGAGCGTGCCTTCATGCGCTTTTTTGACGGTATTGACGACGGTTTCGTTTTCCGAAGTCACATTTCCGGCAATCGGCTCGATGCTGCCTTTTGCATCTTCCACATGCCACGCGCCGTCTGTTTTCTGGAGCCGGAGGTCGATGACGCCAGCATATTTGCCCCAGCTGCTGGACATGACAACGGGGATGCCGTTAATCGTGCCTTTATCGACGTCGAATTGATCAGCGCCTTTGTATTCGGCATCAGGGAACAGCCCGTGCTGATGCCCGGATACGATGGCGTCAATTCCGCTGACTTTTGTTGCCAGATCAAAAACGGCATTTTCCGCGCCGGAAGACTGCGCTTTCTTTTCGATGCCGCTGTGGGCGAGGGCGATGACAATATCGGCTCCTTCAGCTTTCATCTTCGGAATGGTTTTCTTTGCGGATTCCACAATGTCTTCGACCTGAATGCGGCCCTCAAGATTTTTCTTATCCCACGTCATGATTTGGGGAGGAACAAAGCCGATGTAGCCGACTTTTATCTGATGCTTTCCGCCGTTTTCATCTGTAACGGTTTTCTCTTTTATGACATAAGGCGTATAGCGGTTTTCGCCGCTTAATGTTTTTACATTGGCGTTGACGATCGGATATTCGGCGCCTTTGATCGTCCCGTCCAGAAATTCAAGCCCGTAATTAAATTCATGATTGCCCAGCGTTCCTGAATCATAGTGCAGACTATTCATTACTTGAATGATCGGATGGGTCTTTGCACCTGAGATAATATCATTTTTCTCATATTTTACTGCGTATTCACCGAGAGGATTCCCCTGGATCAGGTCTCCGTTATCGACAAGCAGCGTATTCGGGTTTTCGCGCCTGTGCTTCTCAATAAGCTGAGCCGTTCGGGCCAGCCCGAATTCCGTTGTCGGTTTGTCGCTGTAGTAATCGTAATCCATCATGTTAGCGTGAACGTCAGTTGTCGCTAAAATGCTGAGATTCACACTGGAGGATTTGTTTTCTTCTGCTTTAATGGGTGATGTTGGGAGGATTAGACTAAGTATCATAACTAGGGGCAGCAGAATACGGAGTGTCATATTGACGCTGCATCGTCTTTTCTGTATTCTCACCTGTTCTCCACCTTTCAACAAATTTTGTCATGCAGTACCATTGTAAGAATATTTTGTGAAAGTTTATATAGATTTCATGATGATTCTTGTAAAAAGATGAAAAATGAGGATAATGACCTATGTAATACGGATGGGCGGCAAACGTGTCTCCCATGTTTGATATTAGTCTGGCTGGGGTCATGGATTTATGTAGACTTCATCAAAGCAGGAGGTAGTAACTATGGGTAAAAAAATTGCAGTTGTATTAACGGATTATTTCGAGGATGTCGAGTATACTGAACCTGCGAAAGCTTTTAAAGATGCAGGTCATGAATTAACAGTGATTGAACAGGAAAAAGGAAAAACAGTAAAAGGCAAACAAGGGGAAGCGGAAGTGAAAGTGGATGCGTCCATCGATGATGTGAATCCGAAAGACTTTGATGCATTGCTGATCCCGGGCGGATTCTCACCTGACATGCTGCGAGCGGATGACCGTTTCGTCCAATTTGCCAAAGCGTTTATGGATGATAAAAAACCTGTTTTCGCCATTTGCCACGGCCCTCAGCTTCTCATCAACGCGAAAGCATTGGACGGGCGCAAAGCGACAGGGTTTACATCGATCCGTATTGACATGGAAAACGCAGGCGCAAATGTAGTGGATGAAGAAGTCGTCGTCTGCCAGAACCAGCTGGTCACAAGCCGCACTCCGGATGACATTCCGGCATTCAACCGCGAATCATTAAAACTGCTTGCGTAATATAAAAGCGGAGCGCCGTATCAGGCGTTCCGCTTTTTTGATGAAGATTCCCGAATGACCAGCTCAGGCGCCAGAATAATGCGCTGTTTTTTGTGCTGGGAACTGGCGATTTTATCATGCAGCAATTGAGCCGCTTCTTTTCCCGACTGCCGCGGAAAGGAAGAAACGGTTGTGAGCGGGGGATAAGAAATTTCAGCTTCCGGCACGTTATCAAAACCGACAATATCAATATCTTCGCCCGGGATGAGCCCGGCTTTTCTGATCCCTTGCATGACACCGAACGCGACCAAATCACTGAAGCAGAAAATCGCGGTCGGGCGCTCAGGCCGGCGGAGCAGCTCCATCACTGCTTCATAGCCTGCCTCGCGGGTCGGTGCACTGTCAATGACAAATTCATTTTTCACTTCAAGATCGGCCTCACGGAGCGCTTTTTTTAAACCTTTCATCCGTTTTGTCCATGTAGATGAGTGCTTCACGCCGCCCAGAAACGCAATCTCCTGATGGCCTTTTTCAATGAGATGATGCACTGCCTTATAGGTGCCTTCTTCATAATCGGCTCCGACAAAATCACAGTCGGCATCGGCGATTTCCCTGACGGCGAGCACGACCGGAATGTCAAGCTGTTCAAGGCGGGAAAGGGTTTCCTCGGCCGCGCCTGAAACCGGACATAAAATCAATCCGCCGACCCTGTGTTCCAGCATAGTCGAGATCAGCTGCTCCTGCTTCGCGACAGAATCAAATGTCGTGCCTAACAGCACCGTTAATCCGACTTCCTCGAGCGTATTCTGAACGCCGATCAGAAATTCTGAGAAAAACGTATTGGAAATGTCAGTAATAATCAGTCCTACCGTTGTAGACGTCTGTGATCGTAAATTCGCGGCGACCCGATCATACACGTACCCCAGTTCCCGCATGGATTGCAGCACTTTTTCACGGGTCGCTTCGGAAATTCGCGGATTATTGCGGACGATTAATGAGGCGGTCGATGTTGAGACGCCGGCATGCTCAGCGACCTGCTGCAATGTCACCCGGCGTTTTTTTTGCTGTTTCATACGTGCATTCCTCACTTGGTTTTTATTGTTACAACCATTATAAGCGTTTTGGCGCATGAGAAGAAAGGGAGAGGGGGAGAAAATGATAAAGCGCCGGAAGACGGATTGTCCTTCGGCGCTTTTGTTACAATAGGTTATTCAAACATTTGCTCTTTAATATACTGAACCGGCATTTCACGGCCTGTCCAGTATTCAAACGCCATGGCGCCCTGCCAAAGCATCATGCCGAGGCCGTTAATGGTTTTGCAGCCGGCCTCTTGTGCCTGTTCGAGCAATTTCGACGTAACGGGGTTGTAAACGACGTCTGTCACAATCAAATCCGGACGGAGCATGGATGTGTCTTCAATGACGCTCAAGCCTTCAAGCGGTTTCATGCCGACACCCGTTCCGTTTGTGAAAATATCGCTTGTGGCGATTTCAGCACGTAGCGCATCTTGATCTTCTAGCGGGAAGATATTCGCTTTACAAGAAGAGCCTTTCATTTCTTCATTGATGATGCGGACATTTTCTTCCGCTTTTTCGAAAAACGCGTCATTGCGGGCGAAAATTGAGATTTCGCCGAGACCTTCCAATGCGGATTGAATCGCAATCGGAGTGGCAGCCCCGCCGGAACCGACAAGCGTCATTTTTTTGCCTGTGATATCGATGCCGTGTTCTTTTAAGTTGCGGACGTATCCCATACCGTCAGTGGAGTGTCCGATCAATGTGCCGTTTTCATTAACCACTGTATTAACTGCACCGGTGAATTTCGCTGAATCCGCGAGTTCATCGAGGTAAGGGAGAATTTTCATCTTGTTCGGCATCGAAACATTGAAGCCTCTGACGTTTAAGGCGCGCATTCCCGTTACCACGTCTTCAAGCTGTTCATTGCCGACTTCAAACGCGAGGTAAGCGTAGTTCAGCCCTAATTTTTTAAACGCCAGGTTGTGCATCGCCGGAGATAAAGAATGTCCGATCGGTGTCGCGAATAATCCGATAAGCTGAGTTTTTCCGTTAATCCGTCCTAAATCTTTCTTCATGATGTATTCCTCCGTTAGTCCATTCATCTGTTTTTCATCCCGCTCGGGGGAAGAAAAACGCTGATTACATATTTTTATTTAAAATGCTGAGTACACTGCGCAATTCATCAACGGGAATCTGTCCGGGCGCTGATGCTTCTTTGCCCGCGCCGAACGTGCATGCCGAGCCGAAGACTTCGCCGGCCAGGCGGCTGATCAGGCCCGTGCCTGCCATGGACATCGTGATGATCGGCCGGTCTGCGAATTGTGTTTTCATCGTGTGTGTGGCATCCAATAAGACGAAAACATCTTCAGTGCTTTGCGGCATCACCGCGATTTTCGGAATATGCGCGCCATACGCCTGCATTTTGCGCAGCCGGGAAATGATTTCCTCTTTTTTCGGTGTCTGATGAAAATCATGATTGGACATGATGACATATACGCCGTTTTCTTCAGCGGTTTTTACAATTGATTTGACCTCGGCATCGCCTGTAAACAATTCAACGTCTATAAGGTCAATGTGTTTTGTTTCGATTGCGGTTTTGAGCAATTCAATGTAAAAGCGGCCGTCAATGACTTTATTTCCGCCTTCTTTATGGCTTCTGAAGGTGAAAAGCAGCGGTGTTTCGCCTGCGGCTTTCCGCAATTTTTCAAGCATGTCTTTTACGGCGTCCAGGCTGTCAACATGCTCGTAAACATCCGCCCGCCACTCAATGATATCCGGGTGAAGCTTATTAACGGCTTCCATTTCTTCAAGAAGCTCTTTCTCTCCGGCTGCCATCAGCGGCACAATGATCTTCGGAAGGCCTTCGCCGATAACCGTGTTTTTGATTGTAATAGTATGCATGATAAATCCTCTCCCTTAAAAAATAGTCAGGCTTTCATCACTTGCTTAAAGCGGATTCCGATAAACAATGCGAGAAGTGCGCTGACAGCCGCAATTCCGATATCTAGCAGAAAAACAGGGGTCAGGCCGGCCGCTTTGGATATCGCTCCCGTTACAAGCGGAATGACAATAAAAGATAAGCTTGATGCTATATTAACAAAAGATGTGATGGTACCTTTATTTTTAGGGAATAAAACAGCCATAACCGTCATCGCCAATTGCAGAATACCCGCAGTTGAAAGACCGATGACAAAGGAGCTGATGACCGATACGGCCGGCTGATGAATGAAAATCAAAGCAAGCAGCGCGATTGCCGCGATCACCGGGTACAGCACCATTACCGTAATCGGCTGAATCACTCTGTTTAACAGCACGGCCAACAATAACACAGACACAAGCGCCCCGATGCTGTAATAGCTAAGCAACTTAACGGCTTGCACCTCCGGCATGCCCAAAACGGATTGTCCGAACTTAGGAAGCCATACTTGAACGAGCATAAACAGCGCCGTAGATGAAAAGCCTAACAAAATAATGGCAAGTCCTTCGCGCCATATCGACGGCTGTGATTTGAACGTGTCATCCGGCGGAAAGGCTTCCGTCAGGCCGCCGTCGTCTTTTTGCTTATGATTCGGAAACGGCACCTTCAGCAGGAAAAAGCCGTTCAGGAAGAAAATGATGCCCGGCACGAAAAAAGTCCAGCCGTAAAACAAATGCCTGTCCGCAATAAATGCGATAAAAAACGGCAGCACCGTCGCGCCGATGGATACAAACGCTTTGATTAACACGGTTGCAGAGCTTGCGTTTTTCGGAAATCCTTCAATAAGAGCAGGATATGTCCCGGAATCCAAAAAGGAATTTGCGATCCCTGCGAAAATGGCGAAGATAAACGCGGCCGTATAGCTTGTCGAAAGCGGAATTCCGATTAAGAAAATCAGATACAGAAATGCGCCCGCCACGATAAACGGCCGTCTCCCGAATGTATCCGAGAGCTTTCCGGCAAACAGAAGCGAAATCAGCTTCCCGATTCCGATGGCGGAGACCAAATAGCTGACTCCGGCTGCTGATGTATGAAGCTGTTTTGATAATGCCTCCATATTGGATGCGATAATAATATTGATCATGCCCAGCAGGAAATAGTTGATATAAAGACCCGCTGCCATTTTGGTGTATATGTTTTTCATGATGACATCCCCTAATGCGGTTAATAAAGAATTAATTTATTTTTTAAACTGATAAAAGCCTAGAACCATTCCCCTTTATTGAACCACTGCCTTTCTCTGAAAACTGGTTTGATAAAACGGCTGCAGAGACAAACGGATATACTCGCGTAACGCTGATACCAATCAAGTATATCGTTCTACTAAATAAAAAAATATAAGCGGCCCGCTCATTTAGTATATCGTTCTACCAAGTTCACAGTTACTATACTCCTTCTTTTTATATGTGTCAAACCGATGAACTTTTATTTTTCACTTTTTTAATTCAAAAAGACCCGCCGTTTTCGGCAGGTCTGACATGGGTTTATTTTCTGAGAGAGGCGAGCTCCTGGGCAATGGCCTGCATTTCACTCGGGCTGAATGATTCCTTTTTCATGACCATTTGATGAAGATATGTAAGATCTTCTATTTTTTCATCACTGAAATCTTCCGCTTTGATGACGCCGACATTGAGCATATTGAGCTTCTGCGAAATGTCTTCAATCATCTTGTTTAACGTTTCTGTTTGTTGGCTCGGCAAATTCATGCATCCTTTCATGACCGTTTTCGTATCCTTTATTCTAACAGAATTCATTTAGAATAAAAGCATATTTCCACAGCCGCAGAAAAGTTGCTAAGATGATGATAAGGTTTTTGATCCTCAAAATATGGGGAAAGAATAGGGAGGTTACGATATGGTACATGTTCTGTTTGTCTGTCTGGGAAATATTTTCCGGTCGCCTATGGCAGAGGCGGTATTTTCTGATATGGTAAAGAAAAACGGGCTGGAAGATCAGATTAACATTGATTCAGCGGGAATCGGCGCCTGGCATGCGGGAAATCCGCCGCATGAAGGGACAGAGGAGATTCTAAAGGAGAAAGGGATCAGCACAAGCGGCATCACGGCAAGGCAGGTCCGTGAGTCTGATCTGACCGATTTCGATTACGTCATTGCGATGGATGCTGAAAATATCGGACATCTGCGCAGCATGGCCGGTTATAAAAAAGAGGTGCCGCGTATCGCAAGGCTGCTTGATTATGTACCGGAGTCGGATCTTGCGGACGTGCCCGATCCGTACTATACCGGGAATTTCAGCGAGGTGTACGCGTTGATCGAGTCGGGATACCGTCATTTGCTGGACACAATTAAAAAAGACCATCATTTATAAGGGGGATTGACCGATGAAACAAACACGCTTCATGGCAAAAGCGATTCTGATCGGCGCTGCCGCCGGCGGAGCACTGTCATTATTACATAAGCCGACAAGAGAAGCATGTTTCCGGAATATGGACGCGTGCAGGCAGCGTGCAGCATTTTACCGGAAAAATCCTGAAGCCCTGAAACAGGAGGCTTCTGCAAAAATGGATCAAGTGAAAAACATCGCCAATACCGTATCGGACGATCTGAGTTTTTTAAACAGTCAGATCTCTAAGCTGAAGCAGACAACACCGCAGGTCATTGAGCTGTTAAAAGAAACGAAGGAGCATTTTTCGAAAAACGATCATTGAGGTGGGATGTCATGAGTTTTATGAAGGAGCTGTTTGCAAGGTTTTCTCTGCATGAAGGACAAAGTAAATCGGCGGAGCTGGCGTATTTTTTTCTGCTGTCATTGTTTCCGTTAATCATTTTCATACTGACGCTCACCGCCTATCTTCCCATATCGGCAGAAGACGTGCTCGGCGCAGTCGATCAATACGCGCCCGACAGCGCCATGTCCATGGTGAAATCCATTACGGAGCAAACGCTGAACAAACGCAGCGGCGGGCTTTTGTCATTCGGGATTATCGCCGTCATCTGGTCGGCTTCCAACGGTATGAATGCGATTGTCAGAGCATTTAACCATGCCTACGAAGTCGAAGAAAACCGCTCATTTATTATCCTTCGCCTGACCTCAATTTTTTTAACTATCGCGATGGTGGTTACGATTTTAATCGCACTGCTTCTGCCGGTGTTCGGCAGAGAAATCGGACTGCTGGCTGCAGATTTTATTGGCGCCCCCGGCCTGTTTTTGAAGGTGTGGTCGGTTGTCCGCTGGGGTATCAGTCCGCTTATCCTTTTAATCGTGTTCACGGCGCTTTACATTTTTGCGCCGAATAAAAGGCTTTCCCTCCGCTTTGTGCTGCCGGGAGCCGTATTTGCGGCAGCCGGCTGGATTATCGTCAGTATGCTGTTCTCATTTTACGTCGGCACCTTTGCCAACTACAGCGCCACATACGGGAGCATCGGGGGAATTATCGTCCTTATGATTTGGTTTTACCTGACGGGAACACTGCTGATTTTAGGAGGAGAAATCAACGCGCTTTTACATAAACGTAAAAAGCTTCCTGATGAAAATCCCTACCGCGGGAGCAAGCTATAGAGGAACGGATGACGTTCAAGCTGAAAACGGAGGGGAACCGATTATGACCAAGCATACGAAAAAAGGCGGAAGCCATAATAAACAAAACTCAAAAAACGGCCCGAAGAATAAAACAAGCGGAAGCGCGAACGGGCAGAACGGATACCACTAGAAAGAAGCCGCCTGGTCTGGAACAGGCGGCTTTTTTTATGAGACCGGAAAAGAATGGGATTCAGATGCAGGGCTGTGCTTTGTTTTTCCGAAGACGAGCGCAAGCCAAATACAGATCAGGATCACCGTAATAAAATAAAACAAATTGGCGCTTTCAAACCGCTGCATATACCAGCCGCCCGCCACCGGCCCGATCATGCTGCCGAGGCTGAAGGAAATGCCGCAGAGCAGATTGCCCGCCGGAAGCAGATGGGACGGCAGCAGGTCGCTCATATAGCTGATACCGAGGGAAAACATACTGCCGACCGCCATCCCCGCCATGAAAAAGCAGCCGCCGATAACGGCAGGCGACGGAAACAATCCGGCCGTCATAAAACACAGGGCGCCCATCAGTAAAATGACGAGCAGGACACGTTTTCTCCCAAACCGATCGCTTAATAAACCAAGCGGAAACTGGAATACAATACTTCCGATGGCGAAAGCGGGCAATATCAGCGCGACGGCATCAACGGATATGCCTAAGCGCAGGGCGTACACGGGGAAGCTTCCGTTCAGCGCCGTTTCTAAAAAGCCATAGCCGAAAGCCGGAAGAAAAGCGACCCAGCCGAAAAGAACGGCGCGGTAAAAACGTTTTGCGCTGTTGTCCCCGGATGTTTCATCCGGACCTTGCGGCGGGTACTCATTACGTAAGACAAACACAAACAGCCAGGCGGCAAGACTGATACAGCCGGATACGATAAACGGAAGGGACGGACTTGTTTTCACAAGAGGAACCATGAACGGACCGACAGCGAATCCAAGCCCGAAGGACAGCCCGTACAGCGAAATGTTTCTTCCTCTGTTTTGAGGCGTTGACTTTGAAGTCACCCACGTTTGGGTTGAAAAATGCAGCATATGATCGCCGATTCCGATAAGCAGCCGCAGAAAAAACCATATCCATATGGATTGAAGCCAAATAAAACTGAATAAGCTGATGATGACAAGAAATCCGCCCGTTACCATCAGGGGTTTGTATCCGAGCTTTCTCAGCGGCGCTTCCATAAACGGCGACGCAAGAAGCACGCCGATATACAGGCCGGTTGCGTGAAGGCCGTTTATGGCGGCTGATTCTCCGTTCGTTTCAAAAATGACGGAAATCACCGGCAGCAGCATGCCTTGGGAAAAACCGGAGATGGAAACAAGCAGAACCAAAATAAAGAAGTACAGTCGTGACATCGCGTATTTTCTCCTTCTTCAGTATCTGTTTTGATCGCACACGGATTTTTCGCGTCCGGCAACCTGAAAATGCCAATTTAGGTTTCTCCGGAAGTGTAATTGAGGGAGTTTTTGAGAAGGATAAAAAAGACTCATTCGAAAAAGGAGCCACGCTGAATATGAATCGGATTTTTTTCTTTACGGCTGCGGCGGGGGTGCCGCTTTCAGTTATCGGAAGCCTGATACACTGGCCGTCAGCTGTTTTGTTTATTATTTATTGCTTGACGATTATTGCGCTTGCAAGTTATATGGGAAGAGCGACTGAATCTCTTGCCATTATCGCGGGTCCGCGGATCGGCGGCCTGCTGAATGCCACGTTCGGAAATGCGGTAGAGCTGATTATATCGCTTTTTGCCTTAAAGGAAGGGCTGACGGGCATCGTGCTTGCGTCACTGACCGGTTCGGTGCTCGGCAATCTTCTGCTCGTCGCGGGTTTGTCGTTTTTTATCGGCGGTTTGAAATACAAGCGGCAGGAATTCAATATTCATGATGCCCGGCATAATTCAGGCCTGCTGATATTTGCCATTATCGTAGCTTTTGTCATTCCCGAAGTGTTTTCCATGGATATGGGGGAAAAAAGCAAGCTTAATTTAAGTGTCGGCATCAGCATCATCATGATCCTTTTGTACGTGGCGGCTCTTTATTTCAAGCTCGTCACTCACCGCGGTGTTTATCAGCCGAACCAGCCGGAGGCCAAGGAAGAAGAGGAGCAGCCTGAGTGGTCTGGGAAACGAGCGACAGCCGTCTTATTTATCGCAACCATTATCGTCGCCTACATATCTGAAAATCTCGTCAATACGTTTCATGCGGTGGCTGAACAGTTCGGCTGGAGCGAGCTGTTTATCGGAGTGATTATCGTCGCAATCGTCGGAAATGCCGCAGAACATGCGTCGGCCATCATTATGGCGTACAAAGACAAAATGGATGTCGCCGTTGAAATCGCGGTCGGATCGACTTTGCAGATCGCCATGTTTGTGGCCCCGGTGCTTGTGATCTGTTCCGTCTTTTTCCCGGTCAATATGCCGCTTGTATTCACATTGCCTGAGCTTGTCGCGATGATATCATCCGTCCTTTTGATGACGATGATTTCAAATGACGGTGATTCGAACTGGTTTGAAGGGGCTACGCTCCTTGCGGCTTATGTCATTATGGCGATCGGATTTTTCCTGCTTTAACCTGTAAAAAAATGCGGATAACAACGATTGCGGAGGAAAAGACTAAAGGAAAATGCTATAGAAAGAGTGATATGATGAGAAAGCTGTTTCATGCCACAATGATTCTGCTGTTATCCTTTAGTATTTTCGCAACGCCGTCTGCCGGTGCAAAGAAACCGTTTAAGGTTCCCAACTCTGTCGTAAGCATTTCAAAGGAAAATACGTATCCGAATGCTTCACAGGACCAGCCGATGCTTCAGCCGAGCAAACTGGCAAAGGAATTGTTAGATACATCAGAGATCAACATCGAAAATCCGCATCTGATTAAAATGCTGAATGAAACCACGGTTTCCGGTTCGCCGCTCGCCATCGGATACCGGGCGAAAATATTTCTCGGGAAATGGGCGCTCGGTTATCAGTCGAACGAAACGGTCGCCAACTGGGAATATAAAAAAATCAACACAAACAGAGCGGATAATCGGGGCGGGCAGCAAGCCGCGGAAATTTCATACGCACAAGAACAGCAATACAAAATCAAAGGCGGGCTCACAGCAAAAGTGCCGAACGCAGAAGATGTAAAAAGCATGATGATGCAAAAAGCGATGAAGAAAACAAAACTGCCGCTTGCATTTGAAACAGTCATCGGCGCAGGCACAAAACGCGATCAAACCTATAAAATTTCTCCGCGGCGGCTCGGCTATTTACACGCCTATGCCCCGGCCGTTAATGAAAAAGGAAAAGTAACATACGGCGAAGTGTATTTGGTGCTGAAAGGCAGCAAGCGGAAACTTGTCGTCAAAAATGTAACCTCGCAAGGAATCGGCGCTTGGATTCCGGTGCAGGACCATGTCACATTCGGCTTTCAAATTACAGCGCAGCCGAGATAAATGAAAAAGCTGATTCCGGTTTGGGAATCAGCTTTTTTCTGTATAATACATCTCCTCAAGCAATTGCACATTGTTGTTGTACAGCTCCCGGGCAAGAACGCGCCTCACCGCAAGGCTTGCCGAGAAGTATTCTTTGTCTTGAACCATGCCTTTAACGGTAAATTCAATGCCTCTCGTCAATTTGTTCAGGCTCATGATTCCATGCACTTGAAACGGCTCCGCCGCATTTAGAAATTCATCCCGTTTCAGTGAATCGCGAAGTTCATCATTGAGCATGTCACAGGCTTTTTCTAAGATGGCATATACCCGCTCGGGGTCTTCCTTATAGCTGATCACGACAGACTCGGTAATCCGCATAAAATCAATGTTATAGTTCTGAAGCTGTCTGACCTCACCATTTGAAATGGTAAGCAGCTTGCCGGAGAACTCACGGATCTGCAAGGAACGGAGTCCGATTTCTTCAACTGTGCCGTTGAACAGATTATTAATCGTCACGTAATCGCCTTTATGCAGCTGGCGTTCGTATATTAAAAATACACCGGCCAAAATGTCCTTGATTAAAGACTGGGCTCCGAAACCGATGACGATACCGGCAACCCCCGCCCCGGCTAAAATTCGCCCGAAATCATGAACAAATAATGAAATGACGTAAAAGATAAAACCGATCGTCGCCGTATACTGGGTGATGGACCGGACGAGGCTTTCGATTGTCTTTCCTTTCCGTTCCTCCAGGAAATCAGTGCGTTTAAATAACACCTGTACAAAGCGGTTGATCAGAAAAACACCGGCGTAAAGCACGAGAGCGACGATGATGATCTCAACCACTTTGCTTTTAAAAATATCTGTAATTGTCATTTCCATCTACTGTTAACCTCTGGCTTTGCGTAATGAAAAATCTGTCTCCTGATAATAACTGTTTTTGACAAGGACGTTTGGGCCGAGGCACCGCACGTTTGAGCAGCGGCAGTTCAGCTCTTTGCTCAGCTTCGTCTGTCTCCACTTGTCATACGCTTCAGGAAGGCTGTCTGTTTTAATATTGCCGAGCGGCGGTGTATCGCCGAAATCCGTCACAATGATATTTCCGTCAAAAATGTTGACATTCAGGCGTGAGCGGCCGTCAGGGTCGTTTCGCACCGTAACGTTTTTCGCTTCCCGCAGGCGGCGGAGCAGCTTCTGGTCTTCTTCATCAGGGCTGCATGCGTAAAACGGCAGCGTGCCGAACAGCATCCATGTCTCTTCATCGCGAATGTCGAGCAGATGATGAATGGCCTGTCTCATGTCTTTCAGGCTCAGTGATTCAAGCGCGCTGGCGAAATCACTCGGATACATCGGATGGACTTCGTGCCGCTGGCATTTCATTTCTTCCGTAATCTGTCGGTGAATATGTTCGATATGCGGCAGCGTGCGCTTGTTCAGCATCGTCTCCGCCGAAACCATGACGCCTGCCTCAACCAGCGTGCGGCTGTTTTCAATCATTTTGTCAAAATAGCGCGCCCGCTGTTCAAATGTCGGTTTCTTCTCCATCATCGCAAATCCGATGTCGGCAAAGTCCTCGACCGTTCCCCAGGTTCAAATGTCGGTTTCTTCTCCATCATCGCAAATCCGATGTCGGCAAAGTCCTCGACCGTTCCCCAGTTGTGGGAAATGTGAAGGACGTCCAAATAAGGAATAATCCGTTCATAGCGCCCGATATCAAGCGTCAGGTTTGAATTGATCTGTGTGCGCACACCGCGTTCATGCGCATATTTCAAAAGCGGGACGACATATTCCTTTACCGATTTCAGCGAAAGCATCGGTTCGCCGCCCGTAATGCTGATGGAGCGTAACAGAGGAATTTCTTCGAGCCGCTTTAATAAAAGGTCGATCGGCAGCGCATTCGGGTCTTTCGGCTGAAGCGTGTATCCGACAGCGCAATGCTCGCATCTCATATTACACAAGGTCGTCGTTGTGAATTCAACGTTCGTCAGTTTCATATCTCCATACTGGTCCACATCCATGTACGCTTCCCAAGGGTCGTACTCCGGTGTGATCGGACGCAGTGCTGTGTTTTGTGTCATGACTATCTAACTCCTTTATAAATGGGCATACTAATGTCTGCCAACTGTTAATTTTAGACCTGATCTGTCAAGATCGCAAGTAGCGGAACCATTGAAAAACGGCAAAAAATACGCTACCATTATAAAAAATGAATGGAGTGGAAGTATGGGGAATGCAGTAAACAGCAAAGATCAGCAGCTCGATTACTTGAAGAACAGACTCGATATGTTTATGAATGTCATTGATTCGTTAGACCCTGAATCAACGGACGTTGAAGATATAGACCGGCTCATCGGCATGCTTGATGATCTGGAAGCAAAATACGAACGGTTTAAAAAGGATTGGGAATAAACCCCGGCATCTGCCGGGGTTTTTCTCTTTCCATAATGCGGCTGTATAAAAGGGGAGAGCCTACTGCAAAATAAGGAAAAATGCAGAAGGAGTGCTGTGCATGAAATGGTTTTGTTCAATTTGCTGCATGGCCGTTTTACTTGCGGGAGGCATAAACAGCGCAGAGGCCGTGCCGAATGAGCGGATAAACTGGGGATTTAAACGCAGCGTCAATCATCAGCCGCCGGATGCCGGCAAGCAGCTGGACAATCTGGTCAAAAAATATGATGCCTTTTATTTAGGCAATACGAAAGAAAAGACCATTTATTTAACGTTTGATAACGGATATGAAAATGGATACACCCCGAAGGTGCTTGATGTGTTAAAGAAACATCATGTCACGGGCACTTTTTTTGTCACAGGCCATTTTGTAAAAGAGCAGCCTGATTTGATTAAGCGGATGTCAAAGGAAGGCCATATTATCGGCAATCATTCTTTTCATCATCCTGATCTGACGACAAAAACGGGTGATCAGATTCAGGACGAACTCGATTCCGTCACGGAAGCTGTTTACAACATCACCGGAAAGCGGGACAACCTGTATCTTCGTCCGCCGCGCGGCGTATTCAGTGAATATGTCCTGAAGGAAACGAAGCGCCTCGGATATCAAACCGTTTTCTGGTCCGTCGCATTTGTCGATTGGAAGGTTAAGGAGCAGAAAGGGAAAAAATACGCCTACGATCACATGATCAAGCAGGCGCATCCCGGCGCGATCTACCTTCTCCACACCGTTTCAAAGGACAATTCAGAAGCTCTGGACGATGCGATTACCGATTTGAAAAAAGAAGGATACACATTTAAAAGCATTGATGACCTTATGTTTGAGAAAGAAATGAAGCTGCCGCGCTTGTAAAAAACACCTCTCCTGCTAATGGAGAGGTGTTTTGTTATTTCAGGCATTTAATCAAAGCGGCCCAATCCAGATCCCCGAAGCCTTGTTCGACCCCGCTTTCAAAATGGCTCTTGGCCAGCTCGGCAAGAGGGAGTTTTGCGGCAACCTGTTCTGCGGCGGCAAGCGCCAGATTGGTATCTTTCAGGCCTAAAGACATTTTGAAACCGGCCGGTTCGAATTTCTGCTCGGACATAATGGTTCCGTAATTTTGATAGACGGGAGAGCCAAAGAGCGCGTTGGCGATTTCTAAAAATTGTTTTTATTCCAAGCCGTACTTCTCCATCATTAAGAATGATTCAGATAACGCTTCCAGCATAGAAACGAGCAAGAAATTGATGCTGATTTTGGCCGCGTTGGCTGTTTTGGTTTCTTCACCGGTGTCAAATACTTGTGACTCAGGCTTTTAAACAGCGGTTCGGCCTTTTTCTTCGCTTCCTGAGGACCGGCTGTGATGATGCGGAGCTCGGCCTTCTCAGCCGCATCGGGACGGCCGAGGACGGGAGCGGCAATAAAGGACTGTCCTCTGCTCGAATGCGCAGCGGAAAGCTGTTCTGACAGCGCCGTGCTGATGGTGCTCATTGAAATATGAATGTCGTTTTCAGATAACCCGGCAATAATGCCGTCAGCCCCGAAAGTCACACCTGTTACGGCTTCATCGTCCGACAGCATTGACAGCACAATGTCCGCATGTTCAGCTGCCTGACGGGGCGTTTTGGCATATTCGGCCCCTTTCTCCAGCAGATCAGCCGCTTTTTCTTTCGTCCGGTTATAGACAGTCAGACTGTATCCGGCTTTCATTATATTTTCGGCGATGGGGCGTCCCATATTGCCGAGTCCGACGATGGCGATCTTCATTAGCAGACCCTCCAATGAAATGTTTTCCATCGTTATACATGCAAAACGTTTATTCTGCTGTGTGCAGGCTTGCAACTTTTAGGTCAGGTTCTGAAGACCATCCGCTGTCTGATGCGGCTTTCCCTTTATAAAAGCCGGTAAAACGCGTCTTGATGATTGTTTTCGACCGGGGCTTTACAGTGAATGTTTTTGATTTAAATGTGACGCCCTTTACGTTCTCAGATAGATCAGGTGTGACAGATATGGTTTGTTCCCCTTTTCCATAATAATTGATATAAATCGTGCAGCTCATGCTCGCTTTTTTGCGCTCAATCAGATGACTGCATTCACTGAGGTGCTTCAGATATTCGACAGCCTTTCTTTCAGGCGCGAACTGTTTTAAGGAAAAAGCGGCATATTCAGTGACAGGACTGATGCTGGAAGAGACCCCCATGCTGAGAAAGATCAGAAACAGCCCCTCAGCGGGAAGCGCCCGTCTGAACGAGGCGGCACACCAGATTAACGCCGCAAAGTATAGCACAACCCCGGGAATGACGGAGATATGGGCTCCATCTTCAGACCAAGAAGAAAAGCCGAGCGACTCAAAGATGTAATCAGACATCGTACAGCCGTTATACAGCGGGGCAATGGACATGACACTGAGAAGCAGAAGGGCGGAAGAAATGGTTTTGTGAGAAAGAATGGTAACGGCGCACACCTCTTTACGTTTTTTTCCAACATATCATGTTTTCACAAAAAAAAGAACAGCCGGCAGCCGTTCTTACTTGAAAATATTAAACCAGCCTTTCCGGGCGAACCAAAACAGCATGGCGGCCACAAGAGCGGCCATTACGCCCAAAACGATAAAATACCCGTATTTCCAATGAAGCTCAGGCATGTTATCGAAATTCATGCCGTAAACTCCCGCGATGAATGTGAGCGGAATAAAAATGGTCGAGACGATGGTTAACGTCATCATGATGGCGTTCATCCGGTTTGAATTCAGCGTCACATAGCTGTCCCGCAGATCTGACGTCATATCACGGTTTGACTCGATCAGCTCAGCCAGTTTTAACAGGTGGTCGTAAATATCGCTGAAATATGCTTTTGTTTCACGGCTTTCTTTTACATGGTCAAGACTCAAAATCCGGTACATTAAATCGCGCATCGGAATGATCGTCCGCCTCAGGTTCAAAAGATCAGTCCGCAATTCAAACACTTCATTCATTAAAGTGCCGTAAGATTTATGTGTTCTGCTGTCTTCAATTTCATTCAGCCGGTCTTCAATTTTGTACAGCACAGGGAAATATTCATCGACAAGCTGATCCATAATCATATACGTTATGTGTCCGGGCCCTTTTTTGGCTAACCCCGGAGAAGCGAAAAACCGTTCTCTTACTCTCGAGATGCCGGGCGATTCGTGCAGATGGAAGCTGACGATGAAACGGTCGGACTGAAAAATGTCCACCTCTTCCATTTCCAGTGTGTCCGGGTTCAAGGCGTGGAGCACATAAAAACGGTAGCCGTCATAATGGTCGATTTTCGGCCGCTGCATGTGCTGAAAGCAATCCTCAATCGCGAGCGGATGAAAATGGAAATAATCCCGCAGCAGCTCGGTTTCATGCATCTCGGCTCCGAAAAAATCAATCCAGTACCATGCGATGTCCGGTTGTTCTGTACGTGATAGGGGGATATTATCTAATATCTCATTATGTGTTGTGATTGCGGTTATATGTATCATAAACAACCCTCCGCCTGCCATTATATCATGCGGCGTTATGAAGAAAAGTATACGAATTGCCGTCGGAACGCTTCGTGATATACTTGGACAAAAAGGGGTGGAGCATATGTGGGAGGAAACGGTTTCGGTCACGCCGCCGTATCATTTTGATAAAGTGCTTGAAAGGCTGTCACTCGATCCGCTGAATGCGGTCGATCTTACAGCAAGGTCAATTAAAGTTCCGCTCAGAACACGGGACGGCAAACTGTCGGTCATCACGGTTCAAGCGAAAGGCACCGCCATAGATCCGGTTTTCCTCGTCAGCGGCGAAACGGACCGCGAGGAGATGATTGAACGGATCAAACACATTTTTCAGTGGGAGCAGCCGCTTCAGCCTGTGCTTGATCATTTTTCAAAAACAAATCTGTCTGCGCTTTTTGAAGAGCATGCGGGAACCCCGCTCGTGCTGGAATACGATGTGTACAACTGTCTCATGAAATGCATCATCCACCAGCAGCTCAACCTGTCCTTCGCTTTTACCTTAACGGAACGGTTCGTCCATGCCTTCGGCGAACAAAAAGACGGCGTCTGGTGCTACCCCGAGCCGAAAACGATTGCGGCGCTTGAGTATCAGGACTTGCGGGAGCTTCAGTTCAGCATGAGAAAAGCGGAATATGCGATTGACCTTTCACGGATGATTGCAGACGGAGCGCTCAATCTTGCGGAACTTCCCCAGTTATCGGATGAAGACATTATGAAAAAGCTGATCACCATCAGAGGCATCGGGCCATGGACCGTCCAAAACGTCCTCATGTTCGGCCTCGGCCGCCCGAATCTGTTTCCTTTGGCAGATATCGGCCTGCAAAACGCCGTCAAACGCCGCTTCGCCCTTGAGGATAAACCGTCAAAAGACTTGATGCTTCAAGTAAGCAGGGAATGGGCGCCGTATTTAAGCTACGCGTCCTTGTATTTGTGGAGAAGTATTGAATAAAAACAAGATGGCTTACCGATGGCATTTGATCGCTTCCGAGTATTTTTTGGAAACTTCCGGTGAAAAACATGAAGGAACCGCCGGCTGCATGTTATACTGAAAAGATGTGATATTTCAAATCAGCCGTTTTCCCATGAGGATGGCTTTATTATAGAAACGGAGAGAATAAAACGTGAATCAACATCAAAAAAAGGCGCCTGCCGAATTGAAAATCGGACAGACATTTCCGCTGACCATCAAACGCCTCGGCATTAATGGAGAGGGCGTCGGCTATTTTAAGAAAAAGGTTGTCTTCGTTCCCGGCGCTCTGCCCGGCGAAGAAGTCGTTGCCGAAGCGACAAACGTTCAGCCGAAATTTTCAGAAGCACGCGTCAAAAAAATCCGCAAGCCGTCTGAACACCGCGTCACGCCGCCTTGTCCGGTATACGATCAATGCGGCGGCTGCCAGCTTCAGCATCTGGCCTACAGTCAGCAGCTTCGCGAAAAGCGCGATATCGTCATTCAGTCTTTGGAACGTCATACGAGATTCAATGTTGAAGAAATGAACATTAAAGAAACGATCGGAATGGACAACCCGTGGAATTACCGGAACAAAAGCCAGTTTCAAGTCGGACGCTCGCAAAGCGGCAGCATCATTGCCGGCTTATACGGACTTGATTCCCATAAAATTGTTCCGATTAAGGAATGCATTGTCCAGCATCCGGCGACGAACAAAACAACGGGTATTGTCCGCCGCATATTGGAAAAACACAACGTATCTGTTTATAACGAACGGACCAAAAAAGGCGATGTCCGCACCATCGTGACGAGAGTCGGTTTTGAAACAGGCGAAGTGCAGGTCGTGCTTGTCACGGCGAAAGAGACACTTCCGAATAAAGACGAGATCGTCAAAGCCATTCAGAATCGTCTGCCCGAAGTGAAATCGATTATTCAAAACATCAACGGCGCGCGCACATCCGTCATTTTCGGGGACAAAACAAAAGCGCTGGCCGGAAGCCATGCCATTCAAGAGGTACTTGGTGACGTGTCATTTGAATTAAGCGCCCGCGCTTTCTTCCAGCTCAACCCTGAGCAGACGGTCAAGCTGTATGACGAAGTGAAAAAAGCGGCGCAGCTGACCGGAAAAGAAAAAGTCGTTGACGCATATTGCGGCGTCGGTACGATCGGCATGTGGGTCTCAAGCGGGGCGAAAGAGATCCGCGGCATGGACGTCATTAAAGAATCAATTGACGATGCGAAGAAGAACGCCAAAAAACACGGCATCAAAAACGCGGCATATGTCACAGGAACAGCTGAACACTGGCTCCCGAAATGGACGAAAGAAGGCTTCCGCCCAGACGTGGTCATCGTCGACCCGCCGAGAACGGGCTGCGACGGAACATTTTTAGATACCATCAAAAAAGTAAAACCGAAACGCTTCGTCTACGTATCCTGCAATCCTTCCACACTGGCGAAAGACTTGCAGGCGCTGTCGAAGGACTATCGCGTCGAATATATTCAGCCTGTGGATATGTTTCCGCAGACGGCTCATGTGGAAGCTGTGGCGAAGCTTGTATTGAAATCGTCTAATTAAAAAACGATTCCTGATCAGATCTGGATTTCGGCAGAATGAACCTTGCCGATTTCCGGGTCTTTTTCATAGGGAGCCTTTGCCCTGACTGTCTTTTCTCAGAGAACTTTATTTTCACTGACGAAAAGAGCTGAAAAAACGTGCGGAAACCCTCATTTTTTAGATCAATTCCTAAAGCTGTAACATGATTCAACAGTAAAGTTCTATCATGCTGCTCCATAAACATATTCTTTTTTTCGTTTGGAAACGGTATTACAGACAAAATATGAAGAGCAATAACGACTCGTTCAAGTCTCGTGAATACTTGTAACTCCTGTGAATATTTTGTAAACTCCTTTTTTAAAGAGTAAAGCCCCTGTTGCTAACTATACGTGAATAATTGCTCCTTATAATGATCTATCGCTTGATTCATACAATGTTAAAGTGCCGATAAGGCAATGCGTTTATCCGGATCAGCAGATAAAATCAATATGATCTTTAATTGGACTAGGGGTTTGATAATAGTCAACAATGTAATAACCACTTTTTGGCTTAGCGTAGACAACATGTGCTGCTCTAGTTCTAGTAAGGCCTTTGCAACTGTCCTATGACAGGTGCATTTTTTCATGTATTAATAATAGTTGGCATCGTTACATTTTGCTTAATTAGCTAATTGTTCACTATGATTATGAAATGGTTTGTTAAGGGTGAATTTGAATGAAAAGCAATATAAAAAGAGGTCTGATAATTGGATTTATTGGAGCGACTTGTTTTAGTTTACATTACTTGCTTCAAGTATCGCTGTCCCTATTTTGATGAGACAATTGTTGGATTGGGTAGGACAGCAAAAGGGCTGCATACGTGGATTTTGTAAGTATGATTGGGAATGGTATTACAAAGTAACACCGAGAATAAAGCCGAATAAAAAGAGAAAAGCACTGTTGATTGTGAAGAGGGATAAAGAGTGTTTGGGACTGCTAAAGAAGAAGTAAGAATAGCGGGAATTATTTTAGAAGCAGAAAGAAAACCAACTAGAGTGAGCCCTGCAAATTTTAGGAGAACTTTATGAGTTGGTTCATGGTCCCGTAATCAAAATTTAGTCCGTACACAAAATCGTATAGAGGGATTTAGGCTAAGGAAGGTTAAGTGGGCTATTGAAGATAGATTAAAGCAAGGGAAAGAATTGGTCTGTTTATAAGGTGCTGCTACATGCTGGGTTTTGTGCGATAAAGAAATCAACAATAGCTAAAGAATTGAATACTCAGGCTGAAATAAAATATGACACAAGCAACTTAGTAATATTAAGTTGCTTGTGAACTCAACTTATTTGGTTATTCTCAATATCCCGTAAATACAATTTATTTCATCTCTACTTCATCATCATTATCGTCTAGTAATCTTTTTTTATTAATCAAAGTATTTTTAGTGAAAGTTCGAGAACTACTTAATATCTTTTATCTCTCAATATTAAGCAATGATTCGTAAGCATTTACGATACCGCTACCTACTTCATTCTTATCTAAGTTTTCAACGTGGTCTGTGTTCTGATATAAGTTTTCTTCAACCTTACGATTTGGCATTTCCTCTCCATATTTTTCGTAGTATTCTGTCTTTAATAGGGCTGCTGTAGCAGTTACTATTGGAGCTGCTACACTTGTCCCTAAAGTAGGTTCATATCCCTTTTGAAAGCCTAGTGACTTACTTAGCGGAGTTTGCGGGATATTGACAGGGGAAGTAGTCCATACCAAGCTATATAGATCAATCTTATTTGTATCCAGATCACCACCTGGGGCTGCAATTGAGATGTTTTTTCCATAATTTGAGTAAGAAGCTTTTGTATTTTGCGCTGTGGTGGCAGATACAGTAATTACATCGTTATCTCCACCAGGAAGATGTAGGATATTGTCCTTTGGTTTACCTAATTGTTCTGCAAGTTTTTTTGAATTTGAGATATCATATCCATGGTTTCCAGCTGCTGCAACAATTAAAGTATTGTGTTTTCTAGCGAATTTAAAAGCTTTTTCAAAAAGTTTTATAGTCTCTCTATCATCTTTATCTTTTTTTGATAAAAAAGTAGATAAACTTAAATTAATTACGTCCATATCATCTTCCGTAGCTTTAACAATTGCGCTTATAACCCAACTTCTTTTAGATTTACCGTTTTTATCAAATACTTTATACGGCACTAAACCAAGATTTGGTCCAACTCCTTTTACATCCCCATTAGCAGCAATTATTCCAGCCACAGAAGTTCCATGCCCATAAAAGTCTTGTGTATTATCTTCAACTGGAACAAAAGACTCTCCAGTATCTACAATATTTTTTTTGAGGTCTGGATGATTGAAATCTATGCCTGAATCGATTATCCCTACTTTTGTATTATGAGATCCTTTATTTATATGATAACTTCGATAATCATTTGTAACTTGCTTGATATTCCATAACCAACTGTCATAAAGAGTGTCATTACCTTCCGTGAATTGTGATGAAGGTGCCACTTTAGCAGGAATATGTTTACTTTTATCAGGAAGAGAAATTTCTTTATCCTCAATAATTTCATTTGCGTCTAATTTTTCTTTAGCAATATCTTTGATTGCTGAGAATTGGCTTGGTTTTATATTATTTATTACCAATAAATCTAGTTCTTTAATATAATTTGTTTCTATATTTGAATACTTTTCCTGAACCTTGTTTATTGTCGATTCACTAATTTTTGAGTCGAGGTTAATTATGATAGATTCATCATAATTTGATTCTTCAGCACGAGAGCTAACAGGTTGTAAACTGGATACAATTACAAATAAGAAAACTATCGAAATTCTTCTTAAATCCTTCATTTTTTTATACTCCTTTCTCTTTATACATTTCATTATAAGATTGTATATAACCCACCCTTCACATTCCAAAAAAATGAAATATAAGTATATTTAATTCAATTTTATAAAATATAAGTAAATCAGTCAATGCATATTTTTCTAATTAGAAGTGATTATCCCCGGAAACGTCCCTTTAGTATGATTAATTTAAATTTCTTTTTATTCTTTTATACTACGCCTATGGTTTTGTGGGCAGAAATATTAAGAGTGAATATACATTTCGTAATATACAAAAGTAGAATAATGTATAACCAAAGACCTGTTTTTTTATAATTTGTAAAATTATATATTGACTTACAGTTATTGAGTGTGAAATATTGTTTATAGGAAAATCAGGAAAGATATGGCGTATGTCATTTCAAGAGTCATTCGATATAAAAAGTTGAGACATTGGAATTAAACGAAAGAGGTGAAAATGATGACCAACCCTAATTTTAAATCGAAAGAGTTTTTCTTCTTACTGAGTAAAACCAGACCGAATATAAGATTATTTATATTGGCAATATTTTTAAGTGGATTAAGCGCAATAGCTTCTACCTTAGTGCCTCATTATTTAAAAAGTCTAATAGACTATTACAATATTCATGAAAAGATCAATTTGTGGGACCTATTAGGACTGCTAGGGATATTTTTAAGCAGCGGAGTAATTGGGGCAGTTGGTAGTTATATGTTAAGTGTAGTAGGATATAATGTTGTCGCAAATCTCAGAAATTTATTATGGGAAAAGATAGTTATACTGCCTGTAGAATTTTACGATAAGAATCGTTCTGCGGATATAGCAAGTAGATTTGTTAATGATACTACGGTGATTTACAACTTAGTAAGTAACTCTTTTTCGCAATTTATCAATGCTATATTAATAGTGCTTTTTTGTGGATTTTGGTTGTTTTAGTATGATTGGCAATTGACACTAGTGATTGTCGTAGCAATTCCAGTTTATTTATTAATTTTTATACCTTTAGGAAGAATTTTATCTAAATTATCTAAAATGACGCAAAGCTTAACAGGTGAATTAAATGTAAGAGCTGTTGAAACAATATCTGCAATAAGACTGGTTAAATCTTCAACTGCAGAAAAATTACAAGTAGAAAAAGGAAAAGAAGATGTTGAAGCTTTAAGAAGCATAGGCCTAAAGCAGACAAAATGGATGGTTATTTTAAACCCTATCATTAATTTAATGATGATGCTTATCATTATTAGCATAATTGGATTCGGAGGGGTTAAATTAGCCAATGGAAGTTTATCGCCAGGAACGTTTATAGCATTTCTGACACTTATGTTCTATATCATGGGTCCACTTAATAACTTTGGGCTATTCTTTACTCAAATACAAAAGACAATAGGTGCAACAGAAAGAATTTCTCAATTGATATATGAGCAAGGAGAAGATCAGCATAAAGGAAAAGAATTAGCGGAAACCAATAAAGATTTAGTGATTGAAAATTTATCATTTTGCTACAGTAATGAGGATAAAGCATTTTCCTTGAAAAATATTAATTTAATAATAAAAAGAGGAAGTGTTAATGCCTTAGTAGGTCCTAGTGGTAGTGGTAAAACCACAATCATCTCTATTCTGGAGAGATACTACAAGCCCAACAGCGGAAATATTTATTTTGGTGACGAGAATATTGAGTTATTTTCATTAAATTCATGGCGTAGCCAAATAGGATATGTAGCACAGAATCATGATTTAATAAGCGGTACTATTAGAGACAATCTCATCTTTGGTTTAGAAAATCCCCCAAATGAAAAAAGAATAGTAGAAGCATGTAAGAAGGCATATGCATGGCAATTTATAAGTGAATTGCCTAACAGTTTAGAAACTAATATTGGAGAAAAAGGTCTGAACTTATCAGGAGGACAACGACAAAGAATTGCTATTGCGAGAATGTTTCTGAAGAATCCAAATATAATCTTTTTAGATGAAGCAACTGCAAGTCTTGACAGTCATTCTGAACGAATTGTGAACGAAGCAATGAAGAAGCTTATGAAGGATAGAACCGCTATTATAATAGCACATAGGTTATCCACCATTATAAATGCTGACAATATCATTTTTATGGAAAACGGTGAGATCACAGGTCAAGGGAATCATTGGGAGTTAAAGAATAGTCATAAATTGTATCATCAATTCTGTGAGCAGCAGTTTAAAGAAGATAGTACCGATCCATTAGTATTAACCAATTAAGAGCGGCTTAAGAGAGGCGAAAACAAAATGGACAAAAAATTAGTTTATTTCCAACACATGAGTGAAGATTCAAAATACTATATAGAGAAAAGCCCAAATGCAGAGACTGATCCATATGAAGTACATAATATACCAAATTACTATACTGTTAGTACAGAATACAAATCACCATGGAAGTTTTATAATAATCCAAATCATACCCTCAAAGAACAAGGCTGGAAAATACACGTAAGTGCAACAATGAATAATGCTCAGGATATATTAGAAGTTGTGAGTCAAATTATATTTAAACATCAGATACCATTTAAACATATTAAAGATAAACAATCTCTATTTAATATGAATTCGAAGCATGGTAATCGAACTTCATCTGGAAAATTTATCGCTATCTATCCTTCCTCTAATAACATGTTCTTCAGGTTATTGAATGAACTTTATGAAGAATTAAAACATTATGAGAATGGACCATACATACTAAATGATAAATCGTGGAAGGACAGCAATATATATTACCGATATGGTGCGTTTAAGAATATTTACAATGAAAGAGGAGAACTTTGTATTAAAGACGAAAATGGAAACCTAATTCCGGATAATAGACAGCCGTATTATAAAATACCTGAATTCGTAAGTGATTTTGATCAGTATTTAGATTCCAAGAATAACTTATTAGATACTCAAGATGTAAGTAATTTTAATGATTATGAGTTCCAAGGAGTCCTTAGGTTTAATAATGGTGGCGGTATATATACTGGAATAAGGAAATTGGATGGGAAAAAAGTAGTAATCAAAGAAGGAAGACCTAAAGTAGGGTTAGATGGTCAATTTAATGATGCGATTGATAGATTGAATATAGAATACGAAGCATTAAATAAACTTACAGATGTTGAAGGTGTTGTTAATGTACTTGATTACTTTAAAGCTTGGAAACATGTATTTTTAGTTGAAGAGTTTGTAGAAGGTGTAACTCTTCAAACCTGGTGTGCAATCAATTATCCGTTCAACGTTGAAAATGATAAAAATGAATACATTAGTAAGGTGAAAAAAATAATTAATAGCTTGGTCAAAACAATTAAACTAGTGCATAGTAAAGATGTTGGTATGGGAGATTTACAACCCCAAAATATAATGATAACCCCCGAATCAAATGTTAAGATTATTGATTTTGAGGCTGCTAGTGCTCTCTCTGAAGAAAACGGAGCGTTGCAAACAATTGGCTACACAAATAAGAAAAATAAGAATCATAAAGAGCGTGATTGGTATGCACTAAAGAAAGTTTTAAGATTTTGTATTCTGCCAATAGGTCCGGTTGCTGATATAGAAGAAACCATTAAAAAGAAACATGATATGTGGATAGAGGACGAGTTTGGCAAAGATGTCTATCAATATGTTGTAAATACAGAAAATCTATGTGACAAATACTTATCTGACACCAAAGAAAAGATATTCAAGAATAGTTATGACAGTAAAATACAAAAAGAAATGGACATGTCAAAAGTAATAAAAGGATTGAGAAACAGTATAGAGAGTAATATTTTGCCCAACAGCTCGCTAATTCATGGCGATGTACGGCAATTTGTAATGCCATCTGGAAAGTTAAATGTACTAACTGGGGGAACTGGAGCTGCATTGGCATTGTACAGATCTGGAAACGTCAGCAAGGAAGTTTGGGATTGGATTGAAAATGTTTTACTTGAAAAATTGAATGTTCTTAATGATGATGTTGGGTTATTTACAGGACGAGCTGGTATCGCAGCAACATTGTATGAATTGGGATACATAGAGCAAGCTATGGACTTATTCAATAATCTGTCATATGAAGATATGAAAGATATTTCATTAAGGTCAGGATTGTCGGGAATAGGTCTTTCATTAATTAGCTTATACATGGAAGAAAATAATAATGATTTTTTGGTTACTTCTGAAAAAATTGCTGATCAGATAGAAAAAAGGATTATTGAAGATGATAAATTATCAGTGACTGATTTTGCAGCAGTACCTATAGGTTTGATTGATGGTTGGTCAGGAATATCTTTATTCTATGCGGCATTATATTCAGTTACTAAGAATGAAAAATATTATTTAAAATCAAAAGAATATATTGAGCGAGATTTAAAACATTGTAAGGTAGATGAAGAGACGAATACTTTGCAAACATATGATGATCAAAACCCTCGATTATTACCCTATTTATCTGGGGGATCAATCGGAATAGGAATTGCTATTTGGTATTTAAATTATGTAAAAAATAATAATTTATTTAGAGAAGAATTAGAGCAAATAATCAATTTAAATAAAGTAAGGATCGCATATAGCGGTGGATTGTTTGATGGGATCGGTAGTTTCTTGTTAATCCCGCCAATGACTAAGGAAAAAAATGAAATCAGTCAGCATATTGAGCTGGCATTGAGAAAACTAGAATTGTTTCTTATCCGCAAAGATGATCAAGTATTATTCCCTGGAAACTTCAGCTTTCGTTTAGCAGATGATTACTACTCCGGAAGTGCTGGCATAATATTGGGCATAAACTCTATCCAGTTTTCAAATCCGTTATATTGGTTGCCAATAATAAAAATTGATAGTTTCTTAAGAAAGACAAAAAAAGAATTGTTATTAAACAATTAAAACTCTAACACTTATATTCGATGATAATCATTGAAGATTAGAATTAAAGCAGTTAATATACAGAACTTATGAAGGGAGGTGAGAAAAGAAAATGAAAGAGGTGCTGGTACTTCAACAATTTGATGAAAAATCTGAAGTGGAGCCTACGGCATGGACTGTTACTCTAACAACTATTTCAGTTACATTATCTACCCTTAGTAATCATTGCTAATGAGAGAGAAGGATAATCTAAGAAAGAGTACTTGAAAGGAGGTGAAACTAAATGAAAGATGTATTGGAACTTCAACAACTGAATGAAGGAACTGAAGTAGAAGCTTCAAAAGGCAAAGGTGGCTTACTTACACTAATCACAACGATAGTTGGCTCATCTACTATTAGCAACAACTGTTAAGATATTTAAGAGGAGTGGATGAACAAATGAATGAAGTACTAGAGTTGCAACAATTGAGTAAAGGTTCAGAAGTAGAAACAGCTGGGTGGACACTTCTAACAACACTCATCGGTACATCTACTATTAGCAATAGCTGTAATAAATAATAAAAAGGAGGTGAAATTGAATGAGAGATGTATTGGAACTTCAACAACTGAGTGAAGGAACTGAAGTAGAAGCTTCAAAAGGCAAAGGCGGCTTACTTACACTAATCACAACGGTAGTTGGCACATCTACTATTAGCAACAACTGCGGATAAAAGACCAAACATAACAAAAAAAGATTTTCTGCGAGTGCTGAAGTAGAAACAGCTGGGTGGGCACTTCTGACAACGCTCATCGATACATCTACTAATAGCAATAGCTGTAATAAATAATAAAAAGGAGGTGAAATTGAATGAGAGATGTATTGGAACTTCAACAACTAAATGAAGGAACTGAAGTAGAAGCTTCAAAAGGCAAAGGCGGCTTACTTACACTAATCACAACGGTAGTTGGCACATCTACTATTAGCAACAACTGCTAATAAAAGACCAAACATAACAAAAAAAGATTTTCTGCATATTTCTAGTGCTGAAGTAGAAACAGCTGGGTGGACACTTCTTGACAACACTCATCGATACATCTACTATTAGCAATAGTTGTAATAAATAATAAAAAGGAGGTGAAATTGAATGAGAGATGTATTGGAACTTCAACAACTGAATGAAGGAACTGAAGTAGAAGCTTCAAAAGGCAAAGGTGGCTTACTTACACTAATCACAACGGTAGTTGGCACATCTACTATTAGCAATAACTGCGGATAAAAGACCAAACACACTAAAAAAGTACGCTTGGTCTTCATACATTATATGAAAGCCTAAACAGGAAAAGGACCCCAATCCTTTTCCTGTTTCTAAAAAAGGAATAAATTTAGTTTTCATATAAATTCTTTTCACTATCCCATACTTCTTATTTATTGTCAATGGAAAATGAATGAAGTGGGTGACTTAGTTCTTTATTTATATGTAAGACTAAATTCAAATGTTAAATTTATCAAATGAAGAATGGAGGATTAATTATGAATAACGTATTAGCATTACAACAATTAAATAATAGTGCCGAGGTGGAACCGCAAGTGGGACCAACGATAACAACTATTACAGTAATACCTACAATGGTTATATCCTTAATAAGTAATTATTGCGACAATCATGCTTCATAATATAATGATTTTAGATTGACACTTGGCTAAAAAAGTATTGCAGAAAAGGAAACTGATAATTAAATGGATAAAGTAAACAAAAAACGACCGTTATATAAAAGAAGTTGGTTTCAAACGGTTTTGGCATTTTTAGTTTCACAGCTTTATTTTAATTTTGTAGAATTAACGGGATGGGGTCCTAAGTATAGAGAAATGAATGGCTTCCCAGCAAACATAGTTGAACTGGATTTCTTTCAAAAATATCTTTCATTCTATGAAAATCCATGGTTTAATATTGTCACTGTTTTCTTAGGGGTTTTCACTGTTATACAAATAATCACCGGTATAACAAAGGATATTCGAAATTAAAGCAATAACTTCTGATGCCTTATTTAATTATGAAAGAAAATGAACACTTTCTTATTAATCTTATGAATGAAGACTGCGACACTTAGTCAGCAGTCTATTTTATTGGCTCTGGATCAGGATTACCGAATCGAAACCATTGAAAGCCAATCGACCCTTAGTACATATACTGTATAGGCCAGAAAAAAGCAATCTTTGTCAGGTTGCCGCTTGTTCGTTGGTTATTTCTAAACCATAAGCCAAATCCCAAATGATCCAGATTGAAGTTCTTGAATTCTTTTAAGTTCGAGTTTATTTTCTCTTCCCATCTCATCTCATCCTCTTTACTCCATGTGATTCACAAGCGGCAAGTTAGGGCTTTTTCTTTTTACATTCTCTTGAGTATCAGATATACTACCCCAAACTCAATTTGCTTAATCAAATAGCTCTTGAAATTAGTTTTTCCGCAAATGATATTGAGATACGGATATGGTGCAGTGTTAAATATTTTCTCTTCGATAACAGGATAATTATTTTGAATTGGTAATAGGGAGAACTCATATGATATTCTATTTGGGTTGGAATACTTTTTATCCAAAAAGTTTAAAAGTAAGGCTGCTAAGAAAGAGGAAGATCAGCGCTAGTATTAATAAACCACAATATAAATAAAAAATACGTGTAGATAATCATCACACTTTTTTCGCTCTCGAACCTATTATAAGGTTAAGGAGTTGACTGTGTTTATAGTGACACTCTATTACATTAACTCAATGAAGGTGTTCTATTAGATCTGTTCTATTTCAGTTAGCTTTTTCACTTTTTAACTTGTAAAAAGTGAAATGTTCAAAATTTACTATCGTTTGATAAGAAATGCTTTCGCGTGCTATAAGTGTAAAAGGAAAGCATGGTCAGTTTTTTAATTTTGGAATACATGATACAGCCGTAGTCTCTAATGAAAGGATATGAATTATTATGATAGATAATTTCTGGCGTGAATTGCCACGGCCATTTTTTGTGCTGGCACCAATGGAAGATGTGACGGATGTTGTTTTCCGCCATGTCGTAAGTGAAGCAGGCAGGCCTGATGTGTTTTTTACTGAGTTTACAAACTCAGAAAGCTATTGTCATCCGGATGGAAGGGATAGTGTCCGCGGCCGTTTGACTTTCACGGAGGATGAACAGCCGATGGTTGCCCACATATGGGGAGACAAGCCTGAAAACTTTCGTCAAATGAGCATTGGGATGGCGGAATTAGGGTTTAAAGGCCTGGATATCAATATGGGCTGTCCCGTACCTAATGTGGCGGGGAACGGAAAGGGAAGCGGCCTGATCTGCCGTCCTGAAGTTGCAGCCGAATTAATACAAGCAGCGAAAGCGGGAGGACTGCCGGTAAGTGTGAAGACCAGACTTGGCTACACGGATGTAGACGAATGGCGCGGCTGGCTGACACACGTATTGAAGCAGGATATTGCCAATCTTTCCATTCATCTTCGTACCAGAGCGGAAATGAGTAAAGTAGATGCGCATTGGGAGCTGATCCCGGAAATCAAGAACCTTCGTGACGAGATAGCGCCAGATACCCTTTTGACGATCAATGGGGACATTCCTGACCGGGAAACCGGCTTAAAACTTGCCGAACAATACGGTGTTGATGGGATTATGATCGGACGAGGTATTTTTACAAATCCATTCGCCTTTGAAAAGGAGCCGAGAGAGCATAGCAGTAAGGAATTGCTTGATCTTTTAAGGCTGCATCTGGATCTTCACGATAAATATTCAAAATTAGAAGCACGTCCATACAAACCTCTTCCTCGCTTTTTCAAGATTTATCTCCGCGGATTTCGAGGAGCAAGTGAATTAAGAAATCAATGCATGAACACAAAGTCAACAGATGAAGTGCGTGCATTGCTCGATGACTTTGAGAGAAAGTATCTTGATGGGATGGAGCAGCAGTGATATAAACAATTTCTCATTCGGCCCGGATTTCAATACGAATTCCGGGTCTTTTTGTGTGCAGCCTTTACCCCGCCTGCACCCTGATTATTAGTCATGCAGAAATAAGCGGATAGTGGTACATTGATATGAGAAACAACACAAGGGAGAGAAACATGAAACGACTATGCATCATCCCATGCGGCAAGAAAAAAATATGGGACATCCATCCGGATACAGGGCCGATAAGGGCGGAAGACGCTTATCTCAGCCCGTTTCATCAGGCGTGCGAGCGGTATGCGAAAGCATTTTTCGATGAGTGGGTGATTTTGTCGGCGAAGCATGGATTCCTTCGTCCTGATGATACCGTTCCCGAAAATTACGATGTTACTTTTGGAACAGGCCATCCGGAGATCATGACAGCGGAGGAGCTGCGCCGCCAATTTTATGAAAAGGGCTTTTCTAATACAAAAGAGCTTATCATGCTTGGCGGGAAAAAATACCGAAGCGTCCTAAACGCCGTCATCGGAGAACATCAGCATCTCAGCTGGCCTCTGTCCTCGTACAAAGGGATTGGCTACATGCTTCAAGCGCTGAATCGGGCAGTTGAAGAAAAGCAAGAACTGTAGCACAGCAAATGCATACGCAAACGGCACGATAGACTGTATGCAGAAGGACGGGGGCGGCAGTTTCGGTTATGTCAAATATCAATTGATTTTCTTCTGAAAACAGCCATTCAGACAAAAGGTGCAGAAGAATGAAGCGATTAAAACATTTCCGAGGAAATAAATACGTCGATCATTGTCAAAGACCGGGTGATGTCCGGTCTTTTTGTGTGCCTTAAAACGAGACAGGTGGATCAGATCGAGACAAAATGAGACACCTGTCTCAAACTGTCTCACAGTGTAAAAACAAAACCATTGATTTTACGGGCTCAAAAAGCTGGCACACTTTTTGCATTTATTAATGTGAACCCTAAATAGAAGGAGGCGCACAAAAAATGGAATTGTTAAAACGAGAAGGCTTGTCATTAACTGAGGAAAAAGCGCTGTGGATGTACCAAAAGATGCTGGAAATCAGGGGCTTTGAAGACAAAGTTCATGAACTGTTCGCACAGGGAGTGCTTCCCGGATTCGTCCATTTGTATGCCGGTGAGGAAGCGGTAGCTGTAGGGGTGTGCGCTCATTTACATGATGGCGACAGTATTACAAGCACGCACAGGGGACATGGCCATTGTATCGCCAAAGGCTGTGATCTGGATGGCATGATGGCGGAAATATTCGGGAAAGCGACCGGACTGTGTAAAGGAAAGGGCGGTTCAATGCACATTGCCGATCTCAATAAAGGGATGCTAGGGGCAAATGGAATCGTCGGGGGCGGATTTACGCTCGCATGCGGCTCAGCGCTCACCGCTAAATATAAACAGACTAACAATGTAAGCGTTTGCTTTTTTGGAGACGGAGCAAATAACCAAGGCACCTTCCATGAAGGGCTGAACTTAGCGGCAGTATGGAACCTTCCTGTCGTATTTGTTGCCGAAAACAACGGCTACGGCGAAGCCACAACATTTGAGTACGCGTCAGCCTGTGATTCAATCGCTGATCGGGCGGCTGCCTATAACATGCCGGGGGTCAAGGTGGACGGAAAAGATATTTTAGCAGTTTACCAGGCAGCCGAGGAAGCGATAGAAAGAGCAAGAAACGGCGGTGGCCCGTCTTTGATTGAATGTATGACCTACAGAAACTACGGCCATTTCGAAGGAGATGCCCAAACCTATAAAACAAAGGATGAAAGGACTGAGCATATTAAAGAAAAGGATGCGATTCAAGGCTTTAAAAACTATCTTTTAAAAGAAACAGATGCCAATAAACTGTCCGACATCGAACAGCGTGTCAGCGAATCGATTGAAAAAGCCGTCTCGTTCAGTGAAGACAGTCCATATCCGAAAGAGTCAGAGCTGTTGACAGACGTCTACGTGTCATATGAAAAAGGAGGAATGTGAGATGGCGAGAGTCATAAGCATGTCAGACGCGATCAATGAAGCAATGAAGCTTGCGATGAGAAGAGACGAAAATGTGCTTTTAATCGGTGAGGATGTCGCCGGGGGAGCGGCTGTCGATCATTTACAGGATGATGAAGCATGGGGCGGTGTACTGGGGGTCACAAAGGGGCTCGTACAGGAATTCGGACGCAGCCGAGTGCTGGACACACCGATTTCCGAGGCGGGCTACATGGGTGCGGCTATGGCTGCGGCATCAACCGGGCTGAGACCGATTGCGGAGCTGATGTTTAATGATTTTATCGGCACGTGCTTTGACCAGGTGATCAACCAAGGGGCGAAATTCCGCTATATGTTCGGCGGAAAAGCGCAAGTGCCGATTACCGTCCGCACCACATACGGAGCTGGGTTCCGGGCAGCTGCCCAGCATTCACAGGCGCTGTATGGCCTTTTCACCAGCATCCCGGGTCTGAAGACAGTTGTTCCGTCCAATCCGTATGACGCCAAAGGCCTGCTGCTGGCGGCAATAGAAGACAATGATCCGGTATTCTTTTTTGAAGACAAAACGTCCTACAGCATGAAAGGCGAGGTGCCGGAAGGATATTATACAATCCCGCTCGGAAAAGCGGATATCAAACGTGAAGGCGGCGACATCACGCTGTTTGCAATCGGCAAACAGGTCAATACCGCGCTTGAAGCGGCCGCACAGCTTTCTGAGAAAGGCATCGAGGCTGAGGTGCTTGATCCCCGAAGTCTGTCTCCTTTGGATGAGGAAGCGATTTTCACATCGTTAGAAAAAACAAACCGGCTGATCATCATTGACGAAGCCAATCCGCGCTGCAGCATCGCTACGGATATTGCAACGATTGTCGCCGACAAGGGCTTTGATTTGCTTGATGCGCCGATTAAACGAATTACAGCGCCGCATACACCAGTACCGTTTTCGCCAGTGCTTGAAGATCAATATTTGCCGACATCAGATCAAATTGTCAGCGTCACGCTTGAATTGCTTGGCGAGCCGGCAATGAATTAAAGGAGGGATATAGTATGGCTGTAAAAGTAGTAATGCCGAAATTGGGAATGGCGATGAAGCAAGGTGAAGTATCAGTCTGGAATAAGAAAGTCGGCGATCCGGTTGAAAAGGGAGAAAGCATCGCCAGCATCAACTCTGAAAAAATAGAAATGGAAGTAGAAGCGCCCGAAAGCGGCACGCTCCTTCACATTAAAGTCAAAGAGGGAGAAGGAGTTCCGCCGGGAACGGCCATCTGTTATATCGGGGAAAACGGTGAAAAGGTGCAGGAGAAGGAGGCACCGGCCCCTGAAAATGCCGGGGAACCACAAGCAGAACCTGAAACTATTCCCGCTCCCAAAGCCGGGAAAGAGCGTAAACACCGCGTGAAAATATCCCCTGTGGCCCGAAAAATGGCGGAGAAGGCAGGATTGAAAGTTGATACGCTGAACGGGACGGGGCCCGGGGGCAGAATCGTAAAAGCCGACGTCATAAAGGCGATGAAGACGGAAGCTGAACCGCGGTCTTCGGTTCAGACGGCACAGCCGGAGGGAAAACCGGCCTCAGCAATGAGAAAAGTGATTGCAGACCGAATGCACAAAAGCCTGCAAAACAGCGCCCAGCTGACACTGACCATGAAAGCGGACATTACGGAGCTTGTGAAATGGCAGAAACAGCTGGCCGACAGTGCGAAAAAGCGGAGCGGTGTTAAACTGACGGTCACGCATTTTGTATCCCGGGCCGCGGTGCTTGCGCTGAAACAGCATCCTGAGCTGAACAGCTCTTATCAAGAGGAGCGGATCATTACCTATCCGCATGTCCATCTCGGGATGGCAGTTTCTCTTGAAAACGGCCTTGTCGTGCCGGTGATCCGTGATGCGGAAAAGCTTTCATTCCTTGAGCTTGCGGATCAAATCAGCACATCTGCACGCCGGGCGCGGGAAGGAAATGCTTCCGGAGATGATCTTCACGGGTCGACTTTTTCTATTACAAATCTCGGGGGATATGGAATTGAACATTTCACCCCGATCCTTAATCCGCCTGAAGCCGGTATTCTCGGAGTGGGCGCAAGCTATGAAACGCCGGCGTTCAAAGGAGATGAGCTTGTCAAAAGCACCGTGCTGCCGCTGAGCCTCACCTTTGATCACAGAGTATGTGACGGTGCTCCGGCTGCGGACTTCCTGAAAACGGTTAAAGCGCTGCTTGAAGAGCCGGCCGGATTGATTTTATAGAGAGGGGTGAAGAGATTGACACTAGCCATTATCGGAGGAGGGCCTGCCGGATATGCAGCTGCCGTGGCTGCCGCGCGGAGGGGAGCAGAAGTCGTTCTGATAGACAAAGGGCCGCTCGGGGGCACGTGTCTCAATGAGGGGTGCATCCCGACAAAGTCGCTGTTGGAAAGCGCGAATGTGCTTGATAAAATCAGGCACGCAAATACATTCGGCATCGAACTTCCGCAAAACATTACGCTCAATTGGGCCCGGATGCAGGGGCGCAAACGGCAAATCGTCAACCGGCTCGTGCAGGGCATTCAATACTTAATGAAAGCAAATAAAATTAGAGTCATCAGCGGCACTGCTTCATTTCTCTCAGATCAAACTTTGCTGATTGAAGGGGAAGGAGGCGAAAAAGAAATTCTGGAAGCCGGCCGGATATTGATCGCATCAGGGTCTGAACCCGCGGGGCTGCCTTTTGCCCCCTTTGACGGCGATTGGGTGATCGACAGCAAAGATGTCCTTTCTTTACAGCAGATTCCGTCCTCCCTTCTCATTGTCGGCGGAGGTGTGATCGGCTGTGAGTTTGCCTCTTTATTCAGCCGTTTTAAAACGAAAGTGACGATGATTGAATCGGCTGACAGGCTGCTCCCGGCAGAAGACGAAGATATCGCGGCCGCTTTTGAAGACTCTTTACGAGACAGCGGAGTTGATATTCAGACGAAAGCTTCCTTCCAGCGGATTGACAGGGAAAGAAAAACCGCCGTGTGGACAAAAGACGGAAAAGAAATTGAGGCGCAGGCTGATCACATTCTGGTCGCAATCGGCAGAAAGCCGCGTTTGCAAGAGCTGAATCTGGAGCAGGCCGGCATCCTTTATTCTCCGCGCGGCATTGAAGTCAATGACCATATGCAGACAAATGTTTCGCATATATACGCGTGCGGCGACGCGGCCGGAGGAATGCAGCTGGCGCATGCCGCGATTCATGAAGGAATCACCGCCGCTTCGCATGCCACGGGAAAGGACAGCAAAGCCAATATGCGGGCGGTGCCCCGCTGTATTTATACATCTCCGGAAATGGCCGCTGTCGGGCTGACGGAAATACAGGCGAGAGAGAAATACGGAGATGTAAAAATCGGAGAATGTTCATTTTCCGCTAACGGCAAGGCATTAATTAAACATCAGCATGGAGGCAAAATGAAAATCATCGCCGAACCGGAATTCGGAGAAATTGTCGGGGTGTCAATGATCGGGCCTGACGTGACGGAATTGATCGGGCAGGCGGTCATGCTGATGAACGGCGAAATGACGGCGGATATGTCGGAGCACTTTATCACCGCGCATCCGACTCTTTCGGAAACGCTTCAGGAAGCCCTTCTGAATGTCACCGGCCTCGCTGTGCATTCCGTATAGCCGGGATACCCTTTCTCAGGACTGAGAAGGGGTATTTTTCGTTGAAAGCGCTTTACTTTTCCCCTACAATATATGAAAAGATGGTCTGAACAGGGGGGAGCGAATACAATGAATGTCATTCGGAATGATTTTAAAACCTGGAAGCGCTTTGTGAAAGAAGGCGTGCTTGATGAATCCTGTATTCAGAAGCGGGTGGCCGCCTCATGGCACCGCTGCAAAAAAGCTGATGTCAATCCTTATCTTGAAAAGGGGCCGAATGTGATGCCGGCAGATCATTTAGAAAGGCAGGCCGAGAAGCATGCGTTATTCTTAGCGGCCTCGGCACCGTATGCAGAAAAAATGAAAACGGCGATGCGGGAAATGGAAATGATGGTTCTCCTGATTGATGCCGACGGCGTTGTCCATTCAGTTGACGGCCACCCGCGCACCATTCATGAAGCGAACCGCATCAATTTCTTAAAAGGCGCCTGCTGGACAGAAAAGGCGGTCGGCACGAATGCGATCGGTACGGCTCTTTATACAAATGAGCCGGTCATGGTACACGGTTCTGAACATTATTCGCTCGCTTCCCATCAATGGAGCTGTTCCGCCGCGCCGATCCGTTATGAAGACGGGCGGCTGGCGGGTGTCATTGATATTTCCTGCCCCGCCTCCCGCGCTCAGCCTTTTATGCTCGGAATTGCTTCCTCCATCGCCTATACGGCGGAACGGGAGCTTGCCTTAAAGATGAAGATGACAGAGCTTGACATGATCAGCAAATTCGCCGGGCTTACCCGGTCTCGTGAGCCAATCGTGCTTTGTAATGAAATCAACCGGATTATCGCCGCAAGCCCCCCCGTTCAGCATTTTACCGGACATATGCTGCGTGAGCTTGAGGAACAGGGCTTTCAAATCAAGCAGGCGAAACGGGAGGAGAACGGCTTCACATGCTTTTATGTAACCAAACGGGAAGAAAAGCCGGCTTTTATATTTCATGGTGCCGCAGGCAAAAGCCGGTCATCCCGAAATATGCTGCAGCAGCTGGAGCTTGTCGCCCGAACGGACGCAACCGTCTGTCTGACAGGGGAAACCGGCACGGGAAAGGAGGTTGCCGCCCGGGCGATTCATAACAACAGCTCCAGAAAGAACGGCCCGTTTATCGCCGTCAACTGCGGAGCGGTCCCCGAAAAGCTGATTGAAAGCGAACTGTTCGGCTATATGGAAGGCGCCTTCACCGGAGCGAAACGGAAAGGACAGATCGGCGCTTTGCAAAAAGCCGATAAAGGCACGCTTTTCCTCGATGAAATCGGAGAAATATCACATTCCATGCAAGTGGCTTTGTTACGGGTGCTGCAGGAACGGAAAGTCACCCCGGTCGGCGGGACAAAAGAAATTCCCATCGACATCAGAATCATCACCGCCGCACACACTGATCTGAGACAGCTTGTCGAAAGCAAAAAGCTGAGAGAAGATTTATTTTACCGGCTTCACGTCTGTCCGATTCATCTTCCGCCATTAAGAGAACGCACTGAAGACATTCCCGGCCTCTTCTTTGAATTTCAGCGAAACAGCAGGTGGCCGGGAGAGCTTCCTGATGACTTTTTAGACATATTAAAGGGCTGGAAATGGCCGGGGAATATCAGAGAATTGTTTAATGTGTTTGAACGTCTTTCCGTCATGTTCCCGGACGGACGGCTGTCCGGACGTCCCCTCGCATCCCTGCTTGAAGCGTCAGGTCTTAAAGAGGCGGCCCAGCCTTTTGAACAAGAAGAAGCGCCTCCTGTCTCTATACGGGAGCACATTCAGAAAAACATGATCGTAAACGCGCTTGAATCGGCGAAGGGAAATGTCACGCAGGCCGCCAAAATTGCGGGGATTCCGCGTAGCACGTTTTACAAACGCCTCAAAAAATTCAAACTCACCGCCGGACAATTGTAAGAAACAAGCATACTTCTCTTGGCTGCCGGACACGTTATGTGTGAGGCCCAAAGGAGGTTTGAGACGTGAATACACAGCGTGCGAAAGACATTGCTGAATCCGCCGCCATGGCGTATGTGACGTATGAAGGAGTCCCGATTTATATTCAGCATGTCAACGAAGACAAAGAAACAGCCAGGATTTTTCCGGTCGGAAATCCTCAATTTGAGCAGGAAGTGCTGCTTTCTGATTTACAAGAGCATTTTTGAGAAAAGGTCTGCTGATCAAAGCAGACCTTTTATGTTCCTGTGAGAACTTTCCCGCTTTTTGAGAAAAATAACTAAAAATGATTAAATGATCTAACTCCCCCAAACCCGGTACAGAGAAGCCGTTCTCATGATATAAATAAAATGTAAACGTTATCAGAGGAGGGCTTCACATGACAGACAAATCATTCTCAATCGTTATTGCAGGCGGCGGCAGCACATTTACCCCCGGAATTGTATTAATGCTTTTGAATCACCTGGAAGAGTTTCCGATCAGAAAGCTGAAACTTTATGACAATGATAAAGAAAGGCAGGAGCGGATTGCGGGTGCGTGTGAGGTATTCTTAAAAGAAAAAGCGCCGGACATTGAATTTTTGGCGACTGATGACCCAGAGACGGCTTTTACGGATGTTGATTTCGTCATGGCGCATATCCGCGTCGGGAAATATGCGATGCGCGCGCTTGATGAACAAATCCCGCTGAAGTATGGCGTGGTCGGACAGGAAACATGCGGGCCGGGCGGAATTGCATACGGCATGCGGTCTATCGGCGGCGTTCTGGAAATTCTTGATTATATGGAAACGTACTCGCCTGACGCATGGATGCTGAATTACTCCAATCCGGCGGCGATTGTGGCTGAGGCTACACGGCGCCTCAGACCGAATTCAAAAATATTGAACATCTGCGACATGCCGGTCGGAATTGAGGATCGCATGGCGAACATCCTCGGATTATCTTCCCGAAAAGAAATGAACGTCCGCTATTACGGCTTGAACCACTTCGGCTGGTGGACTTCCATTACAGATCAGCACGGCAATGATTTAATGCCGAAGCTGAAAGAGCATGTCCGTGAATATGGCTACGTTCCGAAGACAGAGGCAGAGCAGACTGAAGCAAGCTGGAATGACACATTCAAAAAAGCGCGCGATGTTCAGGCGGCCGATCCGGATACGCTTCCGAACACGTATCTGCAATATTACTTATTCCCGGATGATATGGTGAAAAAATCAAATCCGAATCATACGAGAGCCAACGAAGTCATGGAAGGGCGCGAAGCTTTCATCTTCAGCCAATGTGACATGATTACACGTGAACAGTCGTCGGAAAACAGTGAAATTAAAATTGACGATCATGCTTCCTATATCGTCGACCTTGCCCGGGCCATCGCTTACAACACCGGGGAGAGAATGCTGTTAATCGTTGAAAATAACGGCGCGATCGCAAACTTTGATTCATCAGCCATGGTTGAGATTCCTTGTCTCGTAGGTTCAAACGGACCGGAACCGCTCTCAGTCGGGAACATTCCGCAATTTCAAAAAGGCCTGATGGAGCAGCAGTTATCTGTCGAAAAACTGACGGTTGAAGCTTGGGAAGAACGGTCATTTCAAAAGCTGTGGCAGGCGCTGATCCTGTCAAAAACAGTGCCGAATGCCCGTGTGGCAAGACTGATCCTTGAAGATCTGATGGAGGCTAATAAAGACTACTGGCCTGAGCTTGACGTAAGTCCGTCGCATATTTCCTGATGACAATCTTCCCCGTTTTCTTCATCTGTTATTCTATATAATAGAAAGAAAACGGGGGGATTTTGGAATGAGTCTTGAAGAACTGGTTAATCAGCATTACGCGAAATTAAATGACAACGATTTTTATATTTTAAAATATATATTGAACAATAAGCATACGTGCTACCATCTCGGTATCAATGATATGGCGAAAGCCTGCAATGTCTCTCGGTCTTCCATCCTGCGGCTGGCCCAAAAACTCGGCTTCAGCGGCTACAGTGAATTCCGGGTTTTTCTGAAATGGGAGGATCAGCCTGAAGAGGGCGAGAATATGACGTTTGAAAAGCTTCTGGATGATATTGAAGCCAACGTAAAATACGTGAAGTCAAAAGATATGACGGAGATGTGCCGGCTGATAGATGAAGCAAAACGGATTTTCGTTTACGGATCGGGCACGGCTCAGAGGGTGTGCGCCCGTGAGCTGCAGCGGATGTTTGTATCCCGGCGGAAGTATCTGATTTTAATTCAGGACATCACAGAGTTTGATATCATGTGTGACGATTTTAAGGTCGATGACGTATTCATCATCATTTCTTTATCCGGGGAAACACCCGAATTAATTCCGCAGGTAAGGACCCTGTCCGCAAAGGGAGTTCCGTTTATTTCAATCACCAATCTGAAAAACAACGTACTGGCGCAAACAACGCCGTATAACCTTTATGCGACCAGCAAGCCGGTGACGTTAAGCGATAAAACGGAAATCGTCGCATTTGCCCCGTTTTTTCTGGTGGGCGAAGCGTTATTCCGTGCATATGTTGATTATGAAGAGCTTGAAAATTTTGATAAATAGCGGGAGGTCACATGAAATGATGCAAAAAGTCCAGCGCTTCGGCAGCGCGATGTTTGTGCCTGTTTTGTTATTTGCATTTTCCGGCATTATTGTCGGTCTGAGTACGCTCTTTAAAAATAAAACACTGATGGGGCCGCTGGGTGATCCTGACGGGCTTTGGTATCAATGCTGGTACGTCATTGAACAGGGCGGCTGGACCGTCTTTAATCAAATGCCGCTCCTGTTTGCGATCGGCATACCTGTCGCTTTAGCGAAAAAAGCGCAGGCGCGGGCTTGTTTGGAAGCGCTTACAGTATATCTGACATTCAATTACTTTATCAATGCGATTCTGACGGTTTGGGGCGGGGCTTTTCATGTCGATATGAATCAGGAAGTCGGCGGAACGAGCGGGCTGACGATGATCGCCGGCATCAAAACGCTTGATACGAATATTATCGGCGCCATCTTTATTTCATCTATTGTCGTTTATTTGCACAATCGGTATTTTGATAAAAAACTGCCGGATTTCCTGGGAATTTTTCAAGGATCTTCGTACATCGTCATTATTTCTTTTTTCATTATGATACCGATTTCACTCGCGGTGGCATACGTATGGCCGATGGTTCAGTCCGGAATCGGATCACTGCAAAGCTTTCTCGTTTCTTCCGGGGCAATCGGCGTGTGGATTTACACATTCTTGGAGCGGATCTTAATTCCGACGGGCCTGCATCATTTTATTTACTCGCCGTTTGTTTTCGGTCCGGCTGTGGCTGAAGGCGGTATCGTCACCTATTGGGCGCAGCATCTCGGAGAATACTCCCAAAGCGTCAAACCGCTGAAAGAATTGTTCCCGCAGGGGGGCTTCGCACTTCACGGCAACTCGAAAATCTTCGGCATTCCGGGAATCGCGCTCGCCTTTTACGCCACGGCTTCAAAGGAAAAGAAAAAAATCGTCGCCGGCCTGTTGATTCCGGTCACCTTGACATCCATTATCGCCGGGATTACGGAGCCGATTGAATTTACATTCCTTTTTATCTCGCCGTTTTTATTTGCGGTTCACGCTTTGCTTGCCGCTTCTATGGCAACCGTCATGTATATGGCCGGCGTCGTCGGAAATATGGGCGGCGGCTTGATTGAAACGGCGACCTTAAACTGGATCCCGCTGGCGTCAAGCCACGGCATGACGTATGTATACCAGATCATCATCGGATTGTGCTTTACCGCCATTTACTTTTTCGTCTTCCGTTTCCTCATTCTCAAATTCAACATCGCCACACCGGGCAGAGAAAAAGAAGAAGGGCAGGAAACAAAGCTCTATTCGAAAAAGGAGTACAGAGAACGGAAGCAGGCTTCAAAAGAAACAGCGGCGGCAGACGAAACACAGCGGGATACAGCCGCTTTGTATATTGAGGCGCTTGGCGGAAAAGACAATATTATGGAGGTCACCAATTGCGCCACCCGTCTCCGCGTCACTGTCGCTGATGATTCAAAAGTCAAAAGTGATGCCGATTTCAGAGAGCTGGGCGCCCACGGCGTCGTCAGAAAAGGCAGGGCGCTTCAGGTCATCGTCGGATTAGGCGTGCCGCAAATGCGGGAGCGTGTTGAGAAAATACTGAACGGTTAGCATACCGCAGCAGCAGGCTGTGTGCAGAACGGGAAGAGCGCTGGTTTATCCGGCGCTCTTTTTATGTGTGTTGAAAAAATGTCTGAATTTGTCATACCTTTGCCACCTGTACATGCAGGAGTGAATGACTTCTGTGATGTTCGGTGTTTTAATTAGCAATTAAAAATAGGAGGCAAACCAATGACAAACTATACGACTTTCTTAGGACTTTACAAACCTGATAAAACTGAGGGTGTTGAAGTTGAAAGCATTGCTCAAAACTTTGAAGCGATTGACAGCAAAATCGGTGCCGCCCTTAACGATGGCACGTCAACTTATGAAAACTTAAACGAAAGACTTAAAATGTATGAAAACAGGTTTGAACACGTTACAGAGCGAAACGTTATGGATTTTGGGGCTAAAGGTGACGGAGTAACAGATGATACGCAAGCATTTCATGATGCGATGGCCGACGGAGGTTATGTCGTAACCGTTCCCGCAGGTGTATTCAGAACATCGGGATTGTTTGTTCCGTCAAATACAATGCTTGTCGGAGCAGGTAAGAAAAGAACGGTCATTAAGTTATTAGACGAAACACCTGTCGGCCGTTCTGTTCTGACCAACAGTGACTATACGAACGGTAATGAAAATATTTACGTCGGCCATCTCACGCTGGACTGGAATAAGGATACGCGTCCTGCCGGCTGGAAGATTCCGAAAGGGCCCACTTCAAGCTGTCTGCTTTTTGCGAATGTGGACTATTCTTTTGTCGAACATGTGTTTGTGAAGAACGGCGGCCTGCACGGCTTTGATTCTACAAGCCCGAACTATAACAGACATGGAGAAATGGACGACCCGACTTATTATCAGCCCAATGGCTGTAACTTTGTAACGTTTTCTCATTGTGAAGCAACAGGGTCCGGCGATGATAACTTTACTTGTCATTTCGGGTACCATACTACTTTTAGTCATTGTATTTCCTATCACCCGATGGGAAATGGGAATGGCACGTCAAATTCAAATTGCTTTGAGATCGATGACGGTTCCCAAGATGTATTTGTAGATAGCTGTGTTGCAATTGGCGGCGCCCGCGGTTTTGAAATTAAGGCGCATGACTATGCACCGGCAGCTAAACGGGTTCAGCTAGCTAATTGCCGTGCTTACGAAAATGCCATTGGTTTTTGTATTAGACATATTGGCCACCATTTATCGACTGAGCCGACATCAAAAACTGCCCATGATGTTCAATTAGTAAATTGCCAGGCAACAAATCCTAAACAAAATTCTATATATAAAGGCGTCGGAGCGAGTGCTTTGGTTGTTTCGGGCTATGATTCAGTTAATATAGTGAATTTCCAGGCGATTTGTGAAGATCGATCATATGATTACAGCAATGACACGATCATTATGATTTATTACAAAGGACGGTATGTCAATCTGAAGAATATTACGGTCCGCGGGTTCCGCTCCGCTGCTCATGATCTTTATGTTCTCGGCGGAGAAAATGCGGTAGGAAAGTGCATGATTGACGGCGTTTTTCTAGTTGACGGCGGCACGACGGGTCTTGCTTTTGGCGGCGGCGTTGATAATTGCACAGTGAGCAATGTATACGGGCATAGATTGGGAGCCAGCAGCGGAACGGTCGGACTCTATTCTTCGGGTCCGGATCTGAATATATCAAATATTGATTTTCAGGGATATGAAACAACATTTAATGTAGGCGGTAAAAAAACACCGTATGAGTTGTTTAAACATAAAGGATCTTCTGTTATGGCATCTAAAGATTCCCACGTTACAGGAACTAATGGCTTTGTCGTCGGTTCTGTCCGGGGACAGGCTGCAGGTGGTTCTCAATCCGGGGTAATCGGTTCATATAATACGATTAACCCACAAGCTAACTCAACTGTATGGGGCTGGGGTGCCGGCAGCACTCCGTCATCGGCAAACAGAAAAATTGAGCTTCACGCAAAAGAAGGAACAATTAAGGCTTCGGGAGGCGTAACAGGTTCCTCGACCTTCTCTGACTACGCTGAGTACTTTGAGAGCCTGAGCGGGGAGAAGATTCCGACGGGAACACTTGTCACACTTGAAGGTGATAAGATCAGACCGGCTGAAAAGGGTGATCTCATGCTTGGGGTTATTTCCGAGACTGCCGGAGTAATTCTTGGTGAGTCGAGTTTTCACTGGTCGGGACGATACGTAAAGAATGAGTTTGGCGGCTATGTTTATGAAGAACAGAAAGATGCAAACGGCCATACGGTCATGGCGCCAAAAGAAAATCCGGACTTTCGGCCTGAAGAAGACTACGCTTCAAGACAAGAAAGAGACGAGTGGAACATTGTCGGGCTTATCGGTCAGGTATTTGTCAGATGCGATGAGACTGTGGAAGCGGGAGATTTTATTCACGCTCATAATGGGATTGCCACAAAATCCGATTCTCCAGACCAGCGCTGGCAGGTCATGAAAGTGATCAAAGAGTTTGATGCTGATAAAGGATTCGGGGTCGCTCTCGTTTTTATTCGTTAAATGAAATGACAAAGCATAAATGACTAGCGGACGCCTTTTTAAAGGCTCCGCTAATTCATTTTAAAATCAAGGCTCCGGTTCAGAAAGCTGGTAAAAAGAAAAGACAGCCTCCATATATCTGCATCCCTTATTCTTCAATTTTGGTCTTCAATGATTTCCGTTTTTTCTTCATAAAGTACATAATAAAAGTGCGGGTTCAAGGGTTAATCCTTTATTCATTTACGACAAACAAATAAAATAAATATACATACAACTGAACAAAGAATTTGGAGGCTTACACATGTCAAAGGCTTTATCATATGTAAAACCGTATTCTCTGTTGGCGGGGATCGCTCTGTTTTTCATGCTCATCGAGCTTGCGGTAGAGCTGATACAGCCCCTGCTGATCGGGAAAATCATTGACGAAGGAATTTTGAAGCAGGAGCTCGGAACGGTCTGGCTGTGGGGCGGCGTGATGATCGGACTGACCGTTGTTTCATTCGCCTCGGGCATTTTAAATTCTTTCTACTCCGCCCATATCAGCCAGAGCTATGCGTATGATACGCGAAAAGGACTTTTTCAAAAAATTCAATCCTTCTCCTATTCGACGTTTGCGCAATTCTCATCCACATCATTTATCACTAGGCTGACAAACGATGTGACGCAGGTCCAGAATATGCTTTTTATGAGTCTCCGATTTATGCTCCGGGCGCCGTTAATGATCGCGGGCGGTATTATTCTCTCGCTGACCGTCAATGCGAAACTCGGGTTTTTTCTGCTGGTCACGGTGCCGATTTTACTTTTGTTTTTACTGTGGGTGCTGAAAAGAGGCGGCGCGCTGTTTCGATCTGTACAAAAGCGGCTCGATCAGGTCAACACGATCATGCAGGAAAACCTGACGGCGATCAAACTGATTAAAGCGCTCCTCCGTGCAAACCACGAAGTGAAACGTTTTTTGCAATCAAATACGAAGCTGATGGAAAAGACAGTCTCCGCTTTTCGGCTCGTGGAAGCGGCGATGCCGATCTTAATGCTGTTGATGAACATTTGCATTTTATTTATCTTATGGTTCGGCGCCAAAAGCATTGATCAGGGCGGAGCGCAGGTCGGCGATGTCGTTTCCGTCATTAACTATGCGACGCGGATTACAGGCGCGCTGTCCGTCCTTCCTTTTCTTATCATGGTATTTTCCCGGGCGAAAGCTTCCGGAGAAAGAATCGGCGAGGTGCTGGAAACAGAAGGCGGCGAGGGGACGGGGCACGACCCGGCACAGACGCTTGAAGGCGGCGTTGAGTTTCGCGAAGTGTCCTTCCGCTATCCGGGCATGGAAAAAGACGCGCTGCATCACGTTTCCTTTTCTGCCAATCCGAAAGAGACGGTTGCCATTATGGGCGCGACGGGCTCAGGAAAATCAACGCTCTTTCAGCTGATTCCGCGCCTGTACACGGCTGATTCGGGCAGTATTTTCATTGACGGCAAACCGATCAGTGAATTCTCCGCTCATGGACTGCGCAGGGAAATCGGCTATGTTCCGCAGGAAGTACTCCTGTTTTCAGGCACAATCCGTGAAAATATCGCATGGGGGCGGGAGGATGCTTCACTAGATGAAGTAATGGAAGCGGCCAAAGACGCGCAAATCCATGAAACCATTATGAAGCTGTCAAACGGATACGACACGGTGCTGGGACAGCGGGGCGTCAATTTGTCAGGCGGGCAGAAGCAGCGTATTTCCATCGCGCGCGCTTTTATCAGAAAGCCGTCCCTCCTGCTGTTAGATGACAGTACGAGCGCGCTGGATCTTCAGACGGAAGCAAAGCTTTTAAAGGCGATCAGGTCTTATGAATGTACGACACTGATTATTACACAAAAAATAACGACCGCGATAAAGGCTGACACCATCTTATTGCTTGAAGACGGCGAGCTGCTGGCAAAAGGCACGCACCAAGAGCTGATGGCAGAGTCTCATTTGTACCGGCAGATTTATGAATCACAATTCGGAAAGGAGGGAGCTGACAGTGCAGAAAGACATTCGTAAACCTTTCCGATATCCGAAAATACCGCTCAAATCAAATGAAGGCGGCAGAAAACGCGCGAAAGCAAAAGATACAAAAGGCACGCTGCGCAGGATCTGGTCTTATGTAGCCGAGAAAAAAGGGCTTTTGTCCCTCGTGATCATCATGGTAGTCATAAGCGCCATATTTGGCCTCCTCGGACCGTTCGTCATCGGGAAAGCGATTGATCATTTCATCGTCGGGCGGACGACAGACGGATTGGCGGGGGTGCTGTTCATACTGTTTGGGATTTACCTCGTGCAATCATTGTCCTTATGGTTTCAAAACTATTGGATGATCAATATTTCTCAAAGCACCGTGTTTAAAATGCGGAGCGAGCTGTTTACTCATCTGCATGAACTGCCGATTCCGTTTTTTGATAAACAGCGGCTCGGCGACTTGATGAGCCGGGTCACCAATGATATTGAAAATGTCAGCTCCACTTTAAATACATCAGTCATTCAGGTGCTGTCGAGCGTCATTACATTCGTCGGCACAATCGCCGTCATGCTGTACATGAGCCCGCTTTTAACATTGATCACGCTCTTGATTATTCCGATCATGTTTTTGAGCATTAAATGGATCACCAGCCGGACGGGACTGCTCTTTAAGCAGCAACAGAAAAACCTCGGCGAGCTGAACGGTTTTATTGAAGAGTCGATATCAGGAGCGAAAGTCATTAAAGCCTACTCGAGGGAAGACCGCGTCATGGAGCAATTTTTAGAAAAAAACGCGGCGTTAAAATCATCGGGATTTTGGGCGCAGACCATTTCGGGATTCATTCCGAAAGTAATGAACTCTTTAAACAATTTAAGCTTTACGATTATAGCGGCGGTCGGCGGGCTGTTTGCGCTGAAAGGGTGGATCTCAATCGGTTCCATCGTCGTATTCGCCGAATACTCACGGCAGTTCACGCGCCCTCTGAATGATTTAGCCAATCAGTTCAACACGATGTTATCGGCCATCGCCGGGGCTGAACGGGTGTTTGACGTGCTTGATGAAAAAGAGGAGCGGGAAGACGAAGAGCATGCGCTGTACCAGCCGATCAAAACGGGAGAGATTGAATTCCGAGATGTCTCCTTCGGCTATCAGGAAGACAGCCTGATCTTAAAACATCTGTCCTTCAGCGTTCCGCAAGGACAGTCAATCGCCTTTGTCGGCCCGACCGGAGCGGGTAAAACAACCGTCACAAGTCTGATCGCCCGCTTTTACGAGCCGAATGAAGGGAAAATTCTTATCGACGGAACGGACATCAAAAAACTGACGAGATCCAGTCTGAGAAAAAATATGGGGTTTGTCCTGCAGGATTCATTTCTTTTTCAGGGCACCATCAGGGAAAATATCCGCTACGGCCGCTTGGATGCATCTGACTTAGAGGTGGAGGAAGCCGCTAAAGCCGCCAATGCCCACGGATTCATTGAACGGCTCCCCAAAGGCTACGATACCGTTCTTACCCAAAACGGCGCGGGCATCAGCCAAGGCCAAAAACAGCTCATTTCCATTGCGAGAGCTGTGCTGGCCGACCCGGTTCTGCTCATTTTGGATGAAGCGACAAGCAACATTGATACGGTGACGGAAGTGAAAATACAAGAAGCGCTCGGCCGTTTAATGGCGGGCAGAACAAGCGTCATCATCGCTCACAGGCTGAATACGATTCAAAAAGCCGATCAGATTCTTGTGCTGAAAGACGGCGAAATGGCTGAAAAAGGAACCCATGCCGAACTTCTCAGCCAGAACGGTTTTTACCGGGAATTATATGAAAGCCAGTTCAGGGAATCATAAATAGGAACAAAGACCTCCGACAGAGTGCGGAGGTCTTTTTTTGCGGGGATAACTAGTACTTTTAAGTTATTTTCGTTAAATGTAACGAAATTACTTGACGTAAATAAGTTATGTATATATACTAGCTTACATAAAGTAAGTGATAATAATTTTCAAGGAGGATTTTATGAATAAATCATTCGAAACAGGAACACTGCTTTTAAGAGTTGTAACAGGTATTATCTTTTTTGTTCACGGTTTATCCAAGTTTCAAGGTTTAGAAGGCACAACGCAATTTTTCCAGAGCATCGGGATTCCGGCCTTTATGGTCTATGTCATCGCAACGATTGAACTGGTTGGCGGGGTTCTGATCTTTTTCGGCTTGGCAACGCGCATTATCGGCGTTCTGTTTGCCATCACATTAGTCGGCGCCATCTTCACGGCGAAGCTTTCCTCACCGTTTATGGGCGGATCGGAATTTGATTTCATCTTGCTGGTTGCGTCAATTCACTTAGCGCTTTCAGGAAGCCGTCTGCTTTCATTGGATCAGCTCCTTTTCAAATCAAAAAAGGGAGAAACTTTTTCAGCATAAGAAAGAAGGCGTTCAGATGACCGGCATTCATCAAGATACGGCACTGGGTTATGTCAAATTGACCATCAAAAATATGGAGCGGTCGCTCGACTTTTATCAAAATGTGATCGGCTTTCAAGTCATCTCGCAAACCGATCGTTCCGCAGAACTGTCAGCAGACGGAAAACGCGTCCTGCTGGTGCTTGAAGAAAATCCAGGCGCCGTCATTCTGCCGGAGCGGTCTGTCACCGGCCTTTACCATTTCGCGATTCTTCTGCCTGATCGGAAAGAACTCGGCATCGCATTGGCCCGGCTGATTGAAAACGGCATCGCGCTCGGTCAGGGGGATCACGCGGTCAGTGAGGCTCTTTACCTGTCTGATCCGGACGGAAACGGCATTGAAATATACGCCGATCGTCCCCGCAGCACGTGGCAGCGCGATGCAGAGGGCAATTACGTCATGCAAACGGCGCCCGTCGATGTGGACGGGCTTTTGGAAGAAGCCGGAGCTGAACGGAAAAGCCGTCTCCCGGAAGGAACCGTTATCGGGCACATTCATCTCCATGTGACGGATTTACAGGAAGCCAAGGCTTTTTACACCGATATTCTCGGTTTTGACATTGTCGGCAATTACGCGGCCATGTCCGCGCTGTTTGTTTCAGCGGGAGGATATCACCATCACATCGGTCTGAATATATGGGCCGGAAAACACGCGCCGCCGAAACCGGGAAACGCAAGCGGGCTGGATTATTACACCATCGTGCTTCCGCATCATGAAGAGCTGTCACGTGTGACAAAAGCGCTGACTGATGCCGGCTTTGAAATTGAAGAAAAAAACGATGGCATATTCGTCAAAGACCCTGTGTCAGGGGCGGATATCGCATTTACACTGTAAGAAAAAAACCTTGCCATCAATGGCAAGGTTTTTTATTTGAAAACTTCCCCGAAAACAAAAACGATACGGGATTAGCCTTCTTAATGCCCGTGTTTGAAATTGATCTGCTCGCTTCAAGCCGGATCAGGGAGTTTTATGGGCAGATTTTGAATAGTAAAGGAAATGAGCCGCATCCGGTCAAGATGCGGCTTTTTATATATAATTTACAATTGTGTGAAAAATAGACAGAATGAATTGTGATTCCTGATTCTTCCTGATATGATAAGCCGAAAAAGGAGAACCCGAACAAATGAATTCAAATGCAGCACGGACGGAACAGCCGATGAAGCATAACGGAAACCGGGTGACGGTCAAGGACTTTATCATTCTTGCCAAACCGGGAATTATCATCTCAAATTCACTCGCCGCATTGGGCGGATTTTGGATCGCATGGCTTCAGTCTGAAAGGACGGGCGAAGGGCCCGGTATATTTGCCGCTATGACGATCGCCATGATCGGAACGGCGCTTGTCATGGCATCAAGCACTGTTTTTAATAACTTCTTTGACCGCGGCATGGATGCCAAGATGGCGCGAACCCGCACCCGTGCAAGCGTCACGGGTAAAATACCGCCGCCGGTTATGATCCTATACGGCGCCTGTCTCGGCGCATGCGGATTCATCATGCTTGCTTCGCTTCATGTACTGACCGCCGTTCTCGGCCTGCTTGCATTTTTGCTGTATGCCGTCGTTTATACGCTTTGGTTTAAAAGACAATCCGTCTGGGCACATTTGTCGGCAGCTTTCCGGGGGCGGCTCCGCCCTTGATCGGCTATTGCGCCCTGACCGGGTACATTGATATGCCGGCGGTGTTGTTATATGCGATTATGTTTTTGTGGCAGCCGCCGCATTTTTGGGCGATCGGAATCAGGCGAAAGGAAGAGTATCGTGCTGCCGGAATTCCGCTTTTGCCGATTATAAAAGGCAATCGTGTCACAAAAATAAAAATGCTGCGCTATATCGCCGTTCTGACTGCGGTTTCGCTGCTCGTCCCTCTTTATATCGATGTCAGCCCGTTTTATACCGCGACCGCTCTCCTGCTCGGAGCCATCTGGCTGTACCGGAGCGTCAAAGGTTTTCGAGCAGCGGATGACACGCAATGGTCGAAAGGGATGTTTTTTTACTCGATTGTTTATTTCAGTCTGCTTTTTCTTATTTTAATGGCAGATTCGTTTATTACGGCGGGTCTCAGAACGTAAACAGGCGGCTTGCATACAGAGCCGCCCCGTTTTGTTTATGCTTTTTTGATGAGAGCCAAAATATGCTCAAGCCAGGAAATATAATTCCTTTCCCGCTCCAGCGCTTTTGTCAGCACGAGATAATGGCCGAAATCCGGAGAAGAAAAGGAATCCGCCTCCTCGGAGGATGTCATCAGTTCATGATAACTGTTTTCCAGATCGGACAACTTCTCCTTTCGCTTTACGAGCTGATCGGTGAATAGCTCATCCGCTTCTTCATTCGTCAAAGCTGAGATAAAATAAGCCTTCAGCATAAATTCATCCTTCACCGTTTCCGGAATCGGATCTTTTTTCGTCAGCCATGCACAAAGCTCCCGCTCTCCATTGTCAGTCAGCGTGTACATTTTTTTCTCCAGCTTCGTTCCCTGAATCGCAGTGCGGAACGTAATGAATCCCTCAGCCGTCAGCTTTTTTAATTCCGGATAAATCTGGCTGTGCTTTGCGCTCCAAAACTGGCCTAGCTCTTCTTTAAAATAGCTCGATATATCATATCCGCTCAATTCGCCTTTTCGCAAAAGTCCTAAAATCGCGTACTTTAAAATTCTCATGTTGTCCTCCAAGCCCATTCATTTGACAGCTAGTATACCATACGGCTGCTTAAAAACGCAGAAGTGTCGGATACCGCATTTCAATCCTGTTTAAAACGAATCAAAATGCTGCCGGAAACAGACAGAAGGGAAGGCCGCCGTTTCAGTCGGCGAAAAAGCCTTTCATCATGTCTTTGCCTTATTCATACTGCATAATGATATAATCATTGTAAAAATTAAAAAATACTGGGAGGGACATATGAAGACGGTGATTGTGTATGCAAATCCGGATGAGAACAGTTTCAATGCGGCGATCGTCAAATACGTCGCCATGGCTTTAAAGGACAGCGGACGAAGCTATACCGTCATTGACTTATACGCCGATCAATTTGATCCCGTGCTGAAGGTCGGAGATGAAAAAAAGCGGAGGGATATGAACCGGGACGCTGAAACAAAGAAATACCGGAAACTGATGAAAGAAGCGGATCATCTCATTTTCATTTACCCGCTGTGGTGGGGAGGCGTTCCGGCGATTCTGAAAGGCTTTTTTGACAAAGTGTTTGTCGCCGGAGAAGCCTACACATTTGAAAACGGCCGTGTAAAAGGACTGCTCCGGGCAGAGACGGCACAGGTGTTTTATACGGCGGACTCCCCGAACCGGCACTTAAAGTGGTTCCGGAAAAACGCGGACTGGATTACGCTGAAAAAAGGCATTCTGCAATTTTGCGGCATTCAAAAAGCCGAACGGAACTTTATGTCCGCCGTCAAAACGAGCACACCCGAGCTGCGGGAAAAGCGGCTGCGCCAGGCGTACGCCAAAGTCCGCCGTGCTTGTGAAAAAGGAGCGGCCGCATGCAGATAAAAGAAATTTTCGTGATCCGCTGCCTGTCCTGCTTAAGTGTCGTTCTGCTGCACGTGATGTCAATGGTGCTGATGATTCAGGAAGAGTCCTTAGCAAGCGCCGCCCATACGGTTGATGCGTTCCGGACCTTGCTGATGTTCAGCACGCCGGCGTTTATCTTTATCTCGGAATTTCTGCTTGCCAGGTCCTATCCGGAAGGCGTGCCCGCGGGTTTCTTAAAGAAAAGGGGGAAAGTCATTTTCGTGCCGTTTCTGTTTATTGCCGCGGTGGATGCCATTTTAATGAAAAGCGTGGCAGAAGAAGGCGCCGGTTTCGTTTCAGTGATGGGTAAATTTTTAGAAAATGTCTTTTTGGGAAACTTTATCGGCTACTTCATTCTTGTGATCTTTCAATTTTACATTCTCCATATGCTGCTGCACCGCTGGCTGAACAAAACATCTCCCGCATGGGTGCTGTCTGTTTCTTTTATCATCAATGCCGTCTATCTCGGCTATTTTTCAATTCTTCATCCGCCGGCGTCATCGGGGCTTGATTCTATTTTTCCGTTCTTTTGGGTTCCGTTTCCGGGCTGGCTGTTTTATTTCTGTCTGGCATTTTATTGCGGAAAGGAATACCGGCGTTTTTTAGCGCTCATCAATCAGTACCGCTATGCGGTTTACTTCAGTGCGGCCGTATCGGCGATATTGATTGTGGCCGTTTCATATGTCAGCGGCGGCTCCATTTCTTCTAAGCGTCCGGATATTATGATTTATGCGGTCAGTATTATTTTTCTGTGCTTTCATCTGTTTTCAAAGCTCAATAAAGTGCCCGCGATGGTGATGATGATCAGCAACTATTCGTTTTCAATCTATCTGCTCCACTCCTACTTTTTAATCAGCGGGTACCTCCTGGAAAGCTATCTGCGGTCAATGCCCTTGCCGGCTGCCATCCTGCTGTTATTTTTGATCTGCACGCTCGGTCCCATTTTCGTATCGTGGGGATGCAACCATTTCAGGTACGGATACCTGTTTGTCGGAAAAGTGTATCAGCCGAAGCACAGCAAAAGAAGCACGGCGGCGTCCCCGGGCCGCACAGTCTGAAAAAAGGCGGCGTTTCGGCCGCCTTCTTTATATGGATCAGCTCTGTTAAAAAAGCAGCGCAGCCGGGCAAATCCAATCTGCAGCCGTCCGAGACAGGAGGACATCGTCCAGCTGAAACCGGGGCAGAATCCGGCCATTTCTGAAGAGAAAAATGGTAAACTGATAGAATAAAATCATAAGAAAGGAGCCGCACATGAAAAAAGCAGTCATTAACGGGGAACAAATCAGAAGTATCAGCGACCTCCACCAGACATTGAAAAAGGAGCTTGCCCTTCCGGAATACTACGGTGAAAACCTGGACGCTTTATGGGATTGTCTGACCGGATGGGTGGAGTACCCGCTCGTTTTGGAATGGAGGCAGTTTGAACAAAGCAAGCAGCTGACTGAAAATGGCGCCGAGAGTGTGCTTCAGGTTTTCCGTGAAGCGAAAGCGGAAGGCTGCGACATCACCATCATACTTTCTTAATACGATCAATGGGAGATGAACAATATGGAAACACAAACCCTCAGCTATCCGATTGGAGAATATCAGCCGCCTGAATCGATTTCAGCCGGACAGAAACAAGAATGGATCAATACGCTGGAACACGCTCCGGCCAAACTGAAACAAGCTGTCAGAGAGATGTCGGACAGTCAGCTCGATACGCCGTACCGCGAAGGGGGATGGACTGTGCGCCAAGTGGTTCACCATCTGGCGGACAGCCACATGAACAGCTATATCCGGTTTAAATTGAGCTTAACGGAGGATGAACCGGAAATCCGTCCTTATGATGAAAAAGGCTGGGCCGATCTCCATGATTCCAAAACCGCCGCTTGCGGGGATACGCTTGAGCTGTTAACGATCCTGCACAGAAGGTGGGCCGCTCTTTTGCGCTCCATGACGGAAGCTCAATTCAAACGGACATTTTTCCATCCTGTATCTAAGGAGACGGTTACGCTGGAACAGGCGCTCGGATTATATGTCTGGCACTCTGAACATCACATCGCCCATATTACTGAGCTTTCCCGGCGGATGGACTGGCATTTTTCTTAGAGGATGCCGGCTTCCGGAAATACGCCAAAACAGCCGCAGACACAATCGTGCATAACGAAATGACGGCGGCTGCCGTATAAAGATGGTGGTAGCCGCTGGCAACGCCCGCTTCAATCGCATCAGAAACCGCTTTTTTGACGGCGGGGACGGGGATTCGGCTTACCTGTTCCTGCAACGAAGAAAGTCCGCCGCCGATATCGGGCATTTGCGCCTGATCAGCGGGAATGCCGCTTTTCGCTAAACGGTTTTTGATGTCATCTCCGATCCGGTCAAAGCCGCCTGTAATGAAGCCGGCATATAAGGCCGGAGCGAGCGTCAGCCCGACCTGCCTCACGAGTGACAGCGTGCCGAGCGCTGTCCCTTTGTTTTGACCCGCCGTTTCTGATACAAGCACATTCAGCGGAGCTCCGAGCAGAAATCCGAAACCGATCCCCGCAATCACACTCGCCGTGACAAATTCCCATTTATCCGTCACCCATAACGGAAACAGGCTGAATCCGGTAAAGGCAATGACGCCTGATACAACCGCAGAGAAGACCGGCCCTTTTTTATCCGTGACCGCCCCGCCGAGCCATGCCCCGATGCCTGACGCCAAAGCGAGCGGCGTCATCCAATAACCTGCTTTTTCCGCCGATACATGCAAATACTGCTCCGCGTAAGAAGGAATAAAAATCACCGCAGCGAGCAGCCCGCCTGATAAAAATCCGATGACGAGCGTCCATTGAAACACTTTATTCTGCAGGAGCGAGCAGGCGAGAATCGGATCGCCCCCGCGGTTTTCAACCCGTTTTTCGACTTTAAGCAGCGCCGCAAAGAGAAGTCCCGCCCCCAACAGATACCCGTACACCTTTACGTCCATTATGCTTTCTGACAGCTTCGCCCCATCGAGATTCGTAATACCGATCATGCAGGATAAGATCGCAAGAGACAGCATCATCGTGCCGGCGAGATCAAGCTTTTTCACCTCAGGCTCTTTCGTTTCAGCGATAAACAAACCGCCGCACACAACCAAAGCGGCGGCAATCGGCAGATTAATCAAAAACAGCCAATGCCACGACCCGGTTACATCAAGCAAAAAGCTTCCGATATTCGGTCCGAGGACGGCCGCCATACCGTTCATCGCTCCTAAAAGCCCGAGAGCTTTTCCCTGTTTCTCCTTCGGAAGCACAGCCAAGACATGCGAACTGCCGATAATAAAAATCCCTCCGCCGCCAAGCGCCTGAATGAGCCGCGCTGCCAAAAACATCGGGAAGCTTTGACTGAGTGCGACAAGCAAAGAGCCGAGACCGAACACCCCGACTTCAATCATAAACAGCTTTTTCCGCCCGTAACGGTCAGACAGCTTGCCGACAATCGGCACACTGACACTGAGTCCCAAGGTGTAAAGGGTTACTCCCCACGAGCCCCATGAAGGGGAAACACCAAAAGAGCTGTTAATCGTCGTCAGAGCAGCGGAAATAATTCCGTTGTCCAGCGCCGCCATGAACACACCGATCGTAAAGAGAGTGATCGCCCAGCTCTGGTTTTTTTCTGTTTGCAATGGTTCCGGCATATTGATCAATCCTCCTATTTTTAATTCACTTTGAATATATTATTCATTTTGAATGAATTAAATGTCAAACAAAAAAAGGCCGCCGATCCCGGCAGGCCTTTTTCATCTCTATGCCTGATTGGAAGATTCAAGCGCTCTTGCCAAAATGGCGAGCCCTTGATTGACCGTTTGTTTTTCTTCGACGGTCAGCGTTTCCAATGAACGCTTCAATTTTACATGTCCTTTTTGATAAAGGCTGCGGAAAATATCTTTTGCATTTTCCGTTAATTGAACGACGACTGAACGGCGGTCTTCTTCTGACGGAGCGCGTGTAATGAAACTTGATTTTTCCAAACGGTCAAGCAGCCCCGTCGTATTTGAAAGAGAAGCGCCCATTTTTTCCGCGATTTCACTCACCTTCAGTGTCCCGTGGTTGTTCAGAAGCATCAGCACTTTCATTTGCGGCATGCTCATATCAAGCTTCATCCACTCCGACACATCGCCGAGTCCCGCCGATGTCATCACTTTCATATACAAAACCCAAATATCCCGTTCCTCAGGAGAAAAAATATCGCCGCCTAATACCGTTGTATCATGCAGATTATAATCCATCGTCTCACTTCCTCGTTAATACTCCTGCATACCATATTACTGATTTTAATCTGAGAAAGAAAGTTGCAGACGAGTTTTGTTTGAATATGAGGTGGTAGTGTATAATATGTTGGAGATTATTGGGGGAATTATAATAAATAAGCTATTTTATGATGATTGGAGAGAACATTGCTGACTAAAAAGAATGCCTTATCGATATTAAAAGTATTATTTCCTATTGCAGTTTTGCTTTTAGTCATTTATCAGTCCAAAAAGGAATTGACAGATCTTTCTTTTAAACGCACGCTGTACATTATTAATGGGATTGAGCGTTACGATTTATTTATTCTCGTTCTGCTCGGCCTCCTTGCCGTCAGTGCGATGTCCTTTTATGATTTTGTGCTGAAACGGACGCTGCGTCTCAACATTCCGAATTGGAAAGTGTTCAGGGTTTCCTTTATCGCCAATTCCTTTAACAATGTCCTTGGATTCGGCGGTCTGGCGGGTGTCGGACTGCGGACGATGCTTTACAAAGAGCACACGAATGACGTAAAACGTCTTGTCGCAGGAATCGCTTGGCTTACTTCTTCAGCTCTGCTCGGGCTGTCGGTCTTCAGTATTCTGACCGTCGCCCGGGTGCTCCCGGTGGGTGAAATCACAAGCGAGAAGCCGTGGCTGTGGGCTGTCATCGCCGGTGTGGCGCTGATTGTGCCGGCAGCTTTAATCGCCGCCCGGATCAACAATAAAAAAGCTGACACAGAAGATGGTGAAGCCAAGCCGAGGCATCCGGTTTTTTCATACATCGGAGCATCGTTTGCCGAATGGTTTGCGGCAGCCGTCGTCATGTATTATTCACTGTATGTCATGGGCATTCAAGCAGATGTCCGCCATGTATTCGGTGTATTTGCCATTGCCGCTATCGGGGGAATCATCAGCCTTGTGCCGGGAGGATTCGGCTCGTTTGACCTTCTGTTTCTGCTCGGCATGCAGAATATGGGCTTTCCGCAGGAGGCGGTTGTGACATCCATCGTCATCTACCGGATTGTGTATTCATTTATTCCGTTTGTGTTCGGGCTGTTCTTTGCGGCCGGCGACTTAACGGAAAATACGCTTAAACGGCTGGAATCAAATCCGAAGATGGCTCCTGCCGTGGAAACGACGAACGTGCTTCTCGTATTGCAGCGCGCCATCTTAATCAGAATGCTTTACGGTTCGCTGGCGCTTTTGGTTTTCGTGTCGGGAGTCGTCGTGCTTGCGTCTGTCGCCTTGCCGATCGACAGGGAGACGGTCATTCCGCATATTCCGCATCCGGCGCTTCTTGCGTTTAACGCGTTATCGTTAAGCGCGGCTTTGATTCTTTTAATTTTGCCGATTGAACTATACAAACGGACGAAACGCTCTTATTCAATGGCGGTCGCCGCGCTTGTCGGCGGTTTTGTGTTCAGTTTCTTAAAAGGGTTGAACATCAGCGCGATCTTTATTCTGCCTGTCGTTATCGTATTGCTTGTGCTGTTAAAGAGGCAGTTTATCAGAGAACAGGCATCGTATACGCTCGGCCAGATGATTTTTGCGGCCGCTCTGTTTATTATCGCCTTGTTCAACTACAATCTCATTGCCGGCTTTATCTGGGATAAAATGAATCGGCTGCTGCGCCACGATTATTTCGTCCATAACAATTCGCACATTACATACGCCACGATGACGGCCATTATTGTTGTGCCTTTGTTTTTCCTTGTGTTTACGGCAATTTATCATAAAAGATCGAAGCCGATCGGGGAAGAGGCCGATCCTGAGCGGCTGAAGTCCTTTTTGGCGGAAGAAGGCGGAAACGCGCTCAGCCACCTCGGCTTTCTCGGGGATAAGCGGTTTTATTTCTCAAGCGACGGCAAAGCACTTTTATTGTTCGGCCAGATTTCCAGAAGGCTTGTCGTGCTCGGTGATCCGTCAGGCCAGAAAGACTCTTTTCCGCTTGTAATTGAGGAATTTCTGAATGAGGCGCATAAGCAGGGCCTGAGTGTCATGTTCTATCAGATTGAACGTGAAGACATGGCGCTGTATCATGACTTCGGCTATAACTTCTTCAAGCTTGGAGAAGAGGCGCTCGTGGATATGGAGGCATTTACGCTGTCAGGAAAGAAAAAAGCGGGTCTGCGGGCGATTAACAACAAATTTGACCGCGAAGGCTACACGTTTCATGTCGGGGAACCGCCGTTTTCCTCAGAGTTTATCGCCAAACTGAAAGATATTTCGGACGAATGGCTCGGACCGAAAAAAGAGAAAGGCTTTTCTCTCGGTTTCTTCGACCGGGATTATTTGGAACAGGCCCCGATTGCTTACGTGAAAGACACAGAAGGGGAGATCATCGCTTTTGCCAACCTTATGCCGATGTATCAGGAAGGCGAGATATCAGTCGACTTAATGCGTTATCGGAAAAACGCGCCGAACGGTATCATGGACGCGCTTTTCATCCGTCTGTTTCTCTGGGCGCAGGAACAAGGGTACACCACCTTTAATATGGGCATGGCGCCTTTGTCAAACGTAGGAACGGCCTTTTCATCCTTCTGGTCGGAAAGAATCGCGGCCGTCATCTTTAACAACGTCCGGTATATGTACAGCTTCAGCGGTCTGCGGGCCTTTAAAGAAAAATACAAACCGGAGTGGCGCGGGAAATACTTGGCGTACCGCAAAAACAGATCGCTGTCCGTCACGATGATTCTCGTCACCCGCCTGATCGGAAAAACCAAAAAAGACGCCGTTAAAAAGGCGTCTTTTTTTCTGGGTAATTAACCGAAAATTCCCGCTTCTTTTGTTATACTGAATAACATGATCATAAGGCGAAAGGAAGATTGATGAATGAAACAGGCGGACGTATTGAAATACGAAGCGTTTACCGATGTTCCTGATTTGGGAAATCCCGCGGGAATCGTTCTTAACGGAGATGATTATTCAGATGAAGAAATGCAGATGATCGCCGAAATGGCAGGATACAATGAAACATCATTTCTCTGCAAAAGCGGAGAAGCCGATTTGAAAATCCGCTATTTTACACCCGGCCATGAAATGAATTTATGCGGACATGCTACCGTTGCCTCTCTGTATGCATTAATTGAAAAGGGAAAGCTTCAGGCTGATCAGACGTATCAAATTGAAACGAAAGCCGGCATTCTTCCTGTAAAAGCCGCTGAACGAAAAGGGCGGGTGTACATCACGCTCAAACAGGCTTCCCCGCAATTTCTGCCGTTTACGGGAGACAAAGAAAAGCTTGCGGCCTCTCTCGGCATTACGGCGGAGGATTTTCACGATGAGCTTCCGATTGTTTACGGATCAACGGGAATTTGGACACTGATTGTTCCGCTGAGATCACTGGAAGCATCACGAAATATGGTGCCGGACAACACACAATTTCCCGCCATTTTGCACGATCTCCCGAAAGCGAGCGTTCATCCTTTTTCTCTGGAAACCGTGCATTCTGAAAGCGATCTGCACGGACGCCATTTTTCTTCCCCCTTTTCCGGAACGACCGAAGATCCCGTCACGGGAACCGCTTCAGGCGTCATGGCAGCCTATATGCGGCAATACGGAGGCTCCGGTGCCGAATGGCTGACGATTGAACAAGGTCAGGAAATAGGGAAAGACGGAAAAGTGGAAATCAGGATCACGGAGGAAGACGGAGAGATGAATATCCAGATGACGGGAACGGCTGTGTATGCCGAATCAATCAATCTTCAGCTTCCGTAACGGTTTACAAAAGACGGTTCTATCCGTTATATTATAAATGATAATCATTTTCAATTGAATAGGAAGGTGAATCGGCATGCCGAAAACCGAACAATCACAGCAAAACGAGAGACTTAAACATACGATCAGAAACAGAAGATCCATCCGGTCGTTTAAACCGGAAACCGTACCTTCTGAAGTCATATTAGATATGCTTGAAACGGCCGTTTACGCACCGAACCACAGGCTGACGGAGCCGTGGCGTTTTATTTACGCGGCAAGCGAAGCGGGAAAAGCAAAGCTTGCGGACAGCTACGTCTCATTTTTCAAGAAGATAAAAGATGATTTCAACGAGGAAAAAGAGCAGAACATGAGAAAAAACCTCAGCGCCGTTCCGGGATTTTTATTGGTCGTCTTAAAAGAAGATGAAAATGAATTTACGAGAAACGATGATTTCGCTGCGCTGAGCGGCATGATTCAAAACCTTCAGCTTCTCGCACATGAAAACGGCATCGGCATGGTTTGGAAAAGCGGCCGTATCATGTATGACAAACAGATGCATCAAGACTTCGGCCTTGCAGACAATGAGCGCTTTGCGGCGATCATTCAAACGGGCTATCCGGATGAACAGCCTAAGGCGAAAGAACGGACGCCGGCAAAAAGCCTGTTTACCGAACTGTAAAAAAATCCCCGTCCTTCAAGAGGCGGGGATTTTGTATTAGCGGTTTTTGCTTTTAGCTCTGTTGTCAGCGGCTTTCATCCGCGCCTGCGCTTCGCGGTCAGCGGAATCAGCAAGCTCGCTTGAATATTCCTCATATGTGCCGTCCGTTTCGCGTTTCAAAGCGTCCGGAACTTGAGGAAGCTTTTGTTTGTTTTTATCACGGTTTTTGTGAGTATGATTTCTGCCCATATCAATCGCCCCCTGAAAAAAGTGATATCAAACAAACATAGTATCTGCCCAGTCCCGATCTTTATTCAGCTTATTTCCGTTTGGCTGCTTTTTCCGCTTTTTTGAATTCACCGGAATAAAGGACTTCCTGCATTTTTTTCAGGTTGGCTCCCTGCTGATGTTTTTCGCGCTTCTTTTCCATAAAAGAAGATCCTCCTTCAAAACAGAATACCAATAGGATTGGCTTTTATTTCCGTTTTTATGCAGGTAAGAGATCCTTTAAAGCGAAATCAAGCTCTTCATACGTAAATTGAAAACCGGATGTCAGCGCCTGCTTAGGCAGGGCGCGCTGCCCTTTTACGATCAGCAGGCTCATTTCTCCCAATGCCTTCTCCAGAAAAAATTCCGGTACGGGAATCCAGTGGGGGCGGTGCAGGACGGTTGCGATCGTCTTACCGAATTGCTTCATTTCAACAGGGTTCGGCGAGGTCACATTCATCGGGCCGGACAAGTCATCATGCTCCGCCGCATAAGCGATGAGTTCCGCCGCATCATCGACATGAACCCATGACAGCCATTGCCGTCCTGAGCCGACGGTGCCGCCCGCCAACAGCTTATAAGGGAGAACCATGAGCGGCAGGGCGCCTTTTTCACCGAGCATCACGCCGAATCTGGCATATACCGTCCGAATGCCGAGCGCTTCAATTTTCTGGCCTTCACGCTCCCACATATGAGCCGTATGACTGAGGAAGTCTTCATTTGACGTATCTGACTGCTCAGTGAACGTTTTCTCTGTGCTTGTGCCGTAAATGCCGACGGCGCTTGCCTGAATTAAAGCCCGGGGTTTTTTTGCCTGCTGCCGGATAATCCGTCTGACTTCTCTCGTCGCTTCTACCCGGCTTGAGATGATTTGTTCCTTCGTTGTGTCCGTCCAGCGGTCAAAGATGGATTTGCCCGCGAGGTTCACCCATACATCAATAGGGGGAAGCTCGCGCTCAGGCGCCGCGTTTTCGGCCAGCCATTGAACATATGTCACATTTTTTTGTTCGGTTTCTCTTTGTTTTCTTGATAAAATATAGACATGATGTCCCTGGCGGGTAAACACACCTGTCAGATGCCGGCCCAGAAAACCCGTGCCGCCTGTCATCGCGATATTCATATCCATCTCTCCTTACACGTTGATAAATATACTTTACCTCATTTGCCTAAAAGAAAAACGCCTGAAAATCGGGGCGGGAAAGGAGATCGGGATGCCGTTTATTACAAAAATATCGACCCAAAAGAAAAATACCGAACGCTTCAACATCTTCCTTGATGAGAAATATGCATTCAGCGTCGACGCCGACGTGCTTGTTCGTTTTGACCTGAAAAAAGGGAAAGAACTGGACGAGCTTGACATTCTTGAAATCAGTCACGGCGATGAAGTGAAAAAAGCCTTTAACCGCGCCGTCGAATTTTTATCATACCGGATGCGCTCTGAAAAAGAAGTCCGGGACCATTTGAAAAAAAAAGAAACACCTGAGATGGTTATTTCTGAAGTCATCCACAAACTGTACGATTACCGCTACTTAAATGACAAAGAATTTGCCGAAGCCTATGCGAGCACCCACAAAAAAACAAACGGCAAAGGGCCTGACGTCCTGTTTCGCGAGCTGAAAGCGAAAGGAATAGACGACGATACCATTAAGGAGACGCTCAGTGCGTTTACGTTTGATGAGCAGATACAGGAAGCGCTGAAACATATCGGAAAAATCCTGAAAAAAGACAAAAAGCTGTCCACAAAAGAGATCAGACAGCGGGCCCAGATGCAGCTTCAGCGAAAAGGCTTCCCTTTCGACGTCATCAATGCCGCTCTGGAGCAGACGGAGTATGAGAATGATGACGAAGCTGAGATGGAAGCTTTGAAGACTCATGCGGAAAAAGCAATCAGGAAATACCGCTATGACGGCAGCTATGAAAGCGGAATGAAGGTCAAGCAGTACTTATTCAGAAAAGGATTCTCGATTGACGACATTGAACAATTTTTGCAGGAAGAGGAGTAAGCTGAAATGGACAAACGATACAGTCAAATGACGCCTCATGAACTACAGACGGAAATTGCGGGCCTGACGGAAAAAGCGCGAAAAGCAGAACAGATGGGCATTGTAAATGAACTGGCCGTGCTTGAACGGAAAATCACGATGGCCAAAGCCTACATGCAGAACCCGGAAGACTTTCTGCCGGGCGCGGAGTATCAGATAGAAGGTACTGATGATACGTTCCGCATTGATTACATGAACGGCGTATTCGCCTGGGGACACAGATCTTCGTCGCCTGATCAGGAAGAAGCACTGCCGATTTCCGTTTTAAAAGAAAAAAGTTAACGAAAGAGACCGGATCCGGTCTCTTTTTATTTTCGGGCACATTCGTTTCACACTTTCAGTAAAAAATGTTTGAATTCATTTTCGATATCTTTTAAGATGGAATTCGTTGTTTTTTAGTAAAAGGAGGCGATTAGCGTTGAATATCAAAATGAAACAGCCATCTGTGAAATTAATGATTTTTGTTTTAATGATTTGCACTTTTTCCATCGGTTATACGGAATATGCTGTCATGGGTATTCTGACGTAGATTGCCGATGACTTTCATATACATGTTTCTTCAGCGGGTATGCTTGTTACCGCGTATGCGGCAAGCGTCTGCCTGACGGGCCCGATTGTAACGATTATCGCGGTTAAACTTCCGAGAAAGCCGGTGCTGCTCAGCTTGATGGGCATCTTTGTCCTTGCCAACCTGATGAGCGTCTTTGCGCCAAACTTCGCCGTGCTGGCGATTTCAAGAATTTTATCCGCATCCATCCACGGAGCCTTTTTTGCGATCGCCATGGTGTTTGCGAGTGAAATGGTGCCGCCTGAAAAACGTTCCGCCGCAGCTGCGTCCATGAACGGGGGATTAACCGTGGCGCTGATGCTCGGCGTTCCGTTCGGCTCTTATTTAGGGGATGTTCTTAACTGGCGGGCCGTCTTTTTCATTATTTCCGTTTTAGGCATGATCGGGCTGATCGGCCTGATGCTGGTCGTACCGAATCGAAAACCGAAAGTGATTCCGATGCTGATGAATGAATGGAGTGTCTTTAAGCATAAGCAAGTGATCTTCTCCTTTGCGATCACCATTCTCGGCTACTCCGGCGTATTTATTGCTTACACGTTTATTGAGCCGATTTTAAGAGATTCAGCGGGATTCGGCACGGTCGGCATTACAGGCGCATTATTTGCCTACGGTCTCGGCGGAGTGGCGGGGAATTTCTTCGCAGGGAAAGTGCCGCTCAAACTGCTGACGCGCACAATGATCGGTGTGATGATCGGCTTGATCGGCGTCTTGGCGATCTTCCCTTATATCGCTGTTTTTCCTGCCGCGGCCGTTTCCGCGACATTTTTATTCGGCGCATGCGCGTTCGGCACGCCGCCGCTTTTACAGACAAAGGTTATTTCTTCATCTGAAAACGGCACGACAATTGCCGCCGCGGTGAGCGTTTCCGCATTTAACCTTGCAAACGCGCTCGGCGCTTGGCTCGGCGGATTGATTCTCGGCGGAACGGGATCTTACTCATGGCTGTTTGCAGGCGGTGCGCTGATGACCGCTCTCGGCCTTGTGCTTTCCACATTCGCTCATCTGTCTGAGAAGAAAGATGTCTATGAATACCAAGTGCATAAAGGATAACAAAAAGCTTGCAGCGGATAATCCGCCTGCAAGCTTTTTTAATGTTTCAATGTAAAGCTGATCACCGTATGTTTATCGCTCTCAACTAAGGAAATATTCCGGGTTTCCGGTATGCCGTCTTTTTCAAAAACGACGGCATAGGTTCCTTCCGTCCCGCTTTTCCAGGCAATATTGCCGTGGTGATCGGTCTTGCCTATTGTCTCTCCGCGGTCTATATTCGGCTGATGATCTGACTCCGCCGCTTTCATCACTGTTACCGTCACACCGTCAGCAGGTGAGCCGTCAGCATCCTCAAAATGGAGAGTGACGGGCAGTGTTTTTTTGCCGGCGGCGGAATCATCCGCTTTGCCGCATCCGCATAAAACAGCCGCGGCGAGAAAGAAAATAAAAACTTTATTGATTTGACCAATATTGAATGTTGTCGAAAACACTATTTGTCACCCTTGTTCCCAGATTGTAAGTCGACCCGCCGTTTGTATGAACGGCAATGGCGGTCTGGCCGGTATCGCTGTAATCGTGATAAACGGGCGATCCGCTCTGGCAGCCGAACGTATCTGTCGTGTAAGTGAGTTTATATGTCTCGGCCGAACGTATCGGCTTGCTGTCAGACCACATGGAACCGGACACTTTGTCGCACGGATATCCCGTCACAGTTGAAGACAGCCCGGCCGGACTGGAACTGTTGGTCGTCCGGTAGCCGTACCAGCCGACAGTATTCCCGGGCGATCCGTCTACTTTGATTGCCCCGTAATCATAGTTGGTATCACCGTTTTCTGTCCATCCTTTGACACTGTAGAATGTCTTGCCTGAATATGATCCGTACGGATACGATGAGCCGTTGCGGCCGGGAGCTGCCGTGATTTTCGATGCCCATCCATTTTTCTGATCATACACACAATGTCCGGCTGTGACGATCGTGTCGGGATTGACAAAAAAACCGGTGCATCCGTAAGTGCTTGTGCTGCCGCTGTATGTAACGGTCAGCTGTGCTGTCGCGCGATAAGGAAATGATGTTGTCGGAGAAATTCTGATTCGTTCGTCTGCCACTATAATACTGGAAGGCTTTAATGACTTGATGTCGGCTATGCCGTTGTTTTGTGCAGGCTGTCTTTTGGTGAGGCACGATCCTTCATAAGCGGGAGATGTTTGTGTTGTTTTTACAGGCTGATTCGGACTTGCGTCAAACTCCTCACCGCTGCTTGAAACAGATGTCTGCGGACTGCCTTGGGCTTCTGCTGAAACAGCAAATAATGAAACGGACAGAAAGAATGCGGTAAAGCTCAGCAATCGTTTTGAAACTGTCTTCATTGTATAAAACCCCCTCCTTTTTTGTCTACCGGCTTTCGGTTTAACATTTAACATATTATGGAATCTGTTTGGCGTTATGACCTTTTTTCGCCGCAAAAAAGAGACCGGGCCATTCCCGGTCTCTTTACGTTATGTGTTATCGTCTGCCTGAAGCTCTCATGCGCTCTTGCGGGTGCGAATTAATTGAACCGTCGGCCCGTTTAGAAGCGTAGTCATCCTTTGCCCGCGGTTCGCCTTCAAACTTATTGTTGTTCTGATTTGGAAATCCTTTTGCCTTGTTCCGGACCATTTGTTTTCCCCCTCGGCCAATATCAAAAGGTTGCGCCTTCTGGACTGAAGACGTAAAGTTAGTATATGCCTGTGACAAGCTGTGTAAAAGCAGCAGGTTTTCCCAAGGAAAGGAGACAGAGACATGAATACATATATCGACAAACTGACGAATTTGCTGCTTGAGAAAAATGACATGATCAGCTATTTGCAAGCGCGAACTTGGGTTGAGCTCTTATGGGGAGATTTCGAAGCGACTTACGCAAAAGCCGGCCGCCCGTATCAAGGAGAGCAAATGACAGAACGCGTTGTCAAGGAATGGATTGAATCATACGGCAGCAAGCTCCATATGTTCCAAAGCATGCGGGAAGACGTTTCTCATTATTTGGATCAAAGCAGGGGTCTCCTGCATTAACATACCAGTGCGTCCGCCGGATACAGTCCGGCGGTTTTTTCTTTTGATAAAAGAAATAGGAAAAACATGTTTGATAACCCGCGGAGTGTGGAAATGTGTAATAACTTATAAAATAGCGGGGAGGAACCACAATGAACATGAAAAAAGGGTTAACCGCATTTATTCCGGCCGCAGGACTTTGCTTATTTTTAGCCGCAGGCACCGTTTTTTTTGATCCGGCAGCGAATGCCGCACCAGCTCAACAGACAAAACTGGACACCGCAGCAGATACATATATCGTGAAAGCAGGAGAACTTAACGTCCGTAAAGAACCAAATAAACAAGGGGTGATTGTCGGTACGCTCCGTTCAGAAGATGCCGTAAAGGTTAAACAGCTTGAAGGGGCAGATTGGGCCGAGATTGACTACAAAGGTCAGAAAGCCTATATCTCCACCCATTTTCTGATGAAGCAGCCGATGAAGGCAGTGACCGCGAAACAAACCGTTTTTTATACGCCGACTTTGGAAACCGGCAAAAAAAGCTCCGTTAAAGCGGGGGAAACCGTCAATGTGCTCGGCTGGGGATTCAGCCATGACGGAGGATTTGACCGTAAATGGGCGTACGTCACATACGACGGGAAAGCAGGTTATGTGAAGACGGCCGACTTAGCTCAAAAATAAAGATTCAGGCAGGCGGATGAGCCTGCTTTTTTTCTGAAACTTTCCGCCTTTCCTTTCGTATGAAATGAAAAGGAGAGTGACGGATATGATAATGATAATCGGCGGCCTTCTGATGGCTGCGGCCGGCATTTTAGTCACACTTTTCCCGCCGAAGTCAATTAACAGCCTGTACGGATACGGACGAAACGCTCTATGGCGGATGAATCCCAGTGGAGAGAAGGCAACCGTTTCAGTGCGCTCCTCATGATTTTGTTCGGCTTTCTGATGGCTGCAGCCGGATTTGCGGGCAGCCTGCTTATTCAGCTCACTCAGCCGTACAGCCTGATCGTTCAAGCCGTATTATTGATCGCGATCAGCGCCCTGATCATAGCCTTAACAGAAAGAAGATTAAAACAAAGGGGAGGAGAACCGATTGAATGACATCACTTTTCATATGATCGAAACAAACGGGGTGACGCTGCACACGCTTCAGCCGGTCCGAAAGACGGCCCTTTGGCGGTGCTGCTGCACGGGTTTCCGGAGTTTTGGTACGGCTGGAAGAGCTAGATCAAACCGCTTGCCGATGCCGGATACCATGTTGTCGTGCCTGATCAGCGCGGCTATAATCTCAGTGATAAACCTGAGGGTATTGAAAATTATACCATTGATACGCTCAGAGACGATATTATCGGGCTGATCACTCATTTTACAAATGACAAGGCCGTCGTCATCGGGCACGATTGGGGAGGAGCCGTGGCCTGGCACTTGGCATCCACCCGGCCGCAATATGTTGAAAAGTTGATCACGGTCAATATTCCGCATCCGGCGGTTATGCGGAAGGTCACCCCGTTCTACCCGCCGCAATGGAAGAAAAGCTCTTATATCGCTTACTTTCAGCTTCCCGAAAAGCCGGAACGGAGATTATCTGAAGACAATTACCGGGTATTGGATCACGCGATCGGCTTATCCGAACGACCAGAGCTTTTTTCACGGGAAGATGTCGACAGCTACAAACAGGCGTGGGACAGAAAAGGAGCGCTCACAGCTATGCTGAACTGGTACCGGGCGATCAGAGCCGGCGGTTTAGGACCTGCCGTACCGTTTAAAATGCCGTTCCGTACCGATTGATATGGGGCGTCAATGACCGCGCGCTAAGCAAAAAGCTCGCCGCGGAAACAAAACGGATGATTCCAAACGGCGAACTAATATTCATCGATGATGCCTCCCATTGGGTCATTCACGAAAAACCGCGCATCTTTCTTACCCTTGTAACGAAAAATGGGTTTAAACGACATTAAAAAAAGGAAAAGCCTTACTGAAGTTTTGCGGACTATGCCTTTAAGGCCGTACTAAAAAAGAATAATACAAAGAAGGTGCCTTCATGAAACAAAGGTTAATCTCAATTATTATTCCGTCTTACAATGAAGGGAATAACGTCAAGCTCATTCATGAATCTTTAAAAAAAGAGTTTCAGACGATTCATTATGACTATGAGATTTTCTACATCAATGACGGAAGCGCGGATGATACGCTTCAGCAGATTAAAGAACTGGCCGCCAGAAACCATCGCGTCAAATACATATCTTTTTCCCGCAACTTCGGAAAAGAAGCGGCCATCTTGGCAGGATTTGAACACGTGCAGGGCGAAGCGGTAATCGTGATGGACGCCGACCTGCAGCATCCGACGCATCTGCTGAAAGACTTCATTCAAGGCTATGAAGAAGGGTATGACCAAGTCATTGCGCAGCGCAACCGAAAAGGGGACAGCCCCGTGCGTTCCGTGCTTTCTTCCCTGTATTATAAATTTATCAACAAAGCCGTCGAAGTGGATCTGAGTGACGGGGTCGGAGATTTCCGCCTGCTGAGCCGGCAGGCCGTTGATGCCCTTTTGAAGCTGAGTGAAGGGAACCGTTTCTCAAAAGGGCTGTTCTGCTGGATCGGGTTTGACCAGAAAATCGTATTTTATGAAAATGTCGAAAGGCAGAACGGCACGTCCAAATGGTCATTCAGCAATCTGTTCAACTACGGAATGGACGGCGTCGTCTCCTTTAACAACAAGCCGCTGAGGGTTTGCTTTTTCACCGGCATTCTGATATTGCTTCTGTCGATGGTTTATATTGTCACGACATTTATTCATATTCTGACACACGGCGTGTCCGTACCCGGCTACTTCACGATTATTTCCGCCGTGCTGTTTTTAGGAGGCATCCAGCTTTTGAGTCTCGGCATCATCGGGGAGTACATCGGCCGGATTTACTATGAAACAAAAAAACGCCCGCACTATTTAATTAAAGAAGCGAATATTACGTACGGAGAACAAAATGAAACGAATTATACAAAAAAGCGCAAGTGGAACCATTAAACAGCCGCCGCTGTGCGCAGGGTATGGAGACGTTGTATGAAAAAAAATAAATGGATCTTGCCGGCTGCCTGTGTGCTGGCTGCGGCAGCCGCTCATGTCTTTTTCTTAAAAGAGTGGTCGGCAGGCCGCTATATGACGGGGTCTGGAGACGGGATCGCCCAAATGGCGGTCTTCAAAAAGCTGCTGTTTGACCAATATATGAACGGCAGGCTGTTTTACAGCTATTCGTTCGGACTGGGCGGGGGAGTGTACAGTCAGCTCGGCTATTATTTCTCTACTTCTTTTCTTTTTCTGTTTATTTCCGCCGCTGTCCGCATTCTGCAGCTTATTCAGCTGTCGGGCGAGGCAGATGCACTGTTTTGGGCTCAGGCCTCCGTTTTTATCAGCATCGCCAAGCAGAGTTTCATCATATTCACGGCGGCCTGTGTGTTCCGCTATTTCGTCAAACGGCCGGTGCCTGCTTTTGTTGGAGCCGTTTTGTATGGGAGTTCGATTATTTACTTCCGGCATGAGGTGTATTGGGACTTTTTCACTGACAGTATGGTGTGGCTGCCGCTGCTCGTGTTCGGCGCGGAAAAGATCATTAGGGAAAAAAAGCCGGCGTGGTTTATCTTCGCCTGTGCGCTGACATTGATCAACAACTTTTATTTTGCGTATATTAATCTGATTTTCATCGGCATTTACATCTTATTCCGGTGGATCATCCGTCTTGAAGACAATGAGGCGAAAAGGCTCACTCAATGCCGGATGTTTATTCTGTCAGGCCTGCTCGGCTTCGGTATAAGCGCGGTCTCCTTTATCCCTGTCGTTTACGGATATCTTCATAATCTGCGGCCGCCGTATTCACAGCATATTGATTGGCTTGATTTTTCCGACAACATTTTATTTTCAAGCCGGATTATCATCCTGCCGGCGGCTTTTTTGCTTTTTCTATTTACATTTTCTTTATACAAAAACCGGTTGTTCCGGCTGTTTGCGGGAATCAGTCTGCTGTATATTCTGTTTCACTTCAGTCCGTTTGCGGCAAGCGCCTTTAACGGTTTTTCAGCTCCGCAAAACAGGTTTGAATACGTCCTGTGCTTCACGGTTGCAGGAACGGTTGCAGTAGGGCTTTCTAAGCTTTCGGATATCAGCAGGAAGAGTATGCTGATGTCCGCCATACTCGCCGTTCTGCTCTATTGGAGCCAGGTGAGGCGGTTCAGCCTGGATATTTCTGATCACGCCTACCTGCCCATCCTGCTTCTTCTGGGGCTGACCATTGCCGCTTTTTTTGCAGCAAAGGCAAGACTGAAAGGCGCGGTGCCCGCCGTTTATGGCGTCATTCTGCTGACTGCGGTGCTGACGGCCAATACATATGAAAAATATGCTTTATCAGAAGGCGGGAAGATTTATACGGTATCACATACATTTATGACGGGTCCTGACTATAAAGGCAAAGAACAAGCAGAGCTCATTCAGCGTCTGAAAGAAAAAGACCCGGACCCCTTTGCCCGTTTAGATTGGATGAACGGCGTATTCAATAATACCCCGATCATATACGGGTTCAACGGATTCAGCGTTTACTCAAGCATCCTGAACCGCAATCTGCTGTCCTTCTACTGGAATGACCTCCAGATTGACATGGGCAGAGAAAGCGTAAGCCGCTATGCGACATTAGGAAACAGGGCTAATTTATACAGCCTGCTTTACGGAAAATATTATATGACGGAAAAAACAAACGAGGCCGGCGTGCCGTACGGGTTCAAAAAGATCATGGAATCATCCCGCTATGCGGTTTATCAAAATCAATATGTACTTCCGTTCGTACGGACAGCCGATCGAGTATATAACGAGGACGACCTGAAAAAAGCGCCCGCCCTAGCCAGGGAACGGGCAATGCTTGACGGGATCGTCACGGAATCGAACACAACAAAAACGAAAAAACCGCCAGAAGCGGAAAATATCATCCGTCAGGCAGAGATAGCCCCCGAACATGCGGATTATCGTGACGGCATCCTGACGGTAAACGAAGACGGAGGCGGCCTGATCATTACGCCGCACGGCGCCGCGGCTGACGGCGGAGATTATTACGTCAGCTTTTATTTAATGAACAAAGCGAAGGACCAGGGCTTTACATTAAAAGTGAACGATTACACGACAACGAGAAAATCGAATCAATCCATTTACAAAACAGGTGTCAACGATCTCACCGTCAGAGTGCCGAAAACAAAAAACATCCAAATCCGGCTGCCGAAAGGATCGTATCAGCTCGACAGACTGGCGCTTTACGAAGAACGGTACGCGACGCTGAAAAGCGCATACCGAAAAGCGGAAAAAGAACCGCCAGCCGACCTCAGCTGGCGCGGAAATACGCTTCATATTTCGTATGAAAACAAAACCCGCGCGCCGTATATCATGCTTCCGATTCCATATGAAAAAGGCTGGGAGCTGAAAATAAACGGCAGACAAGAACAGATTGAAAAAGCGGATTATTCCTTTATCGGATTTAAAGCGCAAAAAGGAAAAAATGATATTCAATTAACGTATTATCCGCCGTATTTTAAACCGGCGGCCGCTATATCGGTGATCAGTCTCGTGTTTGCCGTCATATATGTGAGAAGACAAAAAAAGCCCGGCTCTTAAACAGAGCCGAGCTTTAATTTTTTCTGCAGTTTTTCCTCGCTGAAAATCCAGCCCGTGTAAGAAGAAAGAACCTCTAAATCATGACTGAGGTGGACGATGGCGACAAAAGGATAGTGGCCTTTGCTCCGGTAGCGCAAATCAATAAAGCGCACCTCATAATGATCTTTAAAGGTATCGACCTCCCACCTGTAAACGGGGGAAAACGAAAGAAAAGCTGCAATATTTTCATCTTGTTTCGCCGCCTTCATCACATCGGTTTCCGGAACGGGCACACGGTTGAATGTATCCAATATCACAACATGACCGTCAAGGCTTCTGCCGACATAAAAGGCATGGGCCGTCGTTACGGCGATACGCCACTGCCTGAATTTCATCGTCGGCGAAATGATGATGGTTTCAATCTCCTCTTCAATCATCTCGCGCAGCCGCAGCTTTATCCGCAGCTGCATGATAATCCGGACGGCGTAATAACCCGCAAGGATGATATACAGCGTCAAAAATGTCACGCCCGGATGACCTCCGATATACCACACGGCAATCGCGGCCAAATGACTGATGAAAATAAACGGGTCAAAGGTATTGATTATACCGAGAGCGACCCATTTTCGCGAAAACGGGCGGATGGCCTGCGTTCCGTACGCGTTAAAAATGTCCACAAATACATGCAAAACGACAGCCAGAAGCGTCCACAGCCACAGGTGCAGCAAGTTCGCTTCCGGGTAAAATATAAACAAAATGCCCGGAATCAGAATGGACCAAAATAAAACGGCGGGAATGGAGTGTGTGAACCCTCTATGATTTCGAATATAAACAGCATTATTTTTCAGCTTCAATATGGTATCAATATCAGGTGCCTGAGAGCCGGCAAGAGCGGCGATCATAACTGCCTGAGACATGGGGGTATGCATGCCGACGGCAGGATCAAGAGTTGCGATTCCGCCAAGCGCGATGCCCATGACAACGTGAGTGCCAGTATCCATTGGTGACCTCCTAGCAGGCGTTAAAAATCAGTCCGCCCGCATATTTCCATTATAAGATATTCCCCATTTTCTGTTTGCCCAATCATGGCGTGTATCAGCCGTTTTCATATGTTTCCGCTTTTTCTTTATCTCTATTGAATGTAACAATAAATGAAAATCCCTTAAAAATAAAGGGTTTAGCTCGGATATTTTAAAACCCTCCCCCAAAACCTCCCCCAATTCAAAGGGCTAAAGCGTCCGCGAAGGCCTCAACGGATTCCTCTTCAAGTTCTTTGAATGAATGCCCATATGTGTTTAAAACCATTTCAGGGGTATTACCAAGACGATCAGATATAACTTTCACGGGGATTCTCTTACTAATCAGAATGGTTGCATGAGTATGTCGGAGGCCATGCACTGTTATTCTTTTTAAATTCTCTTTTTTAGTAACACGATCAATTGCATACCTTATTACTGTATGGGAAATTGGTTTTGTTGTTGATTTGTTTATGAAAATAAAATCATCTTCTGATAAGTGTTTCCCAAAAGAAATCATTAATTCTTTGCACCATTTACGGTATACTTTAAGCTGTGTAATCAGTTCCCCAATTACTTTTATAGTGCGGTAGCTATTTTTTGTTTTTGGGGAGCGTATGCCGTTAGCATCTCTTGTTCTGTTGATCGAAATGGTTAAGCCTTCAAAGTCAACATCAGACCATTTTAAACCCATGGCCTCGCCTCTTCTCATTCCGGTGAATGCTAACAACTCAACCATTGTATAATTGGTGATATTTTCATATCGCTTAAAGGCTTCAAGAAATTCCCTCAATTCTGAGGCAGTGTAAAAATTTTCTGATTCCTTTTTGGGCTGCGGTATAATTATTTTATTAAATCTGTTTCGTCGCAGTATTTCAGAATCTACAGCCGCATTAATAGAAATTTTAAAGGTTGCGTGGTATTGCGCGACGCTACCGGGACTGTATTCTTTAAGCAGCTCATTTATAAATAATCTTTTGTAAGTGACTTTATCTAATTTAGTCAACTTAATTTTCCCAAGTAAAGGTTTTATGATAGTTTCAATAATTAACTTTCTGTTCTCGCATGTGGAGATTTCCCATTGATTTTTATTTGTTTCATACCATATATCAAGCCATTCACTGATAGTTAAATTTTCATTTTCAACTTCTTTTATGTCACCGTTTAAAACTGACGTTTTGACTTCCAATAAGGCTCTATATGCTTCATTCTCTTTTTTGAATCCCTGTTTAGACTTCTCACGCCGTTTTCCAAAAGCATCATAATAGCGATGCCGATATAACCAACGCTTTTCTTTCTTTGCGTTGAAGTAATAATATAAATCATCGTCTTTATCTGCTTTATACATTTTCATTTGTAACAGCCCTTTCTTTCGTGGACAGACGCATAAAAGGGGCTATGTTTATTTTTGCATCACCTCCCTAAAATTCCTCAGACATTTCTATAACGCCAAGAGGTTGAAAACAGATTGTCAATCCGTTCACCTTTTTAAAAAGTCCGTATTCTTCTTCATATCTTTTTAAGGCCTCTTCTAAAAAAACCTCAGTTACATTTAAAAACTCGGCCAATTCATAACGGCTTTTTATTCCCGCTTTTTGGGCATCAATAATTTTAGTTAACGGGACTAATTTTTTATATGCCCAATTTCTGGCCCGTTTTTCTTGTTTTCGGTTTTCCATCTTGTTCTGATCTAGTATATCTCCATAAGAGGTGAAATGATGTCCTAATTCTTCGGCAAGGGTACAACCCTTTTCTATTCTTGATTGTTGCCGATTAATCCAGACAATGCCGCTATTATAAAGGCCCTTTAATCTAGGTGGCATAATTCTTTCAATAACTTCAATTCTGTTACGGGAAGCCTCTAACAATAGATGATCATAAACCAAAACAAATACACCTCTTATTTTTTCTCTCTCTTTAAGCGTACGAATTCCTTGAATCGTTCTATTTCTTCTAGTTCTTCTTCCGTCCAGTCTTCACCGTCATGGTGAGCTGCTATTGTTTCAACAGGAAAATCAGTTCTGCCGAGTAAATAATCAACGGATACATTAAAGTAGTCAGCCACTTTTTGAAGTTTATCTACTGCAGGCTTTTGGGTTTTCCATTTGTATAATGAATTAACCCCCATATCTATCCGCTTAGCTAAATCGGTTAGTGATATCTTACGGTCATCAGCAAGTTTTTTAACCCTATCGAATGCAGTCAATTCAACCATCCTTAATAAAGCTCAGGAACTTTTTTATCCAAGTGGATAGAAAATCGTTGACTTTTATCACTTTGGATAATAAACTAAGTCCATAAGCTATTAATTAAGCTTTTTGAGCACTACAAAATTAAAGCCTGTGACCACGTTCCCCAACGTACAAGGCTATTCTGTAGGCTTATTCAGCTATGACTTGATTTTATCCGAATGGATAAAAAATGTCAACAAAAAGCTAAATAATTCGCAAAAAAGATAATGCAAAGAGGTGCTTTTAATGGAAATGAACTTCGGGAAGCAAGTTAAAACTTGGCTAATTCTTAATGACATGCAGCAAAAGGAATTGGCTGAAATGCTCAATATTTCAAATGCTTACTTGTCAGACATATTGTTAGGCAAGCGGCAGGGAAAAAAGGTACGTGAAAAAATAGTGAAAATTGTAAATGAAAGAGGGGCGTCATGGCTTGCCGACTGTTAAATTTGACGTTGCTGTCAATGAAACCGAAATCCGTGACTATATCAATCAACAATTGGATCAGGCCATAAGGGAATCACTTTTTGTATGGGATATTGAAACCATGTCAAAAAGAACCTGCATGAGCAAAAGTTTTTTAGAAAATGAATTTTTGCGTGATCCGAGAATGAAATTGATTGAGCGCCGAAAGGAGAAAGGCAAGCGGTTTTGGTTCTATGAAGAATCCAAACAGGTAATGAAAGACATTATGGACGAATGGTAAAAAACAAAAGCGTGGACAGACGCACTTATAAAATTGGAGGCTTATTAATTTGAAAAAACGAAAAATTTTAGGGGTTTCGCTTTTCCTTTTTGGTTTTGAAATGAGCCTGACAGCTCAGTGTAAACGAAAAGCAGTAACCCACGATGAAGAGCAGCGCGGCCGCCATTGGAAAGAGTATCTGAAAGGAGAAAAGGCATGAAATTAGATCACTTCTTAAAATCAGATAGAGTATCAGTTTTACGAAAGCTTTCAACTGCTCAATTTTTATTAAACGAATTACTTCCGGCTGAAATCGAGGATTGCAATTTTGAGGAATGCATTGATCTTTGTCTATCGGTTGCTGAAATGTTCAAGGAAATCAATCGGATGCACCAACCGAAATCAGTCTCACAATTACATGAAATCGCGTCTCGTTTTTCTTTAAGAGGGATAGATGTTTCGGTCGTGAAAAGGGGGCTAACAAGTGAACATGTCTAATTCAGTTTCCCCGCAAATCACAAATATATGGCCGGAGGATGAAAAGTCGAGAGATTTTATATCACTCACTTTTAACTGAAAATGGCCCGCTCTTCATTTTTCCCAAGGATGCTGCAGACAACAGAGGGGAAAAGGTGGAGATCATCGAAAGGGCAAAATCAATTTCAGGTAAAGTCCTCATGGAATTTACCCAAGGCGGAACTGATTATTGTATCCAATGGTGCCGGGCTTCTGAGCAGGAAATTATAAAAGTTAGGCAACGCGAATTAAAGAGAATGGAGGAAGCAGCATGCAATTAAATTTAGTCGAATCAAACGGACAATATCTTGCTGATAGCCGGGATGTTGCGGAAATGGTGGGGAAAAATCATTTCCATCTTACGAGAGATATTGAGGGCTACATAAAGGTGATTGAGGAAAATCCAAAATTGGATTCTCAAACATTTTTCATCCCTAGCACATATCTGACAAAACAGAATAAGGCAGCCAAGCATTATTTAATTACAAAACAAGGGTGTGAAATGGTCGCCAACAAAATGACAGGGGAAAAAGGCATACTGTTTACCGCTGCTTACGTGGATCAATTCAATCAGATGGAGCGGAGCTTGCAAAACGATTACTCACAGTTAAGCCCGCAACTTCAACAGATGATACGTCTCGAACAAAAGCAAAGTGAACACGATAAGCGATTGAACCAACTTGAAAACAATTGGCAAATTGATTCCTTTCAGCAAAATGTGATTCAGAAGCAGATACGTAAACGTGTTTATGAAATCCGGGACAATTATGACAATAGCGAGGCAGGCACACGTCGTTTGTTTGCAGGCATACACCGTAATTTTAGAGACGCGTTCGCCGTCCCGTCGTACAGGGATTTACGCAAACTTGATTTTGAGGACGCTAAATCATGGATTAAATCATGGCGGCCGCTATTTTAGGAGGAATGGAAAATGAATACATTTGAGTTTTATAGTCAAGTCAAAGCGTTAAAAGTGGAAGTGAACCATGTTTCTACAGAGTTTCAAGCCTTTATCCTGAATGCAAATAAAGCCCTTCAAGATGGTCTTGACCGTATAGCAGAATCAAATTTAACGCATCTGTTTGCTGGTGCATCAGAGGGGGATATCCCTGAGGAAGTTCTTCAAGCATTAAGTAAATCTTTCAACGTAGAAAAGATTATGGCTGTTTCAAAATATAGCCCCTATAACACTATGGTTTGGGTTAAGCGGCTGCAGCGCAAAGTAAACGCTTGGAACAAACTCACATTAAAGTATCAAAAGCGTCTTTGGGCCATATTGAACGAGGTTGAGGGCTTAGGAACCTCTCAAGCCATAGGGCGTAAATGGCGAACTGAGATCAACGAAATTAAGCAAGAAATTAAAACAGCATTAAATTACAGAATCTCGTGTCAAGAGAAACTAGAACAATATCTATCTATGTCTGTAGGCTACTGGAAAATGAAAAAGAACGATTTTTTGTCTCTTCTATCTGTTGATCACAGTAAAGAAAGAGCGGCTGAAATAAGAAAGATAATTGATGATCTGCCGGCCGAAATTGATTCTGACAGACTTTTAGTTGAGGTTGTCACTAAAAATATAGAGGCCCCCGAAGATGATGTTTACTTTGATATTTTCTTTGCTGGTGTTATGGAACGTGTTAAAAGCGGGGAGATTGATACGTTAAGAATGTTTCAAGAGGTGATAAAAGAGCCGATCCCGGTGTATAAAGCCGTAAAAGATGAATACGGCCGCGTTGTATCAATTGAGCGGGAACGGCCCAACCTAAAACTACTGTAGAAGAAGGTATGCCATTTGGTCGAGAAAGAGTGCTGCCACACTTTTTCTTGACTGGCTTGAATAGAAAATACCACGCTTCTTTAAAAAAATCAATTCGATATTTCAAATATATACCATGAAAAGGGGAAGAAGTTATGAAATTAATGGGTACGCCATCTAAAATGATCGAGGTTGGAAATAAATGTGGGATGAAGCATGGAGCGGTCGAGTTGGGTTCACATTTCTATGACGCGGGAATGGTTGCAATTCTAAAGCTTGTCGCACGTACGGAGCTGCATGATTCGAATGAGGTGAAAATTGAAGTTTCGGAAAAAGCAAGGGCTGCTAATGAACAAGTAAACAAGCTTTTCAAAGACTTAGTAAATAAGCTGTCAGGAGAGCAACTGGAGCTATTCAAAGCGTTTGATGAAGCATATTCTTGCAAGGCTTCATTTGATACAGAAGATGCATTCAGCGCGGGTTTTGTGGGCGGCTTCCGTTACTTAATGGGGGAAGCGGCTTACAGCAACGATATGAATTTTTACAAGTAAAGGTGAGTTAAATGATTGGTTGGATAAAGCTTCATAGAAAAATACAAGATCACTGGATTTATCAGGAGAAAAGAAAGTTCTCAAGATATGAGGCTTGGCTTGATCTCCTGATGTTGGCCAACCATAAAGACAATAAAGTCCTTTTGGGTAATGAGCTGTTGCTTGTTGAAAAAGGCAGTTTCATCACTTCGGAACTCAAATTGATGGAGCGTTGGTCCTGGGGAAAAGGGAAGCTGAGAAGTTTTTTAGAAATGCTAGAATCGGACGGAATGATTATTAGAAAAACGGACCGCAAAAAAACTACCATAACCATATGTAATTACAGCGTTTATCACGATTCCGAAGAAACAAACAGACCACAAGCGGACCACGAACGGACTATGAACGGACTGTCAGCGGACACAAACAAGAATGATAAGAATGTAAAGAATGAAAAGAATATAAATACTCCTCGTCTCAAATATGAAATTTGCGACATGGAGAATGCGGAATATCTTTTTAAAGAAATCCAAAACAATAACCCGGATGCTAAAAAGCCGAATCTTGAAAAATGGGCCAATGAATTTAGATTGATCCGCGAACGGGACAAGCGCACAGATCAGCAGATCAAATATTTAATCAATTGGTCACACCAAGATAGCTTTTGGAAAACCAATATACTTAGCCCGGCCAGTCTTAGAAAACAGTTTGATAGACTTGTCACCAAAATTAAAAGTGATAAAGAGCACAAAAAGGCAAATAAGGCTCCGCGGTTAAACGTAGAGGAGTTTGATTTAGATGATTAAAAAACAAACCTTTGAAATCATGGCGCTCATAAAACAATACTTTGAGCATTTCGAGATAACGCAGGATAAAGTTGATTCGTGGCATGAACTGTTACACGATGCTGATTTTGAACAAGTGCGTGGTAATCTCATTCGTTTTTGTAAACGGAGCAAGTTTCCGCCCAAAGTTGCTGACTTGCTGAACGAAAAAAATGTCATCGTTGATCGGATCAATGCGATCCCGTCCATAGAAGAGACAAAAAACTATCTTGCCAGTCTTTCCGCTCCCGTTGAGCAAACGGAAGAGGAACGGGCATCAATTGAAAAGTCAAAAGCGGAAATTAGAAAAATCTTAGGAATCGGTGAATGACATGAACGCAACTGCTTTTCTATACAACACAGACGCGGAGCAAACTTTTTTAGGGGCGCTCCTTCTTAATCCTGATTTATTAAAAGACTGCCGCACAAAGCCGTTGCACTTATCCCAAGTTAAGCATAAAAACCTTTTATCTGCGATGTTAGAGCTGGACACAAAAGGGATTCCAATAGACTTGGTTTCAATTACGGAATATATCGGCCGGGACAACCTGGGGAGCATCGGGGGTCATCAGTATTTGGCGGCCTTGGCTTCCTCTGTTCCGACTACTGCAAATATCGGATTCTATGAAAAAATCATTTTTGAGCATTGGCAAAGGCGAGAAATGGGAAAAATAGCGGAAGAAATTAAGCAGAATTCATCAAATGACGATCCTTCCGCTGTCATTCAATCTACTATATCCGATTTAATGCGCTTAGAAGACGCCACAGGCGACGAAGAGGACGGGGCAATACAAAGTGACCTGTTAGAGATTTACGAGGAACTGGCGGAGCCTAAAGGGGAAATTACGGGCATGCGGAGCGGCTTTACGGAGTTAGATCGAATGACGTCAGGTTTTCAAAAACAAGAATTAGTGATTATTGCCGCTCGTCCGTCTGTAGGGAAAACCGCTTTTTGTCTCAACGTGGCTCAAAACTTTATGTCAAGCCCGCTTAATCAGTATAAAGGCGGGGCAGTGGGGATTTTCTCCCTTGAAATGTCACGAAAGCAACTTTTAAAAAGAATGGCGTCAAGCCTTGGAAATATTAACGCTCATGCAATGCGAACCGGCAATTTAACGGCGAATGACTGGAACAAACTTTCACAAGCAAACGGGGTTCTTGGCTCCGCTGATCTCAGGATTTTTGACCGCCCAGGCGTTACAGTTAACGAAATATGGTCAAAGGTCAGAAAAATGAAACGTGAATTTGCCGGTAAAGATATCTTGATCATTATTGATTATCTGCAGCTTATTTCAGGATCAGCCAAACACAGGGGCAACAGAACGCAAGAAATAAGCGAGATCAGCCGCATGTTAAAACACATGGCCCGCGAGTTGGATATTTGTGTTATTGCTCTCAGTCAGCTTTCACGGGGTGTTGAACAGCGGCAGGATAAACGACCGATGATGTCAGACATAAGAGAATCGGGACAAATTGAACAGGACGCGGATGTCATTGGGTTTCTTTATCGGGATGATTATTACGACAAAGAAAGCGAAAGCAAAAATATTATTGAGATCATTATAGGCAAGCAGCGAAACGGCCCGGTTGGAACTGTTTCACTGGCGTTCATCAAAGAATACGGGCTTTTTGTCAACCTGGAGCGGCGTTTTGACGATTAGAGATTGGTATGAGGCAGCGCTTCGACACAATTATTACTCACTTATCCTGCTGATCGAATTTTTGGTGTACGAGAAAAAAACGGTGCGGCTGCAGGATTCGGAAGAGTTGCTGAATTTTTATTTGCAAGAGAAATTTAGAGACAGGATGAACGCTTATTTGCTTGCTTTCGAGCAGGAAAGACAATATGGGAAACCGGTATGACAAATACTATCGTTTTCTGAATAAGGAGGCCCGGCCATGATTGAATACCATTGCCCGGACTGCGATTATACAAAATTTGATTTAGAAATCCGTGCAGATGCCCGCTGCCCGCATTGTGGGCGCGGCATGGGCGCCGAGGAGGAAATAGTGTGAATGAAATCGAGTATAACGATTGGATAGCAATGATCAAAAAGCTGAACGAGGGTCAGCCGAGTGTTTTGGAACTGGTTAACAATCAGATTGAGTCCTATGAGAAGGATAAGGAGGGCGCGGAATGAGTAAAAAAGAGACAGAAACAACGGACATAATAAAATGTCCTCACTGTAATCATTTAATGGAATATGTTGACTATATCGTGTTTGGAGATATGTCGGGAGAATTTGAGATGGAGTGTGAAAAATGCAAAAAGAGATTCAATGTCGAGTTTTATAGTATTTATTATTTTGCATCTAATAAATTGGAGATTGGCGAGTGAAAAATCCTTTTGAAGAATCAGTAAAGAAATTAGCAACCGAAGGGCTTTTCTTATTACTGGAAGATATTAAACACAGGATTAGGGATGCTCTTTTATCTGAAAATCAATCCTATTTACAGCAACAACAGCAAAGAGCGGGTATTGTCAAAAAAGAAATCGACAGCCGTTCCGTGTCCGGAAAGATAAATAACCAAAAAAGGGGGCAACCATTTGAGACTAATTAAATTAGATTCTATAATAGAGAAAGATAAACTTGTAATTGACATGGGAACGCATGAAAATTTTGCAGTCATTGTTTCAAATGGTGAAGCAAGAATGACGCCGCTTCCTGAGCATGGAGAAACAAAAATTGTTACGAGTAAAGGGAAAGTTACCCGCGTTAAGTGGGATGAAGGCGAATTATTCAACTGAATAAGTCCAAGACGGAAAGCCTGCGGACACTGATCATTGTACAGATTTACTGTGCTCTGATTGGTGTCCGTTTTTTGTTTCCCGGAAGCGGCAAAGAAATGTTCATATAAATGCGTAGGGTTCAATCTGAGGGCACTTCCCAAAGGTGGGGAATGGGTTGGCAAAGGATGAAACGTGCCGGGAGCGGCTGATTTAAGGGGAAATAACAGGAGGAAACATATGCAAGATTTAATCATTGAATATAAAAGCGCATTGAAAGATGTTAAAAAGATGTACCGGCAGTTATCGGCGGTTGCTGACAGTCTCTTAACCGCTGAACAAAAAAATGATAAAAAGATAATTGGGGGCATGATAAACGACCTTGAATATACAATCGAATGGCTGCAGAATGGGAGACAACCCGGCGCCCGCCGTGGTGCTGATCGTAGGGATGTGTATAAAAGAACAATTCTGGCTGATCCGCGTTTAATTGATGCGCTGCCGGAAGAATACGCAATCGTTCAAGAAGCTGAAGGAGAAGTAAGTGAATGGGATAAGGAAAGAATCGCTGATGCCCTTTCCGTCCTCACAGAAAGAGAAAAAGACATATTCATCATGCACGCTGTGCAAAATATGTCTTATGAAGAAATTGCCGCTTTACTCAATATAAAAAAAGGAACCGTCCAAAAGAATATTGAACGATCCCGCTTAAAAATGAAAAATAGAGCAAATGACAGCCTTTTTTGTTTAGCTTAACAGGCTGTCTTTTTTTATGATGATCTTTTGTTAATGCCAAGCCGCTCACGTAATGCAAATTGAAGAAGCTGCGAAAAGTTTACACCTTCTTTTTCTGCTGCTTCCGCCAGCCATTTAGGTACAGTAAGTGTCTTTTTCACCGCTTTGTTTTCCATTTCATCACGGACAATATCTGTCCAGGCGCTTACCATAACAACAAAACCGGTTGCCGGCACTTTGATATCTTTTGGAGCGGAGGGGGAAGGGATGTCTTCGCCGTCTTCTTCCATGCCATATAGAAAGCCTTCGAGCGCATCTTTTGCCATGCTCATAGCATCATCCACGTTATCACCTTCTGAAATGCAGCCGGGTAAATCGGGAAAAGTAATTGTGTAGCCGTCGCTTCCGTCTTCTCCTGCATCAAAAATCGCCGGAAATAAATACTTTGCCATATATATAAAACCTCCTTACAAGGGGGCTATTTAAGCCCCGCCTGTTTAAGTATAGAGTTTAGTGTGCCGGGTTTGAAGTCCTTTTTTGGGTGTGGGACTGTTACCGTTCCCGGTTTGTTTGGGTGTTTAAAGTGGTGATGACTACCAACAACCCGCTTTAAGTACCACCCATCTTTTGTAAGTATCTTTATGATATCTCTTGAAGACTTCATGTTTCCCTCCCTTCATATATATTATAACACGTGTTATTTATACGTGTCGATACTTATTTTTGAAAAAACGCATTTTTTGTCTTACGGTTGAGACTAATATGTGAAAGGAACTTTTGTTCCGTTTAGATGGTGTTAATGGCAATTAAGTTGGGTAATATTAGGGGTGTGAATTTAAAAAAAAACACCTAAAAATCAACTGTTTAGTGTAAAATGATTACAATATCTAAGTTTGGAGGTACCCATCATGGATGTGGTTGCTCTTTTTAAAATCTTAAAACTCATTTTCACTGCGTTACCATGGGTATTAAGTATAGGTGCATTACACCAATTTTTATATAATAAATTCCCTAAGTATTATTTTTTCTTTGTGAAAAGGTTTAAGAAGTGGAGAGATACGAAATGGAAATTAACAGTTAGTTTTTCTGTTCATAAAGATATTGATTTCTTTAGTTCTTTAGAAGAAGTTATAAACGAAATTTATAAACAGAAGCAAAGGGTATTCAATTTGAAAAATAAGAAACAGTATGAATTTGCAGATTATACACTAACTGTACAATACGATTTGGACTTTAGTGAAGGTGAGTTTGTAAATGTGGAGCTGTTATTTGGTAATATAACGGCTACAAAGTCAACTGCTGTTGAAAAGTTAAGAAATCTGAGAAGGTTTTTTAATACGCTGAATAGCAGGATTGATTTAAGGGATGAAAATTATAGTATGAGAATTTATTTCATAACTATGAAAAATCCTTTTTACGGGCTTATGATCCAAAGACTTGGGTCTGAGCATATAGAATACTTCCAATGTGTTTTTTCAATAAATCAGTTAACGCAAAAAGCCTTTAATAAGAGAGTAGAACAACAAGAAGTTGACCAAGAATTAACAGTTTTTAAGGACTATATAGCCATAAACCACCATAATTATGATACAATAGAAGATGTTACAAGAAAATGTCTATTGTTGGAGGGGTGAGTGGCATGAGTATTATTAGTATAAACATATACGATAAACTCAATGATACTGGAGAAGATGAAGAACTGGAGGTATTTTCACACGAAAAAAGAGAAATTGTTAATGGGTACAATGAACAATTACAGACCTATGTGCTCATTAATAATATCTCGCCTACAGGCTATCAAAATATCCAAATCATTAATGATGAAATATTTGCCCAGACGGTAAGGGTCAAAGGGGAAGTGGTTCATCAAGTTATAAAGCAAGACATGTACCAAGCGTATGTTAAAGTAAGGGACAAGAGACCAAGAGGAGTTGGGAACTTAGTTACCCTGTGCAGAAAAGACAGCTCATTAAAAACAAAAGAAATTTTAGAAGAGAACTTTGGTAACGAATATGAGCAACACAAATTTGACATCTTAAAGATTATAGACGCGGCATCTGATGTTAGAAATGCACGTTTTAAAGTGAAAATTGAAACTGTGAGCTCCGTGAGTATGGGAGGGACTAGGGTTCATGATACTCAATATTATGCTGAAATGTTGAGAAAAGGACAGTTGTCAGCTGTCATTATAATTATGATATGCCTCAGCAAGCAGTAACAATTAGAATAAATGTCGATGGCACAGTTCTTCTATACAACTCATTAGCTGATTTCGAAATATTGGACTTGGTTGAAGACTTGTTGAACATCGAATAATAGATTATAAGAGCTATTATAACTATAATAAACGTGTTGGGCGCTTTCCGTATGGAGGCGCTTTTTTATATTCTCTGTAAACTGCGTCTGGTAAATCTCAGGGAGAACAATCGGCGGTTAACGGCTTGAGTGCGGGGGCAGTTTAGAAAGAATATGATTGGAGGGATTACATGAAAACAATTGGTCAAGCCTTTGAGGAATTAGGAAAGAATCTGAGGTATGCGCTGAAAGGATGCCAACACCTAAGCCGCTATCCACGGAAGCTTTTATTATATTGAGTAAAGGAGATAGAGCATGGAAACAATTTATGCGCACCCATTTGAAACGTCATGGTTTATTGCGCTCACGTTCTTCTGTTTATCGTGTGTAGTCTGTTCAGGTAAATCAGAAAAGGAATAAGCATGGCAAGACAACGTAACGAATTAGACAAAATCTATAATACAGCACGCTGGAAGCGAGTAAGGAAAGTCGTTCTGATTAGGGACGGCTATTTGTGTTGTGAGTGTCGGCGTCGTGGATTGATAACGGAGGCAAATACGGTTCACCATATCATTGCACTAAGGGATGATCCAAGCCGGGCGTTTGATCTTGATAATCTTGAAACGATCTGTTTAGAGTGCCACAACAGGGAGCACCCGGAAAGAAGCGGTGGGGAGAAGAAGAAAAAACGCAACGAAAATGTTTTCAAATTCTACGGGAACAACGAAATCATTTAAAAAAGCGCTAAAACATACCCCCCACCCTTTAAACATGGGGCAATGCGCTTTTCAAACAACGGTATGCCCCTTCCTATACAACAAATTCGATTTTGAAGATTTTTCGCCCCGGAAAAACAGAAGAGAGCATCCCGGCCGAAGCCTTGATGCTCTTGGGTTTATCGTATATCGGGGGCCGCAATTTGTAAAGGGTGAAAATGAATTTTTTTCGAAAGAGGGTGAAAACGGTGGCTATGCCTGCAAAAAGTGCCAAACTTACATTATTAGACGGCAATAAAAGCCGCTATACGAAAGCCGAATTAGAAAAACGTATTGAAAATGAAGAGAAAATGAAAATGAGGGCCGAAAATATCGAGCCGCCTTCCTGGTTGTCTGCTACTGCTAAAAAGGAATTTAAACGGCTGACCGAGCTTCTTTTAGAAGTGGAATTGATCAATGAGGCCGATATCACACATTTAGCCTTTTATTGTGACGCGTATTCTCAATACATTTCATTTGAAAGGCAGATTAAAAAATATGGGTTGTGGGTTGATGGTAAGCCCAACCCTTTTATTATGCGTAAAAAAGATATGGCAGCGCAACTGAGGGCGTATGGTTCAGATTTAGGCTTGTCGCCGGCAGCGCGTGTAAAATTAGCAATTAAGTTAGAGAGCGGGGAAGAAGAGGAAGAAGATGACTTCTAAACCCTTGCTTGAAATGAGTTACTCGGAGCTTACCAAGTGGTGGGCTGATTATCAAGCGGAACAACAATCATGGGGCGGCATCCTTGTCCAGCCTTATCCTGAATTACTGACAACGTGGTACGCAGAACGGCTTATAGATGGATCAATCCCGGCATCAAAAGAAAATATCTTAGCTGCTAAACGACATATGAGAGATTTAGAGCGGCAGGGGACAGATGATTTTCCTTGGGTTTTTGATGAAGAAAAAGGACACCGGCCTATTCGCTTTATAGAAAAGAAATGTAAACCCTCTAAAGGTGATCATGATCAACTTGTATTGCAGCCGTGGCAACATTTTGTTATCGGCTCCATTTTTGGATGGGTTCATAAAGATACAGGAATTCGGAAATACCGTGAGGCCGTGGATTTTGTTGGCCGGAAGAACGGGAAAACAACGATTATCTCAGGTACTTCTAATTACATGTTGGGTTTTGACGGAGAGCGCGGGGCCAATGTTTACGTTCTGGCTAATTCACAAAAACAATCATCTATTCTGTTCAATGAATCAAAGGCCATGATTGAGAATTCCCCATATTTAGACAAACGCTTTAAGGCTTTAAGAAGTGAGATTCGTTACGAAACTATGAAATGCACAATGCAAGCCATGTCAGCGGAAAAGAATAATAAAGATGGGGAAAATCTTCATTTTGCTGTATTTGATGAAATTCACGAATATGTGGATTATGCACTAATCAATGTCATGAAAAAGTCAAGGGGTATGAGGAAGCAGCCATTAATTATTTATATCACGACTGCCGGCTACGTTTTAGATGGGCCGTTAATGAATTTCTTTGAGGCGGGAAAAGAATGCCTTGAAAACCTTGAAGATGATTTAGACGAACGGACTTTTTATTATCTGGCGAAGCTGGACAAGCCGGAAGAGGCGGACGATCCGCGGATGTGGATAAAAGCCAATCCAAACATTGGCCTTATGGACTTTGTAAACCTCGTGACAGACTACAAAAAGGATAGGAAAAACCCGCAGGAGCTGGCCGACTGGTTAACAAAGCAATTTAATATTTTCAGTGATGTGGATGAACTGTCATTTGTTGATGTTGCTACGATCAATAAAAATAACAAAGAAATTGACATTGACTTGCTGAAGGGCCGGGAATGTGTCGGCGGTTATGACTTGTCCGAAACTGAGGATTTTACCAGCGCTTGTTTAGAATTTCCGCTTGATAACGGGGAGATATTCTTTTTAACTCATTCATGGATACCAGAAGCCCGATATAACCGGGACAATAATCAACAGCGGTTAGATGAATGGAGGAAAAAAGGATATCTGACCATTATCCCGGAGGCTGAATACGTCAATTACGAGGTTGTTTTGGATTGGTTTATTGAGAAATCTAAGCTGTACAAGATAAAGAAAATTGGTTACGACAAGTCCAAAGCGTTATTTTTAAACGCAGCTCTTGAAGAACATGGGTTTGAAACGGAAATAGTAATTCAAGGCTTTAAAACGCTTGGTGGCCCAATGCAGAACTTTAAAGAACTGATGTTAGACGGGAAGGTTATTTTTAACAATAACAAGCTTTTCCGTTGGTATCTGAACAATGTAAGAATGGTCAAAGATCGCAATAATAACTGGATGCCTACGAAACAATCCAAGAATCGCAAAATAGACGGGGTGGCCGCGGCATTAACGGCCCATACGTTTGTAATTCCTATGATAATCAAGCCGAAAAAGTCCGGGAAAGTGAAATATTATTCCGTTGCCGATTTAAAAAACATGTAGGGGGTGAGGCTTTGGGATTAAAGGAGATTTTTAAACGTTTTTTTAACCGGGTTACGTTTCAAAAACCGGTTACGCATCACATGAGTTTCCAAGGTGACTATTTTAGCAGCGCTTCAGATATGAACGAAGCGATATTCAGTGCAGTGAGCCGATTGGGAAATACGTTTGCTAGTCTGCCGTTAAAATTATTTGATGACAATTTTCAGCAGCCGTCTGATTGTGCCGGCTTTAATTTGCTGAGGGATGGGCCGCGATACTTTACCCGATTCGATTTTTTTAGAGACATTGAAACAATCCGGAATTTAAAGGGGAATGCTTTTGTTCAGTTATTCCGCAATGTGAACGGGCAAATTGTTGATATGGCCCTTGTAAAGCCGGGATGTTGTGAGCCAGTGCTTGATATAACGTCTGGTGAGTTGTATTACGCCGTTTCCTCCGTTGATAATGCACCGAATCAACAAACAATGTATGTCCATTATAGTGAAATGCTCCATTTTAAACATGCGCGGTTCGGTCAAGTTATGGGGATGAACCCAATTGACTTGTTAAAGAACACGATTGACTATGATCACGAAGTAAGAAAAATATCTATGAATCAATTAAACGGCACAAATGAGGGGCTTATTGTAAGGTTTGATGGAAGCTTAGATGAAGACCAAAAGGAAGCACATATCAAAGCAATAGCGGGATTTTATCGAGATAATGGCGGTTTGCTGGTCGAGGAAAGCGGGATCACAATTACACGGGTTGAGCGTCAAGTTGTAGACCCGAAATTGATTGATATTGATAAAGTGACAAGATCCCGTGTTGCTATGGTGTACAACGTGCCTGAGCACTTCTTAGGTGATAATACATCCAGCTTTTCATCATTAGAGCAGCTTAATTTAGAATTTGTAACAAACAATCTGATGCCTACCCTCAAACAATATGAAGAAGAGCTGAACAAAAAGATTTTGACACCGGATCAAAAGCGAAGAGGCTATAAGTTTACTTTTATTGTCAACTCACTGCTGCGCGGTGATACAGAGACCCGACAAAAATACTATCAAACGGCAGTGAGAAATTCGTGGATGCGCCCCAATGAGGTGAGATTAGAGGAAGGGCAGCCACCCGATCCTGATGAAAACGCTAATAAATTATGGATTAGCGGCGACCTGTACCCAATCGAAACGCCGGTTTCTGAACGTAAAGGGGGTGAAAGCAAAAATGAAAAAAAATCAGGCGAAAAATAAGTATTGGAGTATGAAGGCATCCGGTGACAGCAGCGCGGATGTTTTTATTTTAGGCGAAGTGGTCACAAGCGGTTATGAATGGGATGAAATAGATACCTCAGCCGCCTCATTCAAGCAGGATTTAGACCTTTTGGGAGATATGAGTGTTTTAAATGTACACATTAATTCGCCCGGTGGCTCTGTATTTGAAGGCGTGGCCATCTGCTCCATGCTCAAACAGCATAAAGCATTCGTTAACGTATATATTGATGGGTTAGCTGCTTCAATCGCAAGTGTCATCGCAATGGCGGGTGACGCTATTTTTATGCCCTCAAACGCTATGATGATGGTTCATAATCCGTGGACAATAGCGATGGGAAACGCCAATGAAATGAGAAAGCAGGCTGATGTCCTTGACAAAATTTCTGAGTCAATGAAAGCGTCATATCTTGAAAAAGCGGGCGACAAATTGACAAAGGAAACATTAGATTCCTTGATGGATAACGAAACGTGGTTATCTGCTAGTGAAGCCGTTTCTTACGGTCTTGCGGATGAAATTACAGCAGCAAACCAAGCGGCAGCTTGCGTTTCCTCTGCATTATTTTCTCGTTATCGAAATGTGCCGCACGCACTCAAAGAACCTGAATCTATAGACGCGAAACAACCAAAATTACTGAATAAGAAATTACAGATTCTTAAAGGAGAGTTTAAACGATGACATATGAAGACCTAAAAAATACTTGGATTAATGCGGGGCAGCGGGTTTCTGATGCACAACACAATTTACAGCTTGCACTTGTTGACGATGAAGTAACCGCGGAGGAAGTCGAGGGCTTAAAGGCAAAGCTACAAGCAGCTCAGGCGAAACGAGACATTGCAAAAGAACAGATGGAAGAAGCCGAAAAAGCAGCTATTAAACAAGCGAAACAGGCCCCGTATATCCCTTCTACGGCAGCGGATGTAAAAGATCAATTTATAAAAGATTTTAAAGACCTATTGAGCGGCAGACCGAGCGCGGCCGTGACTACCAAACTGGATGAAAACGGGGAAGGGATTGGCTTGACGATCCCGCAAGATATCCAAACTGCGGTCAACAAACTAAAACGTCAGTTTGATGCCCTGGAACAATACGTTAATGTGGTGCCGGTAACGTCCCTTTCAGGAAGCCGAAATATTGAAAAATTAAGCGATGTAACACCGTTTAAAAATATCGACAATGAAAGCGATGAAATAAACGAGAATGACGATCCATCTGCAAGCATTCTGAGATACTTAATTCAGCGGTATGCGGGCATTTCAACCATTACTAACACACTATTAAAAGAGTCGGCGGAACAAATTATCGCGTGGATTACTGATTGGTTGGCGAAAAAATCAACAGCAACGCGGAATGCGAAAATTATCCAAGTATTAAACGGCCTGCCTGATGCACAGAAAAAGACCGTTGCAAATGTGGATGATATCAAAGACGTTATGAATGTGAAACTCGATCCAGCTATCAAACTGACTTCATCTTTTATTACAAATCAAAGCGGCTTTAATGTTTTGGACAAGGTTAAAGGTGCATTCGGCCGTTATTTGCTACAGCCGAACCCGCAGAACCCAACAGAATTAATGTTATTGGATAAGCCAATCAAGGTTATTTCAGACAAATATTTACCAAACGGCGGAACAGATAAAGCGCCTATTTACCCTCTATTTGCTGGTGATTTAAAAGAGGCTGTGGTTTTATTTGACCGGGAACAGCTTTCTATCATGATGACAAATATCGGCGCCGGCGCTTTTGAAAAAGATCAAACCAAAATCCGCGCTATTGACCGGTTTGACGTGAAATTGTGGGATGAGGAAGCGGTTGTTTTTGCGAGCTTTAAAGGTATTGCCGATGAAACGCCAGCAGCATCCGCAACAACAGCAGGGTAAAGGAGTGAGATAAATGGCAGTATCTCTGTCCGAGGTGAAAGCGGCGGTAAGGATCGATACTGACGCTGATGACAAATTATTGGAGAAATATATTAAGGCTGCGGCTGACACCCTTATTTCTGCTGTAGGGGATAAGATTGCTGGTTTTTACGATGATAACCCTATTTTTGACGTAGCAGTTATGAGATTGGTGGATCACTATTATAAAAACCGGTCTGCTACTTCAAACGGCGTAGAGGTGCGTGATATCCCATTTGGGATTACGCCCTCTATCATACAGTTGAAAGGCAAGTATTTACGACAATTGCAAAAACAAGAAGGAAGGTAAAAAACGGTGCCAATAGCGAAAACAGGCGACTTAAACGAGCGAATTACGTTTAATGTTCAAAAATCAACCAAAATTAACGGGGTGCCGAAAATGGGGCCGGTTGAGGTTGCTACGGTTTGGGCCGCGGTGTGGCGGCAACGCTTAAAAGATCGAATTAATAACCTGGGGGAAGGCATTGCCAACAAAATAACATTTGTTGTTCGTCAAAATCTTCCTTTTAAAATTACAAATGATATGACGATCACCCATAAAGGAACAGAATACAAAATCGTAGACATTGAACCGGATACCGTTAATTACGAATGGAAAACCATCATTTGTGAGGCGATAACATGAGTGTGGAAGTAGATATGACCGGTTTAGATGCTCAACTCCGTAAAGTGGCTTACCGGACAAAAAGCGGAGGCGTAAAAGCGACATTAGCGGGCGCTATGATCGTTAAAGAAGCTTTAAAGGTAAATACCCCTTACGAAAATGAATCTGACCGGAAATGGAAAGCACAGCGGCAAATTGAGGCTAAAACAGGGGAATCCCATGAGTTTAAACATATGCGTGACGATATCGTGATTTCAAAGCCTGACAAATTGGGCGAGGTAACGGTTGGCTATGGAAAGGATACGGCTTGGCGATCCCATTTTGTAAACGACGGCACAATTCATCAGCCGCCGCAGCATTTCGCGGAGAAAACCGTGGCAGAAACAAGGGAGACGGTAACAGCAACCATGCAGCACGTCATTGATACGGAGGTTGCCGGTTTATGAGCTTACTGACTGAAGCTTATGACCTTCTCACTGCCCAGGACAATCCGTTAATGATTAATGAAGATTACGTTTTTATGCATACGGTTCCGGTTATCCTCCCGGACGGCACGGGTTTAAAAGATGCAAAGAACGCCATTGTGAAAATAAGTCATATTCTCAACAAAAGGGCGGGATATGCAAGTAATTTTAGTCGAGAAATTCAAACGTCTGTGCAAATACAAATTTGGTATGAGTATGACGACAGTTTGGCTGAACAATATGACGACTTACTAAATGATTACTTTGAGTCAAACGGCTTTTATTCTTTCGAGAGTTACATATCCGTTGATCCGGATATTGAAAAGCTCTATTTAACGGCAAAATTCAAAAAAACAAGTGTGAATTAGTCACTGCAGTCAGTGGCTTTTTTTAATACAAAAAATTAAGTAAAGGAATGATGATGAATGGCAACGGTGGGTTTTGAATCTATTGTTATTACCGTCTTAGATGAAAACGAAAAAGCAACAGATAAAAAATATGTGTTGGATGGGAAGCAAGATAAAAACGGGGTTGTTGAGGCAAATATCACGGGGCTGGCACCGACTAAAACAAAAAACTACGCGTCAAATATGGCGATTGATGTTTCAGCAAAAGGCACCGGAGATGTGAAATGCGAGCTATCTATTTATAATTTACCGGATGACTGCATGGCGGAAATTACCGGTATGAAAAAAGTAAACGGCATCTATCAGCTTGGAAAGGATACGCAGCCGCCGTTTGTGTCTGTGGAATGCTTATCATCTGATATAAACGGAAATAAGCTCCATGTTGGTCTGTTAAAAGGAATGTTCGGCGCGCCGGATTCCGATCTAAAGACAAATGATGCAAACGTACAAACGGCGCAAGATAAAATTTCAGGGGAATTTATTGCCCGATCTTCTGACGGGCTGGTTTACGGTAAAGCAAACGAGGGGGATAAAGATTTTTCACAGGAAGCATGGGAAAAATTTATCCGTCCTTCTGATACACAAGCTGCATAAAATCACACTTTGCAGGGCCGGAAATCCCGGCCTCTTTTTAATCCGAAAAATTGAAACCGAAAAGGAGAAATGAACATGTTAAGAATCGAATTACTCAATCAAAAAGGTGAAAAAGTAGTCTATGAACAGGGGTTTATATCTAGTCGTAAAGTACGTGAAGCGTTGGCATTGCAGGATGAAATGGATAAAAATGAAAATCTGTCAGAGGCGGTACGTTTAGATAAAATGGTCACGTTCGTTGCCGATGTTTTCAGTGATGAAAAAGTAACGATGGATTCTATTTATGATGGAATAGACGCACGTAAACTTATGCGAACAATTGAGGGGATTATGGATATCGTCATGGGAAACGAGGAAGAGGGCTTAAAGGAAGTAGCGCTAAAGGCACAGGAGTAACAGCAGCCGAGGCCCTCAGAAACTTTAAAAAAATGTATAGAAATTTGATGGAGGCCGGATGGTCGTTTCGTGATATCGACGAAGCAGATTATTACGGCCTTTTAGATGTGCTATCGGAAGACGCGCATGTGATGACGGGGGAAGAATTCTTTAATTCGATTACGTAAGAAAGGAGGGAGAACATGGCCGAGGGTGTTGTCATTAAAGTTGGTTTAGATGGAACAAAAGTAACGCAAAGTTTAAAAGCTATTAAAAACACTGTTGCGGCATCTACCAGCCAATGGAAAGCTGAGTTTCAAATTTTCAAAAATGCCGGGGATCAATTAGGCATGTTGGGCGCAAAGTATGACGGATTAAGCCGGACGATCAAGATACAAGACGTACAAGTTAAAAAGCTGACAGAATCGTATAACAAGGCCGTTGAAAAGTATGGGAAGAATAGCGAAGCGGCTATGCGTTACGCAAATCAAATCAACAATACAACCCGGAGGCAGGCGCTTTACCGTCAAGAATTGAAAGATACTGAGATCGCTATGAATGATCAAAAGAGAGGGACAAGCCTTGTACGGGAAAACCTGTCTTTATTAACAAGGGAAACAACGGCAGCGATCAACAAATTCAAATCCCAGGGCAAAGCGCTCCGGGCCAATAAAGAAGAATACAAGGGCCTTGGAAATCAGATTAAGGAACGTAACCAGCTTATTGAAAAAGAAAAGCTGAAACTACAGGAATTAATAGAGAAAAAAGGCGCCGACAATATCGCAACCAAAAAGCAACGCACAGCCATTTTGGAATTGGAAGCGGCACAAGCATCTGCTGTCAGCCGGTATAAAACACTCAATAGGCAAGTGGGTAGCTCTTCAAAACTCAGTTTAACGTTTCGCGATAACGTCAACAAATTAAGGGATTCTGTGAACCGGGCCAGCGATAAATTAACGAGTGCCGGCCATTCAATGACAGCAGCCACATTTGGCATTGGAGGGGCATTTGTTTACGGAACAAAGCAGGCCGTTGAATTTGAACGGAAAATGACGGACATTAAGTCCTTGCTTGAATCTGACGGGGAATCTGCGAAAGAGGCCGGAGAGATTACAAAGGACATGGAAAAGCAAGCGACGGAGCTATCCGGAAAATACGGTATTTCTGTCCAAAAAATCGGTGATGCGTATGAAACCATGATCCGTAAGGGTGATACCGGCCGGCAAGCCATTGCTGCGGTTGAAAAAATGATTAAAGCGTCAACGGCTGCGGGATCTGAATTTAAAGAAACAACAAAAGTTTCTATGAACGTCATGGAGCAATTTTTTGACAAGTCAAAGTCAGCGGCAAAGACGGCCGAGAACACGACGAGAGTTACAAACGCCATGACTTACGCGGCGGATCATGGATCGGCTAAATTCACAGAATTGGGCTATTCCATGAACTATGTAGGGGATTATGCTAAATCCGTCGGCTACTCAATGGAAGATATGGCAGCATACCTTGAAGTCATGTCAAGGCGCGGCGTGGAGGGAACGTCCGCCGGTACTGGCCTGCGTGGAGTTATGGCTAGCCTTGTTAAGCCGTCAAGACAGGCAGCTAATGCAATGCACGACATTGGCCTTAAAACAAGTGACTCACACGGGAACTTGTTGAGATTGTCCGAAATTGTGGAACAGTTGCGCGAAAAAACAAAAGGAATGGGAACCGAGGAAAAAGGGAATTTACTTTCCCGCATGTTTGGCCGGACTTCTCTTCCTACTATTACCGCCTTAATGACGGAATCAGGGGAGCACCTGGACAAGTTTTCTGCGAAAATCAAGAATGCCGAAAAGACGGATTATGCCGGAACCGTTACAAACCGCATGATGAAGTCAGGGAAAAAACAGCTTGATATTTTCAAAGAAACATCCAAAAACTTTGCTATGGAAGTATCAGCAACCCTGCTGCCGTCTGTGACATCGCTTGTAAAGCATCTTAATAAATTACTTGTGAAATTTGAAAATCTGTCACCCAAAACAAAGAAAACAATTGGTACCGTTGCGGCTCTGACTGCAGTATTCGCCCCTCTTGCTATTGGTTTAGGGGCTGTGTTTAAAGCTATCAGCATTACAACGTCCGGCCTCATGGGTTTAGGTCGGGCCGTCTCCTTTGTTGCGAAATCACCTTTTACCTTCTTCAAAAATGCAAGATTGGAAGGAACGAAGACCAACAAAGTTTTAAAAGGGATCGGCAAGGGTTTTAAATGGACTGGAAAACTGGCATGGGGCGGCGTAAAGAAGACCGGTTCAGCTATTAAAATATTTGGCAAAGGGATCGGAAAAGCCTTCAAATGGACGGGCAAGCTGGTATGGAGCGGTGTGAAGAAAACCGGCTCATTAATTAAGATTTTCGGAAAAGGAATCGGCAAAGCGTTTAAGTGGACTGGAAAACTGGCGTGGTCAGGTGTTAAGGCTGCGGGCCGGGGGATTACTGCCTCCGGTAAGGCCATCGGAAAATCTTTTAAATGGACGGCTCGTCTTGCTGCTACTGGTATCAAAAAAACAATTGTCGGTATTGGTGTAGCTTCAAAAGCTACAGCAAAAGGCATAAAAACAATGACAAAAGCGTCTCTATCCTTTGCGAAAACAGGGGGTATTTGGGTTGCACAAAAAGTGAAAATACTTGCAGTGGCAACAGCTCAAAGGGTCGCGGCAGCGTCAACAAAAGCATGGGCGGTCGCTCAAAGAGTATTAAATGTTGCTTTAAAAGCGAATCCCATCGGGCTTGTTATTACGGCTATTGGCCTGCTTGTAGCTGCAGTTATCTATTCGTATAAACACTTTAAGGGATTCCGAAAAGTGGTTGACTCTGTTTGGTCGGGCGTGAAGAAAGCTTTTTCTTCATCGGTCAAATACTGCAAAAAGCTTTTTACAAGATTGTCTAAGCATTTTGGCGATACATGGGGGGATATAAAGGACGAATTTAACAGCGCAACAAAATTAATTAAGAGCATTCTAAAAACCTTTTCTGATTTTTTTCATGGCCGATGGGACAAACTTTGGGACGATGTTAAAGACATTGTTAAAAAGGGCGTGAAGCTTGTTAAATCACATTTCAAGGCCGGATTTAATTTCTTGAATAAAATAACAGGCGGAACGCTAGGGAAGATGTGGAAAAAGGTTTCTAAAGTCGGCGGGGATATTATTTCTTTCTTTAAGAAACTGCCCGGAAAAATGGCTGACGGGATTAAAAGCGGAGCTAAAGCGCTTGGAAATGCCGGGATTTTTGTAGGGAATAAACTGATTGATGGCGTAGAAAGTGTAACAAATGGCGTCATTGGCGGTGTAAACTGGGTTCTTAAAAAAGTTGATATGCCAACGATCGACGACGTTAAACTGAAACATATTCCTTACTTTGCAAAAGGAACATGGCAGGGTGATCCGAACGCATTCGCCGGCGGGCTTGCTCATGTTGGTGATGGTGGTAAACATGAATTAATGCGTTTTCCAAACGGGGAAATGGCCCTATCTCCAAACACAGATACCGTCATGAATCTACCGCGAGGTACGTCAATTTTAGGCGGTGACAAAACCGAACAATTAATGAAAAGCGGGACACTGCCGAAATTTTCAATTGGAACTTGGCTCGGTTCTGCAAAAGACTTTATTAAGGGCGGCTGGAGCAAACTTAAAGACATTGGATCAAATATCTATGATTATTTATCCGATCCGACGAAATTATTAAATACGGTTGTTTCTAAATTCGCCGGCTCCGCGCTTGGGAAGCTGGGCGGCTCCGTCCTTGATATGGGAAAAGGGATAATTAAAAAGATTATCAGCGGCGTGAAAGACAAACTGACTGATTTTGCATCCGGCGGCATTGATACTGGCGATGTGAAGGTTTCCGGCTCCCTGAAATCATGGGTAAAAAAAGGAATGAAGATTGCAGGCGTAAGCGGCGCCGCATGGGAAAAAGGTTTAGAGACAATAGCGATACATGAATCCGGTGGCACAGCCGGTTCCCATGTGAACAAATGGGATTCAAACTGGCGGGCCGGTCATCCGTCTGCCGGGTTAATGCAGATGATTGAAACAACGTTTGCATCTTATGCCAAGGCTGGTCATAAACAATGGCTGAACCCGATAGACCAGGTAGCGTCAGCAATCGGATATATTGAATCAAGGTATCACGGGATCGCGAATGTACCCGGCATTAAGGCGCTGGCTCATGGACGTAAATACATCGGATATGCTACCGGTACGGATCATCATAACGGCGGCCCGGCAGTTTTGGGCGACGGCGGGCAGCGTGAACCATATTTAACGCCACAGGGCCGGTTTGGTGTAAGTCCGAACGTGCCGACTCTTTTCGCAAACCTACCAAAAGGCACGAAAGTATGGCCGTCTATTAAAGCGTTTAAAGAGCAAGTGGGGCACTTTGCGAAAGGGACAAATGAGGTTTGGGTTGATGGCTATTACCGAGATAACGGAACCTACGTAAAAGGATATTGGCGGAAAAAACCCAAAAGTCATTCAACAAAATCGGGTTCCTCAAAGAAAACAAAAACGAGAACCATTATAAAGTATGTGACACGGCCGGCGGCCAACAACAAAACACTGAGTAAGGAGGCAAAAAAACAAAAGGCTGCAGCAGCGGCAAAGAAAAAAGCGGCTGAACTCAGTAAGAAAATTTCTGACAGCATTTCAACGATCATTACAGATTACAGGGCCGGGAAAATTTCAGCCAAAACCGAAAGGGCACGACTTGAAGCCATTCAAAAGAATCATAAATTAACAGCGACACAACGTAACCGCATTGTTGCGGCAATTGGTGCGTCAAGTAAAGCCATTGCAAAGCAAATCAGCTCCTATAATAACGCGATAGGCAACGCAATTAATAAGTTTGACAGCACAATGAAAACAATCAGAACAACATATAACAATGCGGTGGCAGATGCGAAAAAAACGTATCAATCGGCTTTGAATGAAAACAGAAACACGGCGTACACGACTTTTGCAATGTTTGATAAGGCGGAACAATCGAAAGTGTCCGGGGTGGGCCTGCTGCGTAATCTTAAATCACAAAATTCTCTTTATAAAAAATTCACATCGAATATAAAGAAATTACAGCGGCGCGGCGCCTCTAAAAAGATGATTAATGAACTGCTGCAACAAGGGCCTTCCGCAAATGCAGACGTAGAGGCATTGTTGAGCCTGTCTGCAAGTGACTGGAAGTCTTACAAAGGAGCGTACTCGGAAAAGACCAAGACAGCAAATGCTTTGGGTGATCTCACAACCTCATACGGGGCTGCGAAAACTGATCTTAACAAGGCTTTAAAAACAGCAAAGGCTAAATATCAATCAAGCGTGAATGATGCCGTAAATACGTTGGGAAATGCCATGAAATCGGCGAATAAAAAATATAAAAGCACCGGGATAACACTCAGCGGCCATTTTGTAAGCGGAATTGTAAATGGGTTGAAAAAGAGTCAAAAGGATGTTTCATCTGCTGCCGAGAAAATCGCACACAATATCGAAAATTCAATCCGGAAGAGATTAGACATTCATTCGCCTTCTCGTGTTGCAGTGCGGCTTATGGGTTTCTTTGGTGATGGTCTTGTGAATGGTCTGACTGGCAGCATCAGCAACGTTTCGCGGGCGGCCCTTCACGTCTCGGATTCCATCACAAAAAATATTATCCCGATAGATGGAACGGCAGCTATAAACGGATTGCAAAAGATGGCAAATGCTTCAATTGAACAATTGCCTAATAAGAAGTCTGAGTCTAACACTAATAGGATTGAAGACCTTCTTACCAAGATACTGTTCTCTCAAGAAAGAACTAATCAATTGTTACAATCAGCCATAGGACAAAATATGAATACCAACGAAGGGAATATTCTTAAAACGTTGGCCAAATTCTTGAATGAAGTAAACGGAAATGCTCTAGGGATTAATTCTTACATGCAAGGGGGTTAAAGGTGAGTATACTTCAAGATTTAATAGTTGAGAAAAACGGAAAAGAGCAACTTTTATCTGAAACTGTAGACCTACGTGGTCTGCAGTTTTTAGATATGACAGTATCTGCTCCATCAATAACCCAGAATTATTTAACTAATCCGGGGCTAGATGGTCAAATTGAAGCCGGTAAAGCAGTTTATGGTGCTCGTACAGTAAGCGCCAATTTTTTATTTAAAGGAAGGGATTTATTTGATTTTGAATTAGGGTGTAAAGCTATTCATGCCTTCCTGTTTGAAAGAGAAGCATACCATATTAGAACATCGTTAATGCCTGGGATCCGATATAGAGTTTTGGCGAAACCATATGAAACGACCAGAATTAACATGGTTGATATGTCATTTACAGTTGAATTTGATTTGCCTTCGGGTTTTAGGGAAGCAGTGAAAACCACTCTTGAAGCACCATTTGTTTTTAATGATGGATCCTGGCAAATCGGTATGAATTTACCTTCAGATAAAGAACTGTCATATGTGTTTAACACAAGTGAGTTTTCAGTGTTCAATGCTTCGGATATTACAATTAATCCTTTGAAATACAACATGTTAGAAATTGCATTAACTTGTGTAGGTAAACCTGTTATCACAAACAAAACTACAGGCGATGTCTTTAAACTAAATAAAGAAATGAATGCTTCAGATGCTTTGTTGTTAGATGGGTTTGATCCCTATTTGAATAATTCGAGATGTGGACGTGACACAAATCATGGTGTCATTACTCTTGCTAAAGGTTGGAATCAATTTTTAATTACAGGTTGCTCAAACCCAGTAATAGCTTTTAATACAAGATTCCTTTACTTATAGGTGTTCTTTATGGAAATCCTTTTAGTTAAGACTAAAGATTATGAAGAAATTGTTACAGGGTTTTCAGACTTTGAACGGACTGTTGAAACCAATTTAACTAACTGGCAAGTAACATTCAACATAGTCCAAACAAAACACAACGAATTTGTGTTTAATCTTCTTCAAAGTGACGATGCGTCTTTAATTGTCAATGGACAAGAGTTTGTAATACAACAAATTAATCCAGTAGTAAACGGGAATTCTCAAACACTTAGTGTTACAGCAACTCATGTTTATTTTGAAATTCAAAAGAAAATAAGACCTAAAGATGTGTTGGATGCTGATTACGACGAAGAAAGTAAACCTGAGCACACGTTGGCTGAGTATCTTGATTACTTATTTAAAGGAAACAAGTATGGTTATACCTATGAAATCAAAGGCACGTTCAAGATTAAGAAAAAAATTACTGAATTCGGAAACTCTGATTCCGTAACTCTTATCAATACCCTAATAGATACCTTTGAATGTTTTATTAAGGCGGACAATAAAAAAGTAATCTTTATGGACGAAGCCAACTTTAAGCAATTGACACAAAAGCAATTTCGCTGGTTGTACAATACGGATGATATTAACTTGTCATTAGACAAAACAAATATACGCACAATGTGTTGGGTTTACCCTTATAAAGACCAACATGACAACTATTTCTTTGAACCTTACATATACACGTCACCCAATGTTTCAAGGTTTGGGGAATCGTTTAGTGAACCGGTTGATCTTTCAACGGACACAGATGCAACAACAAAAAAGTATACAGATCAGCAAGCTCTTAAGGCACTTCAAGATGTACCTGAAACCACATTCACCCTCAACTATTATGGGAAAGACACTCCGCAAATTGGGGAGGTTTGGATGGCTATAATAGAGCCTATGGCATTAGATGTCGATGTTCCGATTGTTGGGATCAAGGATAGTCCGTTTGATGATTCTAAACCAATTGAATTAACACTAAGTAATGCTAAAAAGGACATGTTATCCGTTCAACAACAAATTTCTAAAAAGGCTAACTTAGCATATCAGAAATCGAGTAAGACAAATACGATTATCAACAATATCCAAAATGCTGTATCAATCACTTGGAATTCCAGATTGATCTTGGAAAAAGTAGGTGAGGTAAATGACTGATATTGTGCAGTTGAGGGATTCGAAGAATGTTCCGTTTTACCCTAAAACACATATGAGCGCTGTAATTGGATTTAACCCCGATGATATCAACACGGCTACTCAATTAGCTTTAGATAGTAAAGTTGATAAAAAATCAGGATATACACTTTCTAAAAATGATTACACAGATGAAGACAAACAAAAGACTATGCAGCTCGGTGAACAATCATTGGAATTAAAGTCACCAAATGGGACAGCGTTTCTCATTGGTGTAAATGATGATGGTACATTGAGTGTGATGAAGAAAGGGGAAGATTTATGATTGAGTTAAATAAAGACTTACCAACAAGTCTTGGTGGTGAGTTTCGTGATGCGCTAGATAGCAATTTCACCAAGATTGAAGATGCTCTAAACAATTTTCAATCCGATAGTAATATGAAAGAAATTGAGCAAAAGATCAAAGAAAATAATGAGGAAATGTATAAGGAAATTAGGTCATTAATTGCTCCCGAAATGTCACCATTAGAGGTTACGGAGCAAGTGGAACAGGCGAAAACAGACAGTAAAAACGTCAAACACGCCACGTTATCGGAACGAATCGCGGCGGAAACAGCATACTCACAAAATAGTAATGAGTTAAATCAGCTTTTAAATATCACCGACAGCGGCCATATCAGTGTTGATTTTATTAAGAAAAGCAATCTGCTCAACGCAAAGAAAATCGCTATTTTGGGGGATAGTGTGGCCCACGGGCTACGCGCTCAATACAGCTTTGGGGATATCTTGAAAGAACGGACGGGGGCCGAGGTCATAAACCTTTCTGTCAGTGGCGTTAACATGAGCAATAACGGAAACAACAATATCTATCAGCAGGCTCTTAAAACGTCCGGGAACGATGTTGTCATTGTACAGGGAACGGATGATGACTGGTGTAACAGCATTGATGTAGGGACAGACGAAAAAGACATTACAAAATTCTACGGCGGTTTTTATCAAGTCATTCAACAGCTCCGTATGAGAAATAAAGGCTGTAAGATCATCGTGATGACTGCCACACGACAAGCGAAGATTACAAACGGAAAAATAGTCCGCCGGGATACGGATAAAAACAAATTGGGCCTGACATTGGCCGACTATGTGGATGCACAAAAGGAAGTGTGTACGCTGCTTTCTGTCCCGTATGCTGACATGTTTTATACGGATTTATTTGATCCTTACAATCCTGCATTCAGAAAGATGTGTATGTCAGAAGGGTTGCACCCGAATGAGATCGGGCATCAAATTATTTTCCAAGAAATTTGCCGGAATTATTTTTACTACTACGGATAAGGGAGCGTTTAAAACATGGCAAATCAAGATTTAGTTTTTGATATTAGCAAGGCACATTTAGAGCAAATTAACCAGCAGCTTATCATTGGAAGAGTGGGGGACGGCGGTTTAAAAGCGGTGACGGTATCAGTCATATCAAACGGTACGCCTTATGATCTAACCGGGAAAACTGTCTCTTTCGAAGGGCTGAAGCCTGACGGCACGCATATTATTGATACAAACGGCGGTATTGTCCTTAATGCCCAGGGCGGGATTTTTCGTTATGTGTTCCCTTACCAAGCATTTGCAGCGATGGGGGAATATGAACAGGCATTCTTTAAAGTGAGCCGAGACAGTCAGACAGACACCACATTAGAGTTTAAAATCAAAGTGCTTGAGAACAAAGTGGAAATGGGTATCAATTCAGTCTCTTTTATTTCTGATTTTGAAAATTTGAAGGCGCAGCTCAAACAAGCCTATGAAGACTTTTTAGAACAAATTAAATCAGACCAGGACGCAACACAAAATATCATAGAGGGCACTAAAACAACGATTCAATCATTGCAAGAGCAATTAAACACGCTTAATACTAAAATTCAAAACAGTGATATTGTCACCACCGGCCAATATGAAAATGATATGAGAACCCTCAATGATCAAATTAGTCAATTCAACAGCGTAGTTGATAATTTGGGAAAAAGCGTGTCCGCTGATCTTGGAGAAATGAAACAAAAGATTGATACAGCTATCGTTAACAAAATGGATACAACACCCGTTGTTTTAGCAGACATTCATGACATTATCAGTACCGGCGTTTATTGGTATAATTCCACAACTCAAAACCTGCCGCCTAAATTAAACGGCGACAATGCAAATGGATTTATTTTTGCAGTTTTCAGTGATCAGGATAATGGTTTAGTGACTTTGCAGGGATCTGATTGGCATATTGAAAAATATCAGGGAGCCTATCGTAATTGGGTGTCAAAATCACCAGTTCTATTGTTTTCAGGGAGCGCGAAAGCGGGGGATACTATTAAACTGGCTGCCGATATTTCTAATTTCAGCTATTTCCTTTTTGAAGTCCATTTTAAAACGGACTATTACTATGTTTCGACGCAGCGCCCCGTCCCGGTCGATACTGTTTTTTATATCAACAATGCCGGCCTAAAAAGCAACGGGAAAGGCATGTATCAAGATGAAATCAGACTGAAGTACACGGACGGAAAGACATTAGTTGTTACAGAATGTCTTTCGCTGGATACTGAAAAAATGGAAATCAGTAACCCCGAAATCTATATTTCGAGTATCAAGGGGGTCTTTTAATTGCAAATTGTCCTAAATGAAAACAACGAAGTAGCAGCTTATGCATTGGTGGGGGAACTGGATAAAGCAATTGAGATATCGGATGAATTTGCCACGGCTGAATTTATTTCCAATCCGTTCCGTTACAAATTATCTGATGGTGCACTGATTGTTAACCCGGATTATCAAAATCCCGTCATTAATGATTTGAATACGCCCGGCCCAATGGAGCAGGCCCAAGAGCAAATTGTTTCCCTTGTGCAGCAGCACATTACGGATAGTCAAACCATCAAGCAAATGCAAGATCAAATTATTCAATTGACTAAAGCAGTCATGACATTACAGAAAGGGGAATAGTAACACATGAATTTTCCAACATATGCAGATGCACAGGTTTATTATCAATGGGGTTTTGATATTTCATTTTGTGTGGAAGGCGGCGCCATTACTCCCGATCAATTTAAGGAGATTACCGGAAAGGATTACGGAGAAGAGTCAACGGAAACGGCAGGCGATGCCACACCCTCGGCCGGGTCTTCTGAGTCAACTGGCAGCACTACTGAGAGTGAACAAGTAAAGAACAATGAAACGGCACCTGTAACCTAAAGGTGTTTTTATTTTGTCAAAAAGGAGACGTCAACAATGGAAATGGATATCATGCAGTATTTGATGACTCAGGGGCCGTTTGCGGTGTTATTTTGCTCCCTGCTGTATTATGTCATGAAAACGAGCAGAGAGCGGGAGGCGAAGTTATACGGGCAAATTGATTCTCAAAATGAGCTTTTAGCAAGATTCAGTGATAAATATGAAATTGTCATTGATAAGCTGGACGAAATTCAAATGAAAATTGAAAAATAGGAGGATTCTTCATGTTGAATATGAGAGACAGGGGTACGGTCATTCGGACTGTGCTTCTTTTTATTGCATTAATTAACCAAACAATGCTGATGTTTGGAAAGTCTCCGCTAGAGATTACAGACAGCCAGGTGACTCAACTTGTGAATGGATTGTATACCGTCGGATCGGCGGCTTTTACAATTGGTACAACGTTGACAGCGTGGTTTAAAAATAACTACGTGACTGAGAAAGGCAATAAACAGAAAGCCATTCTGAAACACCACAAACTCATTAAATGAGGGGTTGCCGTTCGGCAGCCTCTTTTATATTTCAAAACAGAATAGGAGAGATTTTTATGTCATCATTCAGAAACCAATATATTGATATTAACAAATGGACGCGGCCGGGAATCAAAAACAACGGCGTGAAGAAACTGGTAGTCCATTACACGGCAAACCCCGGCGCGCCCGCTGCCAATCATTATAGATACTTTGGTCAAACGCTCCCCGCACAGAACAGAAATCTATCTGAGAAAAAACAGACGTTTGCATCGGCCCATATCTTTGTCGATCGCACAGAGGCTATTTGCATCATTCCGTTGAATGAGGTGGCCTATCATGCGAATGACGTTCAGCAATTCGTCAACGGGCAGCCTTACCGTGGTGTCGCGGCGCTGAAGCCGAATGCGAATTTCTTATCTATCGGCGTGGAGCTTTGCATTGAAAAGAACGGCACTTTCCATCCGGATACCATTGCCCGTGCAGAACAAGTCTGCGCTGAGCTATGCAAGAAGTTTAAACTTGATCCGATCAATGACATCGTGCGGCACTATGACATTACACACAAAATTTGCCCGGCGCCGTGGGTGAGCAGGTCACAGGGATTTACCGATTTTAAAGCCCACGTTAACAAGCGGATGGCCGGCACGGTTGTAACGGTGCCTGTGCTATCGAATTCAACCGTTACTCATACAGACGCGGGAAGATTTATTAAAAATACGGTTGTGGCAAAGGATGGGCTTGTTTTGCGCACACAACGAAGTGCTGGCTCTTCTATGGTGCTTACCCTGCCGAATGGCACGATTGTAAAATATCAGCTCGGTTCAACTGTGAACGGATGGGGCTATATTGAGTACACCAATTCAAAAGGTCAGACATTCCATGGATACGTGAACGTGTCTTATATAAAGAGTGATAACGAGCTGAAAAGCGGCGCACAAAAGAAGGCTGCAGCAAAGCCCAAAACAAACAATAAACCAAAATTTCCCCTGCCTGATGGTGTTTTCAAAGTCACAAACCCGTTAATCAGGGGCGCAGCCGTAAAACAAATACAGACAGCGTTGGCGGCTCTTTATTACTATCCGGACAAAGGAGCACCGAACAATGGAATTGATGGCGCATATGGGCCAAAAACAGCAAATGCGGTCAAACGATTTCAATTGATGAACGGGTTAACTGCTGACGGCATTTACGGCCCGAAAACAAAAGCCAAACTTGAAACATTGATGAAGTAATTTAAAAAACCCTATTCTAAATTTATTAGAATAGGGCAATTTTATTTATTTAAATACATACAAACCAGAGTACATTATTTTTCTAGGAGTAAAAGGAGAATCTTTATAGGCGTTTTTTGGATAGGACGCGGTAGAAATGAACCGTACATAACTATGACTAAAATCTTCAAGCTCTAATTTAAAGGTTTGAATTGTTTGAGGGTCTATTTCATACAAAAAAGAATCTTTGTTGCTTTTATTAATTTTGAAATTTTTATAATGATCTCCTTGGAAATTATATAAATAACCCTTTAATTTAAACTCCTCAGCGTTCACAAGAGAAATATACATATTTTCTTGATCGACTTTTTCAATGCGATTTCCTTCTTTATCAGAAAGATATATTAACCTACCTTCTTTATCTTCTTCACTAACTTTCTTGGTGTGTATTGGCTTAATCAATTCGTTATTATCTTCATTTTTAATAGCTGCTTTTGTGGAATTTGATTTTAAATTGAAATAATAAGGTGCTACATAATCAGCGTTCCGATTCCATTTCAAATCTTTTTCCGCATTTAAATCGAATTTTGAGGTTTGAGTCAGGATATAAACTAATTGATCGCTAGAAGGTACGTTTTTCAAATCTATATCAACTTTTTTTGATGAATGGCCGGGTACTGCTATTTGATATGTTTTTATTGGTTTCAATTTACCCTCATAGATTACTGATATGTTTATATCATCTGTATCGTCTGTTTCATTATGGTATATGTATTCTCCCTTAAAGTTGCCGTGTTCATCCGTTTTGTATTTTAATCGGTTTCGATCAATGATATAAGGTTTTTTCACTTCGAAATTTGTTGATCTAATAATGTTTTCCCCCTTGTCTTGTGGCTCCTCTTGAGCTTGGTTATTCTCTTTTTCTGTATTAGTAACTTTATCACTATTAGTACCCGAGCAAGAAGATAACAGCAGTAGAAGAATGGCAGCAAGGAAAGCTTTGTTATATTTCATTTTTATTTCCTTTCTCTAATTAAGCGACCATTTCATTTAAATGGCCGCTTAATGGATTAATCATTAAATGAAAATAGGTCTTAATGTATCGGCAGATTCAGCAGAGTATGTACCAAATCCGGTCGTTACAGTATGCATTGCTTGGCAAATGATTTTATCAGAAGTAATGCCGCCAAGCTTTTTATTTTCCCCCAAATGAACTGCAACAGCAGAACGAGTTAAAGACTTACCTTTAAACTTATCATCAGTCCATTTAGGTTTTTTAGCGCCTTGTTTGATTTTCCCTAAATAGCCATGTACTGAAACTGCAGCCACAAAAGAGGAAGGAATAGTTGTTGCGTCACCGTAAAATCTAAGGCCTTCTTGATCAACGTGAGTTCTTCCGGTAGCAGCTGTGAATTTTTTTGATCCTTGAGCACTAACTTCACCGGGGTTACTTCCGTCAGTTATACCAAATTTAGTTTCAGAATTAAGTTCGTCAACAGATGTGGATGGAACATAAGATTTTGAAGCCTCAAATTGATTACTTTGGTTTTCTGCTGCAAGAACAGAAGTCGAGACACCAAATAACAAAGAAACCCCAACGATTGAAGAAATAATACTTTTTTTCATGTTCATTCTTAAAAACTCCTTTTCTGTAAATTTGATACAACCCAAATTATACTGGTCTTGGTATTATTTGTGAATGGGAATTGTGGATTGTAAATTCGACAATAGAGAGAAATAGTCCACTATAATATCCTTCTGAAAAATCGGGTAAATAGCCCTTTTTTGAAATTGCGTGATGTCGAAATCGAAATTTGCGTGATGTCGAAAATAAATGTTATTCATGACATTTTATGTTAAAGATATGCTAGAATATTGTTTGGGGAAATTTAGAATATTTGTAGAAAGAGGGGTTTATCGTATGAGTAAACTGGCTTCTGAATGTGTTGCAAATATATTAAATGATTGGTATATCGCGATAAAACAACAAGACGCTGAGTCTGCTGAGAGATATTTCGAAGAGATCAAACCATTGTTTGATGAAATGGAAGAGGATCAGGAAGTTTTGATGTATTATTCTTTGTTGGAAGAAAGGCATAAAATGCTTTTGTATCAGGTGAATGGGGCGGAAGCTCCTCCCCTTTCATATTTTAATGAAAACCACGCTGAGGAAATAAAAAAAACAGATCATATGATTGAATATTATTTCTTTCTATTTGAAGCGTTATATGAGTCGCACAAAAGGAATTTTGAAAAAGCAATTACTTTGTTTAAAATAGCAGAGAAAAAATTGAAGGATATACCCGATTGTATAGAGCGGGCAGAATTTTATTCGAAAGTGGCGGCTATGTATATGATGTTGCGGCAGAGTCTAATTTCTTTGAATTATATCAATGACTCTATACAAATTTATAGAGAGAACGAAGGCTATAAACGAAAGCTTGCCACGTCTCTTATGGTTGTCGGGCAAAATTACACTGATTTAGGGCTTTACGAAAAAGCGGAGGAAAGTTATTTAGAAGCAATCAGAATTTCGAGAGTTCTACACGATTCACTATTTACCGCAGTAATACATCATAATTTAAGTATTACATATTCTGCAGCAAATCGTTCCCAAGACTGTATAAATGCCTTGAAAAAAGCCATCAGGAATAAAGAATATAGGGACTGGACTCGGTTTATTATATAAATTCCCTGTATATGTTTTTGAAAGAGCTTTATAAAATTGGGGATGTAAATAAAATGCCATATTATTATAAAAAGACAAAGGAATATTTTGAACGAAAAGAGAATAAGGTGTATGAGGCTAAAATAAAGATTATTTACGGACTTCTGCAGCAGGATCAGAGGAAAAGCATTGAAACTTGTCGAGGTGGTATTTCTTATTTATATGAAGTAAATGACCTTGATAGCGTTTTTGATCTTTCTTTGGTTATTTCAGAACACTGTGAGAAGCACGGACTCTTTAAAGAGGCGCTTGAATTTTCTAAACATGCTATTTTAGCCGAGAAGAAAATGAGGCACCTGGAGGGATTATAATTGAAAAAAATTATTCTTTGTGCAGCCCTAACCTTCGTTACGTTAAGTGGTTTAGCTGTAGTCAAGATTAATCAAGCATCATCAGATGTTAAGATAACAGAGCGCCCGGTGGGTACTCTAAAATTAGCAGAGCGACCAGTAGGCACATAAAAAAACAAAAGCCCCGGACAGGGCTTTTTTTGCGCTCATGGCGTTCTATGTTTGTGATTAATCGGGGGCAATATGGTGCGCCTGTCCTCTTAAAATCCCCCCAATATCCCCCAATCCCCCCCAAATGTTTAAGGTGTTATACTATAATTTACAAAGCATAGTACACTTAAAAAAACATCGGAACACTGATATAATAGGGTTTCTTGATTATTGAAATAATCATTTAATAAGCATCGGCATTACTCTATTTAATGTAACATATTATCGTAACGTGCCCTTAGTTTACACCAAAATACAGTGTCAAGAAAAGCGGGACCCGAAACATCTGAGGAGAAGATATGAACGCACTTGAAGAAAAAATGAAACAAAAAGATATAGACAAATTTCGCGAGGACTTAATTACATGGTTCGAAAGAGAACAAAGAATTCTGCCATGGAGAGAAAATCAGGACCCGTATCGGGTGTGGGTGTCAGAGGTCATGCTGCAGCAGACGCGGGTAGAAACCGTCATTCCTTATTTCCGGCGGTTTGTTGAGCAGTTTCCGACCGTCTCGGCGCTTGCTGAGGCCGATGAGGAAAAAGTGCTCAAAGCCTGGGAAGGGTTAGGCTATTACTCCCGTGTGAGAAATCTGCAAAGCGCCGTACAGGAAGTGCACGAGCGGTATGGCGGAATCGTTCCTGCTGAGGAAAAGGAATTCGGCGGACTGAAAGGCGTCGGCCCTTATACAAAAGGCGCCGTGCTCAGCATCGCATACAACAAACCGATTCCCGCCGTAGACGGCAATGTGATGCGTGTCATGTCGAGAATTCTTTCCATATGGGACGATATCGCAAAACCTAAAACCAGAACGATTTTCGAACAGGCGGTATCAGCTTTCATTTCTCATGAAAAACCATCTGAATTCAATCAGGGTTTAATGGAGCTCGGCGCGATCATCTGCACCCCGAAATCTCCGTCCTGCCTGCTGTGTCCCGTGCAAAAGCACTGCTCGGCATTTGCAGAAGGGACAGAGAGGGAGCTGCCCGTTAAAAGCAAAAAGAAAAAACCCGGAGTAAAAACAATGGCCGCCGTTGTGCTGACAGACGACCAAGACAATGTCTATATTCATAAACGGCCGCCAAAAGGATTGCTCGCCAATCTGTGGGAGTTTCCGAATACCGAAACCCAAAAAGGAACCAAAACCGAACGAGAGCAGCTCGAAGCCTTTTTAGAAAAAGAAATGGGAGCAACCGCTGAAATCGGAGAGCTGGAAGGCATCGTAGAACATGTTTTCACTCATCTCGTCTGGAATATTTCGGTCTTTTTCGGTAAAGTAAAACAAGTGTCGGACACATCAGAATTAATACGGGTCACAAAAGGGGAACTCGAAGAATACGCTTTTCCCGTTTCCCATCAAAAGATTTGGAAAATGGCGGACGAAGGCGGCCGCCGGTAAGAAGCGTCAGTCATAGCTGACGCGTGTGCCGTGGCCGTAATCCGCCTCATTCCGTTTCAGTCCGCCCCGGGCTTCAATTTCCTGAATCAGCTCCCGGTATTTGGACTGGCCTTCTTCGTTTAAATACGGCATAATTTGCTGGAAGGCATGATGGAAATAGGCGAGCTCTGAATCCTTCCAATCTTTTTTTGGCATCATGGCCAATTCGCCCATATCACGTCCGACATACATATGAAAAGACCCCTTTCAACAGGTAATGCTTTTATTGTTTGTTGAATGAAAAGAACTATACGCAGCAAGGAGCTGAGGAAAAATGGAACAAAATAAATGCGCATTAATCACGGGAAGCAGCCGCGGCGTCGGGAAAGCAGCAGCCATCAGACTCGCGGAAAAAGGCTACAATATCGTAATCAATTACGCCCGCAGTAAAAAAGCGGCGTTAGAAACAGCTGAAGAAATTGAAAAACTTGGCGTCAAAACGCTCGTCGTTAAAGCCAATGTCGGCCAGCCGGCAAAAATCAAAGACATGTTCCGTCAGATCGACGAAGCCTTCGGCAGACTCGACGTGTTCGTCAATAACGCGGCTTCAGGCGTGCTGAGACCGGTCATGGAACTTGAAGAAACGCATTGGGACTGGACAATGAATATTAACGCAAAAGCATTGCTTTTCTGCGCCCAGGAAGCGGCAAAGCTGATGGAAAAAACCGGAGGCGGCCACATCGTCAGCATCAGCTCACTTGGCAGCATCCGCTATCTTGAGAACTATACGACGGTCGGTGTCTCAAAAGCCGCTTTAGAATCATTAACCCGTTATCTGGCGGTTGAGCTTTCGCCGAGAAATATCATCGTGAATGCCGTTTCAGGCGGAGCGATTGATACAGACGCGCTGAAGCATTTCCCTAACAGAGAAGAATTGCTTGAAGATGCCCGTCAAAATACGCCGGCCGGAAGAATGGTCGAAATTAAAGACATGATCGACACGGTGGAGTTTTTAGTTTCTTCAAAAGCGGACATGATCCGCGGTCAGACCATCATTATTGACGGCGGACGCTCTCTGCTCGTGTAAGTTTTTTTAAAAAGATGAATAGCCTGATCGTCTCCTGCGCATTCTAAATTGCGTGGAGGTGATAACAATGGAAAACTCAAAATACAGCAAAACTGACGTTCAGCAGGTGAAAAAACAAAACCAGCAATCAGCTTCCGGCCAAGGTCAATACGGTACTGAATTCGGCAGTGAAACTGATGCGCAGCAGGTGAGAAAGCAAAACCAATCTGCTGAGCAAAACAAACAACAAAACAGCTAATCACTGAAACAAAAAAGCACTTCATCTTCGGGTGGAAGTGCTTTTTTCTTTTATCAAAACGACAAAACTTGTGATTCCTCTACAGAATGAGTCAAAGGGTTTTCCGGCAGAAACTCGAAATGGTAAGTAGTATCAACCTAAAAGCCTAAGGAGGAACCCGATGTCAGAGTTTGAAAAGCTTGTAAGTGAACAGATGAAGATCATGGATCAGCTTCTCGAGCTGCAGTCAGAACTTGACCGCTGCCGGCAGGTGGAAGCGGAACTCATCAGTCTGGAAAGAGATGCAAAGCTGGACAATGTACAGGACGAAATTGCGACAAAGCGAAAAGATCTGGCCGGCATACAGGAGTTATTCCAAAGGCAGACAGAGCAAGTCATCCAGTCTTATCGCAGCACGGAAAAGCCGTCTTCCTATGTGCAGAAATGAATGTGCCATTCCGGAAGCGGAGTGGTTCTTTTATTTTCATTTTTTAATTCGTAACGTTATAATAGTGAAAAGACTTGTCGGAAAGCAATTGCGGCTGCATTGACTGCAGGGCTTTACAGAAAGTAGGGGAGAAATATGGGATATCCCAAGGAAGGAGAAACGATTCAAATTCACAGCTATAAGCATAACGGGCTGCTTCATCGAATTTGGAACGAAACGACGATTTTAAAAAGTACGGAATTGTGTATCATCGGAGCTAACGACCGGACAATGGTGACGGAATCCGACGGACGGACGTGGGTGACCAGAGAACCGGCGATATGCTACTTTCATGCCCGTCAGTGGTTTAACGTCATCGGAATGCTGAGAGATGACGGAGTTCACTATTATTGCAACATCAGCTCGCCGTTCGCTTATGACGGAGAGGCCATCAAATATATTGATTACGATTTGGATGTCAAAGTGTTTCCGGATATGACATATAACATTCTGGACGAGGATGAATACGATGATCACCGCAAATCAATGAATTATCCTAAAGAGATCGACAGCATTCTGAAGGAGTATCTGAATACGCTGCTGCACTGGATTCATCAGCGGAAAGGCCCTTTTGCTCCTGAATTTGTTGATATGTGGTATGAACGGTATCTGCGCTATACAAAATAAAGAATACAATAAAAACCTGTTGGGGTGTCAACAGGTTTTTCACATGGGCTCACACGCCTTAAAGAGAGAGGGGGATAAAGTGTGGGCGTAATCAGACGCTATATGCAATTTGTAAAACCCTATAAAAAACAAATCTTTATCACAGTGTTAATCGGTATCATAAAATTCTCCATCCCGCTGGCTCTCCCGCTTCTGTTAAAATACGTGGTCGATGACATTATTCAAGGGAGCGGAACGGCAAGCGCTAAAACATCGACACTATTCACGATTATGGGCATCATGTTCGTGCTGTTTTTAGTTCTGCGTCCCCCGGTAGAGTATTATCGGCAATATTTCGCGCAATGGACGGGAAGCCGGGTGCTCTACGATATCAGGGGAGTATTGTTTGACCATATTCAAAAACTGAGCCTGCGGTTTTATGCCAACACGAGAACGGGCGAAGTCATTTCCCGGGTGATAAATGATGTCGAACAGACAAAAGACTTTGTCATAACGGGACTGATGAATATCTGGCTTGATATGATGACAGTGCTGATCGTCATCTGCATTATGTTCACATTGGATGTCAAACTGACATTGATTTCTGTCATTTTGTTCCCGTTATACGGCATTTCAGTGAAATACTTTTACGGCCGTCTCCGGAAACTGACACGCGAGCGCTCTCAGGCACTCGCTCAGGTGCAGGGGCATTTGCACGAAAGAGTTCAGGGAATGCCCGTTATCAGAAGCTTCGCGATTGAAGAATATGAGCAAGCCAATTTTGATGAAAAGAACGGACATTTTCTTGACAAAGCGATCCGTCATACGAATTGGAACGCCAAAACGTTTGCGGTCGTAAATACCATTACGGATTTGGCGCCGCTGCTCGTTATCGCGTTTGCGGGCTATTTTGTCATAAACGGCCCGCTGACCGTAGGGACGATGGTTGCGTTCGTCGGCTACATTGACAGAATGTACAATCCGGTCAGAAGACTGATCAACTCATCGACGACGCTGACCCAGTCGATCGCTTCAATGGACCGCATATTTGAATTTATCGACGAACCGTATGAACTGACTGATAAACCGAATGCGGTAAAAGCTGACGGCATTAAAGGCGAGGTTGAATTTCGAAATGTCTCCTTCCGTTACGAAGAAGGGAAAGAATCGATTTTGCGGGACGTTTCTTTAAAGGTGACAAAAGGGGAAACCGTGGCACTCGTCGGGATGAGCGGCGGCGGTAAATCGACACTTGTCAGCCTTATACCGCGTTTTTATGATGTGTCCGGCGGCAGCCTGCTCATTGACGGCACCGATATTCGCGATTATGAAGCGAGAAGCCTCCGCAATCAAGTCGGAATGGTGCTTCAGGATACATTTCTGTTCAGTGAGACGATTCGTGAAAATATCGCCATCGGTAAACCGGGAGCGTCTTTGGATGAGGTGGTTGCGGCTGCGAAAGCGGCAAATGCCCATGAATTTATTATGGGCTTCCCAGAAGGCTATGAGACCAAAGTCGGCGAACGGGGCGTCAAATTGTCAGGCGGACAGAAACAGCGGATCTCCATCGCCCGTGTTTTCTTAAAAAATCCGCCGCTGTTAATTTTGGATGAAGCGACATCCGCTCTTGATCTTGAAAGTGAACACTACATTCAGGAAGCGATGGACAAGCTTGCGAAAAACCGGACGACATTTATCGTCGCTCACAGGCTGTCCACGATTACGCACGCGGATAAAATTGTCGTTATGGAAAACGGCGCCGTCATTGAAACCGGCACGCATGAGGAATTAATGGCGCGGGAAGGCCAGTACAGACACTTATTTACGATCCAGAATTTAAACTGACCGAAAAACTTATGCCGTCCGATTTGGCGGCATAAGTTTTTTTATACAAAAAACCCGGTTCTGCTGAAGCACCGGGTTACTCATCGTCTGTTTCTAATTCGCTGTCTTTCGGGTGGTATGTCTGAAAACTCGTGATTAACGTATCGAGATGCTCCAGCTGTTCGCGGTATTCCGCAACCGCAGCCATAATGCTGAGCATATTGTAATCAAGCAGTTCATCTTCGCAGTTCTGCTGGTTTTTTAAGAAAGACTTCGTCAAAAGCTGTTTATATCTAATGCTTTCTTCAGCATCGTCATCATGCGGTTTAATCTTGCCGACTGTCCGCATCAGAACTCTTTCGTGCCAATGAAGCAGATAATCGATTTCTTCTGTCAGCGTCTCCTGAAATTCCTCCGGCATATGATAAATCTCATTTTCATAGCGGTGCAGCTTTTTCAGCATATCAAGCGCCCGATTCGCCGTAATAATCGCCTGTCTGAATAATACAAGCTTGCGTGACTTTACATACGTCGTTTTCTTAAAGTAGCTTCTTTCCTCTTTATAAAGAAGGTACGTATGATCAAGCTTCATCATCTTTTCCTTCAGCTTCTCAATATCCTCTTTCAATATCGAGTGCTCCGTAGACTGGCGCATCGTCAGCCTGATCCATTTCATGATCTCATCGGTATATTCAACCGTATGATGAGTCAGCTTCGTTTCGTATTTCGGCGGAAGAAACACAAGGTTCACAATGAAAGAAGACAGCACCCCTAAAATAACGGTGCTTGTTCGTATCAGAGCGAACGTCAGGAAGCTGTTTCCCGGTGTTTCCAAAATTGCGATAACCGTCACGAGCGCAATCGAAATGGTGTGTTCAATTTTCAGTTTTAACATAATCGTGATGACAATCACTGCGGTCAGTCCGATCATAATCGGACTCGGTCCGAAAATCAGTCCGAATACCGTAGCGATGACAGCGCCGATGATATTTGCCTGCACCTGATCAATAATGATAAGAAAAGACCTGTAAATAGAGGGCTGTATGGCAAATATAGCTGCAATCCCGGCAAAGATCGGCGACGGAAGTCCGATCCATGATGCTAAGTAGAGCGCGAGCGTAATCGCAATCCCTGTTTTAAAAATGCGGGCACCAAGTTTCATTGGTTTGTGCGTGCATTCCTTTCTCTAATAAATTATGTGCCGAACGAACGGCTGACACTTACATTTCCCTGTCGGTTGATTTGCTAAACAATAAAGTAATATACAGGGATCGTGCTAATTATTCAAGGTCTTTTTTTGAAAAAACCATTATCTCACAAATCGGACAAAAAGAAAAAGCGGAAGCCCCGGGCTCCCGCTTGTTTCGGCAGTTAATTTTTCATATGTCTGAACGCATCTTCAACCGCTTTTAAAGTGGCGTCGATATCCTCTTCAGTATGTGCGGTTGTTATAAACCAAGCTTCATACTTCGACGGGGCGAGATTGATGCCGCGCTCAAGCATCAGCTTAAAGAACTTGGCAAATGCTTCTCCGTCCGTATTTTCCGCCTGCTCATAATTGACGATCTTTTCATCAGTGAAATAAACCGTAAGCGCGCCTTTTAATCGATTGACGGTGATGGTAATGCCATGTGTCTCCGCATGGGTGAGAATGCCTTGCTCAAGTCTGGCGCCGAGCTGATCAAGCCGCTCATAAACGCCTTCTTCCTTCAGCACTTCCAAACAGGCGATGCCTGATAAGATGGATGCCGGGTTTCCGGCCATCGTGCCGGCTTGATATGCCGGGCCGAGCGGAGCAACCTGCTCCATGATTTCTTTTTTGCCTCCGTAAGCGCCGATCGGCAAGCCGCCTCCGATAATTTTTCCGAGCGCCGTTAAATCAGGCTTCACTTGGAGAAGATCCTGCGCGCCTCCGTACATAAAACGAAACGCCGTGATCACTTCATCATAAATGACGAGCGCGCCCGCTTTATGGGTCAATTCGTTGACCTGTTCTAAAAAGCCTTCTTCAGGTTCAACGATGCCGAAATTGCCGACAATCGGCTCGACGAGGACCGCTGCAATTTCCGAACCCCATTTGTCCAATGCGGCTTTGTAGCTTTCAATGTCATTGAAAGGAACGGTGATTACCTCATTGGCGATGCTTTTCGGCACACCTGCGGAATCGGGGGTGCCGAGTGTGGACGGTCCTGAACCCGCAGCGACGAGCACGAGATCAGAATGGCCGTGATAGCAGCCGGCGAATTTAATGATTTTTGTCCGGCCTGTATAAGCGCGTGCAACCCGGATCGTTGTCATCACGGCTTCCGTGCCCGAGTTCACAAACCGAACTTTATCAAGTGACGGGATGGCCTCCTTCAGCATTTTGGCGAAAGTGACCTCATGTTTGGTCGGAGTCCCGTACAGTACGCCGTTTTCAGCTGCTTTTGTAATCGCTTCTGTAATATGCGGGTGGGCATGTCCGGTAATAATCGGGCCGTAAGCCGCTAAATAATCAATATACTGATTCCCGTCTACATCCCAGAAATAAGCGCCGTTCGCTTTTTCCATCGCAACTGGTGAACCGCCGCCTACCGCTTTGTAGGATCTGGACGGACTGTTCACGCCTCCGACGATATGTTCTAACGCTTCCTTATGAAGTTCAACTGATTTTGTATACAAAAAATGACCCTCCTAATATCTCCTTACATCATGTTCTATTGTAGCATGCTTCATTGCGAGCACAACGGTTCTTGCTTCCAGAAAAGAGCGGGGGATAACGGTTGTAATCTTAACGTGAATTGGATACGCTTAATAAAAAACCCGGAGGTATAAGAAATGACGATTGAAATCGGACAAGCGGCACCGGATATGGAATTATTGAACGACAGCGGAGAAGAAGTATCATTAACGGATTTTAAAGGGAAGTACGTCGTGCTCTATTTTTATCCGAAAGACATGACACCCGGATGCACGACGGAAGCATGCGATTTCCGTGATCAGCACGAAAGTTTTGCGGGACTTGATGCGGTCATTATCGGAGTAAGCCCTGACAGCCGTGACAAACATGAAAAATTTAAACAGAAACACGATCTTCCTTTCCAGCTCCTCGTCGATGACGAGCATAAACTGGCGGAAGCTTTTGACGTGTGGAAGCTGAAGAAGAATTTTGGGAAAGAATATATGGGAATCGAGCGATCCACCTTTCTGTTAGACAAAGAAGGCCGTCTTGTGAAGGAGTGGAGAAAAGTAAAAGTGAAAGATCATGTTGCGGAGGCTCTTCGCGAATTGGAACAAATTGCGGCAAATTAATGGACAAATGCTGAAATCACGGGGTTTTCTTCAGATTACATTTGACAGGAGACCGGAAAAAGATGTACACTAATTATAAACATTATAAAGTAAGAATCTTTTTTAGAAGAGAGGTGCATGACGGATGGCTGCACATGAATTAAAAGAAGCCTTAGACACGTTGAAGGATACGGGAGTCCGGATTACTCCTCAACGTCATGCCATTCTGGAATATCTCGTGGACTCTATGGCTCATCCGACAGCGGACGATATATATAAAGCCTTGGAAGGGAAATTCCCTAATATGAGTGTCGCAACAGTATATAACAATTTGCGTGTATTCCGGGAAGCTGGGCTTGTAAAGGAACTGACGTACGGAGATGCGTCCAGCAGGTTTGACTTTGTCACCTCTGACCATTATCACGCCATTTGTGAAAACTGCGGAAAAATCGTGGACTTTCATTATCCCGGGCTTGACGAAGTTGAACAGCTTGCGGCTCACGTAACGGGGTTTAAGGTAAGCCACCATCGTTTGGAGATTTACGGTGTCTGCCAAGAATGCTCCAAAAAAGAAAACCATTAAACGAAGCTGACCGCTTTGATACGGTCAGCTTTGTTTATTTCACACTGTTTTTTTTGTTATAAGACTCATCAAACGCTTTGCCTTCCAACCCTTTATCCAATGTAAGCGGCTCTCTGCAATGCATGCACATATCCACTCTGCCCAGAATTTTCGTTTCTTTCTCACAGGCGGGGCACGTCACCCGGACCGCTTTTGTGGACAGCATGCCGATCCAAAAATAAACGGCGGTGCTCAGCCCGATCGACAGCAGGCCGAGAATCATAAACAAGCTGGCAAGCAAAACAGACTGCTTAAAGAACAGCCCGATGTACATAATGATAAACCCAACGAAAACCAAACTTAACGCAAACGTTCTGATCTTATTAATTTTGCTTGAGTATTTCGCCATGTCCATCCCCCTCTGGTTTAACTATAGCACAAAACAGATGGTATATTCTTCATGTTCTCGTAAGAAAAGGGAAGAATAAATATGGCAGCCGAAAGGAAATTTGTTATAATAGTGCAATGTGTTTAGAAAAAAGGACTTTCATGTTTTATCATAGAAATGTAGAAACAATAGCTAGTGAAACAATCGCATTGGAGGAATCGTAATGGACAATCTTCTCCGTCCAATTTACCAAGAAAGAGCAAGTCATCCCGATACGCTGGCCGTCCTTATGATTGAGAGAAGGAGCAAAGCATCATCCATCACAGATAACTTTGATGCGGTCATGCTTGTCATTGTCAAACAGGCTGAAGAGCCTCTTTTTATAAAGCATTATGAATTCGAACACAAAACCGCTTCCTTACATATTGTAACGGATGCTCTGCTTCAGGAATGGATTTTGCTGGGGACAAACAGAAGAGTTATAGATTGGATCATCAACGGCAAGGTGCTGTTTGACCGCAATGAATATATAGCTGAGCTTGCTGACCGGCTCAGCACATTCCCGTTCGCCGAGCGCAAATTAAAAATCGGAATGGAGTACGGCAAGCTGATCAGAAGGTTTGTAGAAGGAAAAGCGTTTTTTGAAGCTGATCATTTTCTGGACGCATATTATGCGGTAGTGCATGCTCTTCACCACTTGGCCCGCATAGAAGTGATTGACCGGGGGTTTTATCCGGAAACGACAGTCTGGAATCAGGTCCGTCATATTGAGCCGCAGGTGTATAAGTTATATTCCGAACTTGTCGAGAGTCACGAAAGCCTGGAGAAAAGACTCGAATTATTATTCTTAGCAAATGATTTTCTCATTCATTCAAAAGCTGAAATCGGTTCTGCCCATCTTTTTCAAGTGATGAAAGAAAAAGAAATGTGGCAGTTTGGAGAATTGCTTCAGCATCCTGAACTGGCGCACTTCACTCAAGATCTCGGTGTCATGCTTGATTACCTGACGGAAAAAGGCTTTATTGAAGTATCCCAAATAGAAACCAAAGGACAAGAAGTATATCATCGAGGATATTCTTTTAAAAAAAGTGTTGACGCTGATTTATAAGCGTGTTATATTATTAAACGTCGCTGATGCGCTTCAACAAAAAGCTCACAGCGGCGGAGAAATAAAAACAAAAAAACATTTGACAGCAACTTGCTGAAATGTTATACTAAAAAAGTCGCCTCGAGATGAGGTTGAGATGATCTTTGAAAACTAAACAAGACAAAACGTACCTGTTAATTCAAAGTTTTAAATAAATCGCACAGCAATGTGCGTAGTCAGTCAAACTAAGGTCTGCACGACGCAGATCACACAGACGTTACTGCAGGATGCAGTGAACTTAGTCTGTGATCCATTATCGGAGAGTTTGATCCTGGCTCAGGACGAACGCTGGCGGCGTGCCTAATACATGCAAGTCGAGCGGACAGATGGGAGCTTGCTCCCTGATGTTAGCGGCGGACGGGTGAGTAACACGTGGGTAACCTGCCTGTAAGACTGGGATAACTCCGGGAAACCGGGGCTAATACCGGATGCTTGTTTGAACCGCATGGTTCAAACATAAAAGGTGGCTTCGGCTACCACTTACAGATGGACCCGCGGCGCATTAGCTAGTTGGTGAGGTAACGGCTCACCAAGGCGACGATGCGTAGCCGACCTGAGAGGGTGATCGGCCACACTGGGACTGAGACACGGCCCAGACTCCTACGGGAGGCAGCAGTAGGGAATCTTCCGCAATGGACGAAAGTCTGACGGAGCAACGCCGCGTGAGTGATGAAGGTTTTCGGATCGTAAAGCTCTGTTGTTAGGGAAGAACAAGTGCCGTTCAAATAGGGCGGCACCTTGACGGTACCTAACCAGAAAGCCACGGCTAACTACGTGCCAGCAGCCGCGGTAATACGTAGGTGGCAAGCGTTGTCCGGAATTATTGGGCGTAAAGGGCTCGCAGGCGGTTTCTTAAGTCTGATGTGAAAGCCCCCGGCTCAACCGGGGAGGGTCATTGGAAACTGGGGAACTTGAGTGCAGAAGAGGAGAGTGGAATTCCACGTGTAGCGGTGAAATGCGTAGAGATGTGGAGGAACACCAGTGGCGAAGGCGACTCTCTGGTCTGTAACTGACGCTGAGGAGCGAAAGCGTGGGGAGCGAACAGGATTAGATACCCTGGTAGTCCACGCCGTAAACGATGAGTGCTAAGTGTTAGGGGGTTTCCGCCCCTTAGTGCTGCAGCTAACGCATTAAGCACTCCGCCTGGGGAGTACGGTCGCAAGACTGAAACTCAAAGGAATTGACGGGGGCCCGCACAAGCGGTGGAGCATGTGGTTTAATTCGAAGCAACGCGAAGAACCTTACCAGGTCTTGACATCCTCTGACAATCCTAGAGATAGGACGTCCCCTTCGGGGGCAGAGTGACAGGTGGTGCATGGTTGTCGTCAGCTCGTGTCGTGAGATGTTGGGTTAAGTCCCGCAACGAGCGCAACCCTTGATCTTAGTTGCCAGCATTCAGTTGGGCACTCTAAGGTGACTGCCGGTGACAAACCGGAGGAAGGTGGGGATGACGTCAAATCATCATGCCCCTTATGACCTGGGCTACACACGTGCTACAATGGGCAGAACAAAGGGCAGCGAAACCGCGAGGTTAAGCCAATCCCACAAATCTGTTCTCAGTTCGGATCGCAGTCTGCAACTCGACTGCGTGAAGCTGGAATCGCTAGTAATCGCGGATCAGCATGCCGCGGTGAATACGTTCCCGGGCCTTGTACACACCGCCCGTCACACCACGAGAGTTTGTAACACCCGAAGTCGGTGAGGTAACCTTTTTGGAGCCAGCCGCCGAAGGTGGGACAGATGATTGGGGTGAAGTCGTAACAAGGTAGCCGTATCGGAAGGTGCGGCTGGATCACCTCCTTTCTAAGGATTTTAACGGAATATAAGACCTTGGGTCTTATAAACAGAACGTTCCCTGTCTTGTTTAGTTTTGAAGGAACTTTGATTCTTTCATATGGTAGATGGGCCTGTAGCTCAGCTGGTTAGAGCGCACGCCTGATAAGCGTGAGGTCGGTGGTT